>NZ_CP007203.1:1147963-1354271 GCF_000340565.2 Nodularia spumigena CCY9414
TATCTCCGGGTTTTCTAGCTGCTGTAGGTCAAACCTAGCAAGCTCTTGAACTATGTCAGTTATTGGGGCAAAATTACATAATCTTTTAACCCAAGTGTTAATAGTTAAAACTCTATGGCTTAAAGAAGGTGCTAACCAACCTTGAGGTTTAGTGCGGTTAAGAAATCTAGCTTGACGATAACGAGTATGTCTAGAACGTCTTCCTCGCCTTACTCCTTTTCGAGTTTCTAGGCTTTCTTTAATAGCTAAACCTCTGTGTTGTAATTCCATACCCCAGATGACTTTATTATTTTGAACTAACGCAAAACCTGTAGTTTTACTCCCTGGATCTATTTTTAATTCAATCGGTTGAGTTGGAACTTCAGATTTAGGTTCTTTCAAAATTATGGTAAATGGAAATCTTCTAAATACAGCAGCTTTTTGTTGATTTAATAAAAAACGTGCATCTCCTGGATGAATTGGAGTAAGTGGTTTTTTGTTGGTATCAAGAACTAGAACAAAATTAGACATTTAAATTTCACCTTTTCAGGGTAATGTTTGCTTCAACCTTGTTATCTGAGCTTGTTATGCTAAATACACTATCCTTGCGGATTGTTTAATAAGTAGCAACATGGCAGGGGACTAGCGAATCCCAAGGTGTTATGACCTAGATAACGTTTACTCATGTTTTGAGTGGTTTGGTTCACATAAACTACAGATTACTCCGTTTATTTATGCTCTCTTACACAGAAACCATTGAGAAATCAAAAGATACCCATAAAAAACTATCCGCCCTGATTTAGATCGGTTGACCTAATATCAGGGCGGTGTAGCGGGTCTTCAGGTTGCAACCAGACTGCCGGAAGGAACTCCGAACTCTAGCCTAGCTACTTGAGCTAACTTAGTATCACAAGGAAACTAAGGCTAACTTTTAGAGAACAGCCCCGGCACACAGCCGGCTAACTGCAACCTGATGACCCATGCTTATACTACTTTCTATCATGGGCATCACCTCCTTGTTGCCTAAGCGGTCTTAGTTTTAAAAGGGCAGAGCATCTCGCTCTGGGTTATTAACCTGCACTCAATATAACACAGAAATTTTAATTGCAAAAAAAATAAACCCCCGCCTTGTGGCAGGGGCTGAATAAAAAATGAGGAATGAGATTTGAATCTTAGAGAGCGTTACCGCGAGGTAGAACTTCCTCTGGGAAGACAAACTGTTTGTGGGGTTGGTCTTGAGGAGCCATCCAAGCGCGGATACCTTCGTTCAACAAAATGTTCTTGGTGTAGAAAGTTTCAAACTCTGGGTCTTCTGCTGCCCGTAATTCTTGGGAAACGAAGTCATAAGCCCGCAGGTTTAGTGCTAAACCAACAATCCCAATTGATGCCATCCATAAGCCAGTTACTGGCACAAATAGCATGAAGAAGTGTAACCAACGTTTGTTGGAGAATGCAATCCCGAAAATCTGTGACCAGAAACGGTTTGCTGTCACCATTGAGTAGGTTTCTTCAGCTTGGGTAGGGTTAAAAGCAGGGAAGGTGTTAGAAGAACCTTCACCGTCTTCAAACAAGGTATTTTCTACTGTGGCTCCGTGAATGGCACACAACAGCGCACCACCTAGAACACCTGCTACACCCATCATGTGGAAGGGGTTAAGTGTCCAGTTGTGGAAACCTTGGAGGAATAGTAGGAAACGGAAAATTGCAGCTACACCAAAGCTAGGGCCAAAGAACCAGCTAGACTGTCCCAAGGGGTACATCAGAAATACGCTGACGAATACCGCAATGGGGGCAGAGAAGGCGAGAGCGTTGTATGGACGGATGCCTACAAGACGGGCAATTTCAAATTGGCGCAACATGAAGCCAATCAATGCAAAGGCTCCGTGTAGGGCTACGAATGGCCACAAGCCACCCAATTGGAACCAACGGGTGAGGTTGCCTTGAGCTTCGGGTCCCCACAACAATAGTAGGGAGTGTCCTAAGCTGTCTGGTGGGGAGGAAACTGCAACTGTTAAGAAGTTAGCTCCTTCCAGGTAAGATGATGCTAATCCGTGGGAGTACCAGGATGTGACGAATGTTGTACCGGTGAGCCAACCGCCTAGTGCTAGGTAAGCGCAGGGAAATAATAATATCCCTGACCAGCCTACGAATACAAAGCGATCGCGCTTTAACCAGTCGTCTAATACGTCAAACCACCCTCTACTAGGGGCGCGTCCAACTGCGATGGTCATGAGAAGGAATCTCCAAATTGTTTATAAGTACAGGTCTGTTTATAGATAAACCTTTTACAGCTATCTGTATGCAGACAGTTTACCAGATTGTCAATCTAGTTTACAAATTTTTACTGACTCTCATAATTATAAACACATATTGTTAATTTTTCCACTAAATTCTTGATTTAGTCATTAGTCATTAGTCATTGGTCATTGGGAAGTTACCGTCTTCTCCCCCCTGCACCCTGCACCCTGCTCCCCTGCCTCTTCTCCCCCCTGCACCCTGCACCCTGCTCCCCTGCCTCTTCTCCCCACTCCCCACTCCCTAACGTTAAAATGAGTTCTACAGTTCTGTTTGACTAATCCTAAATGTTTACCATTGACTTAAGTATCAAAAATACTGCTTTTCCCGTATCAGTACAACGTAAGACAGCAGAGGATGCTGAAGCGATTTATCAGCTAATTTTGGCAGCTATGCGCTCTGGGAACCCTGACATCGTGGAACTTAAGTGTGAGGGTAAGACAGAAAAGAAAGTTGCTGTCCGTTCTAGCGAAATTTCTGGAGTACAGATTGTTCAAAAAAGATGGTGCAACTACTAGTGGCGGTAGACCACCAGGCTTTTTTGCAGTCACAGCTGAATAAGTAAGGTATAAAAATGTCAGAAGTTGGCATTGAGGTCAAGGATTTAGAATTTAGTTGGCCTAGTGGGGCGAAGGCAATCCAATCTTGCTCTCTGGAAGTACCTGTGGGTGAATTTTGGATGCTTTTGGGTACAAATGGCAGTGGTAAATCTACATTACTCCGATTACTGGCCGGGCTATTAGCTCCTCAGTCCGGTGAAATTAAGGTTTTAGAACCCGTTGGTTTCGTCTTTCAAAATCCTGATCATCAACTGGTGATGCCAACTGTTGGTGCTGACGTGGCTTTTGGTCTGGTGGATGAAAAGTTACCGCCTGCTACGGTGAGGACAAGGGTGGAGGAGGCTTTAGGTTCGGTGAATTTGTCTACCTTGCAATTACGCCCAATCTATGCTTTAAGTGGGGGACAAAAACAACGTGTGGCGATCGCAGGTGCGATCGCTCGGCGTTGCGAAATCTTATTATTAGATGAACCCACAGCTTTACTCGATCCAGATAGCCAATTGGACTTAGTGGCTGGTGTCCGTCGCCTTGTCAAAAGTCGGGGGATTACAGCCCTATGGGTAACTCATCGCCTAGACGAGTTGAATTACTGTGACGGCGCTTTCTTACTAGAAAAAGGCTGTTTGATAGATAAGGGTGAGCCTCAACGTCTTAAACAACGTTTGATGACAATGGATGATCAAGCTTCTTAAACAGCCATTTTCTACCATCCCTTTTTTTGAATAATTACTAACAATTGGGACGCGCCTTGATCGGGCGCGTTTCTATTAGGGCAAGGTTTTTCCAGTCAAATTGGGGAATCTGATCGGATTTTTTACTGATTTGTAACATAGAGTTACAGACAATACTTCAATTACTATGAAAATGAATGAATTTTGTTAACTCTAGATAACTGTGATTAAAAACCATGCCTCGTTCATTACTCCAAGCTGTCTTGTTAGTAGACGGCTACAATATAATTGGCGCTTGGCCTTGCCTGAAGAAAACCCGTGATCATGCAGGATTAGAGGCAGCACGCTGGGAACTGGTGGAAGCTATGACTAACTACAGTTCTTTTCAAGGTTATGAGACTCAAATAGTTTTTGATGCCCAATATCATCAAGCTTCTAGCAATCAAGAAATTATTACAGAACTTTTATCAGTTCATTACACTGATTTTGGGCAAACGGCAGATACCTATATTGAAAAGTCCTGTGCATCTCTGCGCTATAAAATAGCCCAATCTCTGATTCATCGCGTGATTGTGGCTACCTCAGACCGCGCACAGCAGTTGATGGTTCAGGGGTATGGTGCTGAATGGTTGTCGGCACAGCAACTGTGTGGTGAGGTAGAAACTACAATTTGTCGGATGCGACATAAATATCAACAGCGCAAACAATCCAAAAGTAGGTTCTTAGCCAACTCTATTGATGCTAAGGCCCGGCAGCGACTGGCTGAATTACGCATGGGGTTACAGTAGATATTAAAATATAAAAGCCTGAAACCAGCCGCCAGAGGGCGTTTTGGCTATAGTGTTATGGGAATTCAACATTGGCAAAAAAAAGTTTGAAAAAAGACTTGCCAAATCTTATATTTAGTCTTAAGATGTTTAATTGTAAGCGTTCCTCAGTAGCTCAGTGGTAGAGCGATCGACTGTTAATCGATTGGTCGCTGGTTCGAATCCAGCCTGGGGAGTTTAATTAAATCATCTGAAGAAGTCTGAAGCATGGAGGACAAAGAACCCAGCTTCAGACTTTTTCCTTTGATGCTTTTGTGATGAGCGATCGCTTGGTTCTAAGCTGTTCAATATTTGACTGGCATAACATCAACATGGGGGGAACCAGATGCCCACCCCACAAGAGTTTCATCTAATTTAAATCTGCAAACTAGATGTTTTTCAGATGATCTGGAAGATTTTGCACTTTCGGCACAACACTAAACACCAGATAACAGAAGCATAATTGCGTATAATGTTATGCTTTTAAGCGATCGCACTTAAATTATTAAAATTAGGGTATAGCTTTTATATGACCTCTGGGGCATTACCTGCGAATCCTTTTGTAGCTGCGGGGATGATTGAAGACCCCAGGCTGTTTGTCGGTCGTAAAGATGAGCAAGTCCTAAGTTGACAATTTCATAGACAAAACTATACTTATATTGACAAAAATCAATATATATTTTAGGAAAAAATCAACTACTTGATATATAATACGGTGATATCAAGTATTGAATTGAGACTATTGCCGACGCGAAAACCAAGCAATGATGGTGGTAGTCTTTTTCAGAAACTTAATTGGAACACAATCGCGTCTGGCTAAGGCGTGAAAGTCTACTGAGGGATAACTGCTCCCATGCTCCCGTTGAAGTAGAAAGTAAAGTCTAGTTTTGTCTAGGTTTTATATAGCAGTTACACGCGATCGCATCTCGAATGAGTGGAGTCCAGCCGATAAGTATTAATATTGTTGGTGACAAGCGAATTGGTAAATCTTCGTTGCTGTATCACTACTTTTTGACTTGGGAACAGCGAGTACCAAACCCCAGCCGTTATGTCGTCATTTACCTCTCCCTACAATCTGCTGTATGTCAGGGAGAGGTAAATTTTTATTTAGCAGTGGCGCGGGAATTGTTGAAATTTTCCACTGTGGCGACAAATTCAGCTTTAAGCGACCCTTACCTCAAATCAAAGCCAGCAAATTAGCTGAAGATCCATTTCCAGCGCTGCAAACTTGGCTCACAGAAATAGAAGGCAAATATTCCAATAAGCAATTTCTTCTCTGTTTTGATGAATATGAGCGATTGAGTGAGGTGGTGAAAGAAACAAATAGCCGTGCGCCTCTCAATTTTATTCGTAACCTGCTGCAACACCAAAAAAAATGGATTTTGCTGTTCAGTGGTTCCCACCAGCTATCTGAACTTGATAATTATTGGAGTGATTATTTAATTAACACCCGCGCCTTGCAGATGAGTTTTTTGCAAGAATCAGAAGCTCGTGAGTTGATTCTACAGCCTGTGGAAGACTTCCCCAACATATATGAAGCAACTGCTGTAAATGAAATTATTGAACTTACTCACTGTCAACCTTATCTCGTCCAGTTGGTATGTTACGAGTTGGTGGAGTTACTCAACCAAGATATTAGGAGAAATCAGCGACAAGCAGATACAGCCCAAGCCACTGCACAGGATGTACAAACAATTATTCCCACAGTGCTTGAGCGAGGTGATCAGTATTTCCGCGAATTATGGACAAGTTTAGCAGATAGTGACCGCAATTTACTGCGGCGGGTAATTCAAGGCGAAACTCCCACACAGCAAGATAAAGGAGTTGTGCGAAAACTTGCACGCAAAGAAATTTTGACTCAAGAAGGCAATGCCTTTCAAGTCCCTTTGGTGCAAAGATTTGTAGAACAGTTGCTAGAAGATGAGTGATTCTCATCTTCATAAGTAGGTAGTCACAAATAAACCTAACTATGTAACAAAATGTAAAATCCTCAAATCCCTTGAGATTGCTTCACTCCGTTCGCAATGACATAACTTGAAATTTTCCCGCATACTTACTTAGCTGGCTCAACCTGAGTTTAAGTATGAAATATGACGCTTGCTAGCGGTAGAAATGCTAGGAGAAAACTATGCCAAGATAGAGAGTTGATTTCTGCTGTGGGTGCTGGTGGTGCTAATAAAGCTTCTATTCTCTGTTCTAAACGCTCGCTTCCACTAGCCCCTAAAGCTGCACAGCAAATTTCTGATGATACACTGCTACTGCTGTTACTCACCACCATCAGCAATGACTCTGCTAATAGCAAAGGATCTATCTGTGAAGCTGCGTAACTATCCGCCCGTAATTCCCGCAAAGCTAAGAGTTCCTCCCACAAAGCATCTGTATTGGGTAGCCAACTGGTACAAGCACGTACCCAACCCAGCCAGAAAAACCAAAATGTGTCCCGGTAATGGTAGTGTCCTTGTTCATGCGCTAAAACACTATCTACATGGGCAGGAGACAGGGTTTGCAGCAATCCTTGACTAACTACTAATTCTGGATGCCAAAAGCCTATTTGACCCGCAAAGGGCGCGTCTGTGTTCAGTAATCTAACTTGTCTACCCTGAATATTTACTAGGGGAGATTTACGGGCAGATTCTACAGATTGGCAACCTTGGAAGGCTAAAACCATGCACAAAATGGCGAAAAAGCCTAAAAGAATTAACGCTAGTTCATAACTCCACCAGCCAGTGTGTATTCCGCCCATTTTGCCTTGCGGCCCCATGAATAACACTGCGATCGCCGTCATAAAAATTAATAATGGGGGGAAGAGAAATAAAAACAGCGATCGCCGCCACCGGATATCCCAATTTCCTTGGAGATGATTCCCAGAGTGTCTTAAACTCCAAGCAACTGTGATAGCAGTCAAAATCATCATCAAATGCATGATTATTGTCCCTCCCTGGCTTGGCGTGCGGCTTGAATGCGTTGAGCGATCGCTTCTAGTTGGTCACTGGCGGCTGCATCTAGACTATCAGCAAAGGCGGCGATCACATCAGGATTACCCACGGCGAGAAATTTCTGTAACTGGTCATGCGCCTTAATTACCTGTGCTTGCTGCTTTGTCAGCTTTGGTAGCCAATAAAATGCCCGTCCTTGTTTGTTACAAGCTAACCAACCTTTATCAGTGAGACGACGTAAAACTGTAGTTACAGAAGTATAAGCTAATTCTCGGTTAGGGTCAGAGAGAATGCGATCGTGTACATCTTTGACTGTAGCTGAACCCAGTTCCCAGATAATATTCAAAATTTCTGCTTCCAAGGGGCCTACAGACATTTGTTTCGGGCGGTAGTCGGGTAAAGGTGCCATATTAATTTTGTAACGAATTGTAGAGGTGGGATCTGTGGATTGCCAAGATTTCCTCTCTATTTTGCCAAGTACCAGAGGATTAAAACCTTTTCTGCTGGGATTTATTCTGTTTTCAGATTACCTTTGTTTGTCTTCGCTGGCATCAATTTTGCAACCATATATAAGAAATACTCTGGTCTGATGATAAGAAATACTCCGAATTTAACTGTGATTATGGTGAATGACACCCATTAGAATGTAATCTCGGCAATAGTATTTAGAGCAGGTTTATCCACCGCGTGAAGCTATTCATATACCACACTCCGGAATTGACTCCTACCGGCGAAACTCCAGACTGCGCGATCGTAGTTGATGTTTTGCGGGCTACTAGCACTATAGCGACTGTTTTGGCATCTGGTGGCGAAGCTGTGCAAGTCTTCAGCGATTTAGAACAATTGATTGCAGTTAGCGAAAAATGGCCACCGGAAAAACGACTCCGAGCTGGAGAACGCGGCGGTGCTAAAGTAACTGGCTTTGAATTGGGTAACTCTCCTCTTGACTGCACACGGGAAGTAGTTGAGGGGAGGCGTTTGTTCATCAGTACCACCAATGGAACTCGCGCCTTACAACGGATAGAACACTCCCCCAGTGTACTGGCCGCAGCTTTGATTAATCGGGCGGCGGTGGTGCAGTATCTCCTGGATAAACAACCAGAGACTGTGTGGATTGTCGGTTCTGGTTGGGAAGGCTCTTTTTCTTTAGAAGATACAGTTTGTGCTGGGGCGATCGCTCATAGTCTTGTCGAGAAGTCCCAATTTTCTCAAGACGAATTAGCTGGTAACGATGAAGTAATTAGTGCGATCGCGCTTTACTCACACTGGCAAAATGACTTATTGGGATTATTCCACCAAGCCAGCCACGGCAAAAGATTACTACGTCTGGAATCCCACGAAGATTTAAAATATTGCGCTCAAACCGATATTTTAGATGTCTTGCCCATACAGCAAGAACTGGGGGTGTTAAAAAGCCAGTAAATAAAAAATTCTTTTTCTGTTTGAAGATGCCCTTTTCTAGATTATAATCTGGAAAGGGGTATACTTGCTAAATATCGATTATCTCTAAATCTAAAAGTTTTTTTATAAAAGTTACAAAATTTCCAAGAGCAGGAACATTACTCAGAGTATTTTGGCTAATCCAGTTATTATCTTTAATACTCACTGTATTAGTCTTCCCTGGTTTCAAAACACTGACAACCGTAGCTATTAAAGCCTTCTTATCATCAAATGGTTTCCACTTGGGCTTATGTTCTCCATCAAACTCAGCTAAATATAAAGCCGCTTTTTCCATGTGTAAAGGATAAGCATATTCTCCACAACTACAAAGAATATTTTCTAGTACACCTTTCTGTGAATTATCTGGCAGTACATAAATACCTGTTCGTGGATCACCTGGATCTACATTTCCTCCGACTGTGGGAAATCCAGGGAAATATACTTGGAAATCTTTGCTATATTTTTTAGCAATATTATTTGGTGAATCCTTATCAGCATCGGCAATAATTCCAAATGCTTCAATTTGTTTTTGATACGGGGGATGACTGTGCAGAATGAGTGATAGATTTCGTGACAGGTTGCTTCCACCACCCGCATAGATAGCAACTGAGAGAGTATCTGTAAAAAAAATAGATGGCATATCTAACCTTTCATACAAATCCCCCCCTTTTTTAGGATAAATTGGTCTAAATTTTGCCCAAAATGAGTCTAAATTAGATTCTTTACCATCAAATTTTTTGAAATTTAGCAGATTGAGAACCTTGCCAACAAATGCTGAATCATTGGGACCTTCAACGCCAATAAGAGCATGCTTCCGACTCACCAGCGAACCTCCTGTCCTAATTCCTCTCGAAGTATTTTGAGCATATTTCTATCCAGCCGCACTACATTAGTTTGTGAAGCATCAGGTTTTATTCTATACACTACTAAGTCAGTTTCGGAAGTGTTTGCAACTAAGTCAGTTTCGGAAGTGTTTGCAACTAATAGCGCATCAATAACTTCAAGACTGTGAGTGGTTGCAAAAATTTGTACGTTCATTTTCCGAGACCAGTCAATCAACCACTTAAAGAAAAATTGCAGTGCTTCGGTATGAATTGCAGTTCCTAATTCATCAATTAGCAGAATTCCTTCTTTTACTCTGGGAAGCATTAAAGCCATTGATAGCAAACGAGAGACACCATCACCAAAAGCACTGATTGGTGCAATACCAGTTTGTTGATGCTTAATGTATATACTAGGATTACGTATTCTTTGACCTGGAGGAACTACAAGTTCAAGGTCAATAATTCCTGAGTCCATATACTGAAGTAATCTAATTACCTCAGACTTGAAATCTTGAAAAATTGCATCTGAAAGCAGCCGAATTTGAAAACGTTCCGCACGGTGGGAAAATGGGGTAATAGTAGCAACAGGTAATGCTAGGTTTTTTTGCCCTCGTTTGGGAATAAATCTATCATTTTCCCATATTTGAAACTTTTCGATAATCTCGTTTTGATTCTGAAACAAGTCTATTTGAACAGTAGCAGGAGTAACTCTTAGCTCTAACTCTGCACCTTGTCGGTTGCTAAAATCATCCTCAAGACTTTCATCTCTATCATTAATTTCTTCATCACCAAGTGTTTCTTTAGATATCCATGTTCCTTCAAGTTCCTGGTAGGTTGCTTCTAATTTACTGACTGGGAAATCACCTGTACCAGATATCAATATCTGTCCTTGGTAACTCTGAGTGTGTTTTCCTTGTTTCTGTTGAGGAAATAACCATTTTAGAGCTTCCAACCTGGAACTACTACGATATAGACTGATTTCTCGTCGCAATGCTGTTGACAGCCACTCAGATAAATCTAGTGGACGACAGTACGTTGAAATTGCTTCCAGTACACTCGTTTTACCTGCGTTGTTAACTCCCACAAGGATATTGATTTGTCCTGTATCCTTTAATTCCAGGTTCTGTAAACCTCGAAATTGGTGGATGGTTAAACTTTCAAGATTTCTCATAACCAAACTAAACCTAAGTTGTAGCCATTCGATTTTATCTAACTGATACTTTTATTTTTCAGTTTCAATCCAATCTTTAAATATAACTTTTTTATTGGCACATTATATTTTTGAACTGAAACAGCTTTTAATTTATATATACCCATAAAAAAATCCCCTAGTATGACTACCAGGGGTAAAGGTTTGTAATTCAGTTACTTGGGGGAAATACTAGCCAGCATTAGCTAAGAGTAACTCTCGCTTTTCTGAGCCATGTATTGTTACCTGATTGTCATCATCAATATCCGCAATGGCTGTAACTCCCTCGGTGACTTGACCAGAAAGCATTGCTTCAGCCAGAGGGTCTTCTAACAAGCGCATAATTGCTCGGCGTAACGGTCTCGCACCGTAACTGGGGTTATAGCCTTCTTCCACTACACGCTCTTTAAAGCGTTCTGTAACTTCTAAAGTGATGCCTTTTTCAGTCAAGCGGCTAGCAATTTCGCGGAGCATAATATCAGCAATTTGCTTGACTTCATCTTTAGCAAGTTGGGTGAAGACGATAATATCATCCAAGCGGTTGAGAAATTCCGGACGGAAGTAAGCTTTCAGTTCTTCATTCACTAAGGTACGAATGCGGTTATAGCTTGCATCGGCCGCAGTCTCAAAGTCAAAGCCTAAACCACCACCACCTTTTTCAATTACCTTAGAACCAATGTTGGAAGTCAGAATAATTAGGGTGTTCTTGAAGTCCACTTTCCGACCTTTCGCATCGGTGAGGTGTCCGTCATCTAAGAGTTGCAGCAGCATATTAAATACGTCAGGATGCGCTTTTTCGATTTCGTCGAAGAGAATCACTGAGTATGGTTTGCGGCGCACGGCTTCTGTTAGTTGTCCGCCATCGTCGTATCCTACGTAACCAGGAGGTGAACCAATCAGCTTGGAAACTGTATGTCCTTCCATGTACTCGGACATATCTAGGCGAATCATCGCTTCTTCACTGCTAAAGAAGTAAGATGCCAAAGATTTTGCTAACTCTGTTTTACCAACTCCGGTAGGTCCAGAGAAAATAAAACTAGCAATGGGACGATTGGGATTTTTTAACCCGACTCTGGCGCGACGAATGGCGCGAGATACGGCTGTAACTGCTTGTTCTTGACCAATTAACCGCTCGTGGAGTGTGTCTTCTAGGTGCAGCAGCAACTCTGACTCTGATTCGGTGAGTTTGTTGACTGGTACTCCTGTCCAAGAGGCGACAATTTGAGCAATGTCTTCCTCATCGACGATGGGTGACTTGACAAAATCCTCATTTTGTGCTTCAGCTTGCAGATCGGCTTCGAGTTTCATTTCCTCGTCGCGCAGTTCTCCAGCTTTGCCAAAATTCTGGACTCTGACTGCTTCCTGTTTGGCTTTACTCACACCGACTAATTGCTTCTTGAGTTCTTTATTAGTCGAAATCCGCGAGTTCCGCAGGCGCACACGAGAACCAGCTTCATCAATTAGGTCAATTGCTTTATCTGGTAAAAAGCGATCGCTAATATAACGGTCTGACAGCTCGGCGGCTGCGAGTACAGCTTGATCAGAAATATGGACTTTGTGGTGCTGCTCATAAGCTCCGCGCAATCCGTAGAGAATTTCCACAGTTTCTTCTACTGATGGTTCCCCGATCAGAATTGATTGGAAACGACGCTCTAAAGCCGCATCACGCTCAATATGCTGACGATATTCATTCAGAGTGGTTGCACCAATACACTGGAGTTCACCGCGTGCTAAGGCAGGTTTGAGGATATTGGCTGCATCTAAACCGCCTTCTGTACCACCCGCACCAACTAAGGTGTGAACTTCGTCAATCACCAGAATGATATTGCCAGCAGAACGAACTTCTTCGACAATTTTCTTCAGGCGTTCTTCAAAGTCACCACGAAAACGGGTTCCAGATACTACCATGCCCATATCAAGACTGATAACTTGCTTATCTAGCAAGATTTCCGGTGCATCTTGATTGACAATGCGTTGAGCTAGACCTTCGGCGATCGCAGTTTTCCCAACTCCTGGTTCACCAATCAATACAGGATTATTCTTTGTCCGACGACCGAGAATTTGGATGGTACGCTCAATTTCTTTGGCTCGACCAACTACAGGGTCAAGCTTGCCTTCCTGAGCTAATTTAGTCAGATTTCTGCCAAATTCCTCTAGAGTCACGCTTTGGCTGCGCTTGGAGCTACTACCTGTACTCGCAAAAACAGTTCCACCTTCACCCAAACGGCGGATGACGTTTGTGCGGACGTTCTTAAGGTCAACCCCTAGATTTTGGAGGACTTTGGCGGCGACACCTTCACCAGCCTCGGTTAATCCTAAGAGTAAGTGTTCAGTGTTGATGTAGTTATGTCCCAGACTGTTGGCTTCTCGAAAGGATTGCTCGAATAAGCTTTTCACCTTGGGAGTAAAAGGAATTTCTGGTGGTACAAAGCCAGAACCTCTACCGATAATTTTTTCGACTTCGCGGCGTGCTTCCTTGAGAGTTACACCCAATTCGGCCAGTACTTTAGCAGCAACCCCAGTCCCTTCTCCAATTAGTCCCAGGAGAATTTGCTCAGTTCCTACGAAATTGTGTCCTAGGCGGCGTGCTTCCTCCTGGGCTAACATAATTACTTTAATGGCTTCGGAAGTGAAGTGTTCAAACATAGTGGGTTCTTGCTCCCTTGCTGCTTTGGGCGTTGGGTGAGCTAAATATTCACCCTCATTTAAACTTTTTTGTATTTTCTTAAAGATAATGTATCTTTATTTAAAGTTACATGGCAGTGGTGAGAGCCGTATGAGGTGGGGTGTGGTTGCCGTCATGATTAATTATGGCGGTATAGAAAGACTATTAAATCTCGATTTGGGATGAAGTAATAATCCAACTATAGGTATAAATCATGTCTGAATTACACGCAAATAAAGACCAACAACATCCCCTCTATAACCGCGATCGCTCCTCTATTAATATTTTACTCGCTCAAGAGGCAACGGAGTACAATTTAGCCGAATTAGCTAGATTAAGAATTCGTTATCAAGGCTTTCCAGGGGCGAGGGACATCCAAAAAGACCTGGATCAAATCTTGCAGCAGTGGGGTTTGACAGAAGCCGAACTTTTGGAAAAAACTCGCCAAATGCACAATATAGGCGGAATTTATCAAAGTCGCGGCAAAAAAGAAGAGCAAGATTGGAATTAGTCGTTGGTCATTGGTCATTGGTCATTGGTCATTAAAGATATCTGAGAATGTAGAGACGTTCTATGGAACTTCTCTACAAGGGTTCACCGAAGGGTCGAATTCAACCTTATTCATTTTATTCATTGACCTTTCTTTCTTCTCCATATTTCCGCAGCTGCTGTAGTAGCTTGTCTTGGGATGAGTCGGGGATGGCTGGATTAACGATTGGTTGGGGGTTGGGTTCAAAAATAGCAACAGCAGCAGGTGTGGGTTTAATATTCAGCGCCTGTTGCTTTGGTGGGTTTGGAGTGGGAAGCTCAATTTTAGGTGTACTAACAGGAGGCTGTTTAACAAATGGTTTCTTTACAGGAAGCTGTTTAACACCAGGTTTGCTCACGGCTATTTTGAGTGAGTCTAAAGTAGCAGCTACCTTGACATCTTGCTGCATCTGTTCTGTAGAAGACACTAAACCACTTAAACCATTGACCAATTGCAGCAGATTTTGCCGGAAAGCTGGATCACCTGTCAATTCGTCTAAATCAGAGGTAATTTTTTGGGTATTTTCAAAAGTTACCCTGGCTGAATCTAAGGTTTGCTGCATTAGCACTAGATTCTGAGGATCATTTAAAGTTTTAGACGCGTCGCGTAAGTTGGCTGAGGCTTGGGCTGCATTTGCGGAAAGACTTTCTAAATTGTTGAGTAATTCGCCTTGGGTGAGTTGATTAACCGCAGGTGATAGGCTACTGACTGTCACCCGGAGTTGGTTGCTAGTTTCGGTAATATTATTTAAAGCCCCAACTAAAGAACTCCGGTTGCTGGTGACGAGTTCATCTAGGTTACTCAACAAGCGACTAGCTTGATTGGCTGTGGCACTAAATTCACTTGCTGTCGCCCCTAATTGGTCTACTGTTTTAGTGGCGGATACAGTAAGTTTATTTGTGGATTGTTGTACTGAATTAGCGGTGGTGGAAAATGTCCCTAGTTGTTGTTGAAAGCTTTTGCTCAAAACTTGGAAATCCTGAGTCAGGGATGCAACTCCAGTGGCTGCTGCTGTTGAGCTTTCTAAAAGTCGATTTAGGTTTTGGTAAAATGCTGGATCATTGTATGTAGTGGCTAAATTAGTTGAGGTGCGAATCAGTTCATCAATGCTGATGCCAATTTCACCTGTTAACCGAGAACCATTACACACTATCAGACTGTCATCACAATTATTATCTAGGGGTTTAGCGATCGCCCCAACCGGTATAGATGTTTTAGGTGTAATATCGATAATACTTTCACTAATTAATCCGCTCTGATTAGCTTCAATTACTGCATCGCGGGAAATCATCAGGTCAGCTGGAGCAATTTCAATTTCCACCTCTACGGCATTTGAACCTGCTTTCAGTTTAGAAATATTGCCTACTTTCACACCCCGATAGCGAACCGGTGCGCCTCTTTGCATACCTCCAGCATTAGCAAATTCCACTATGAATTTGTATGAATTAGTGCCTGCGGTAAATCTATTTAACCAGAGGACAATCATCACAAATGCTCCCAAACCCACGAGTATGAGCAACCCCACTGAGCCTTCTCTCAATGTGCGCTTAGACGCAAAGCTGTTTGTTATGATATCTCGCATATGATTTATTTCTCCATCGACCTAGTACAGCACGGCGTAAATAAAGCAACCCTACGGGTTCTCCAGTCTTTGCATTTAATCTCATAAAATTGTAGTTGTCCGTAGTCAACCGTAGCTATACCCGTCACTACAATGAACCTTAGTAATATCTTTCATTGTTGAAAATTCAACTCTAAAACCATTGATAACAATCTCACATCCGTTTTTTGTGGGAGTTTTAACACGACTTACATACTTTCCAGAAGTTATGTTTTTACGATCTTTGTGCAAAGTAGCCTTAACAAAATCTCCTGTAGAAACATGAGTGAATATTTTTTTAGGCTCAGTGCAAGGAAAACCAAATTTATTGATCCTACAGAATCTTCTGCAACTATGCCCCGTGCTTTTTACTGTTAAAATTTTTGTTGTCAGTATTTTGAGAGTTTCAACTTTTCCTACACAAGCAGCATCAATCCAATGAGTTTTAGGCAATCCTAAACGAGTTCTATTAAACTTAGTTAAACCTCCTGAACCTGTTGTTATAGGTAATCCAGTTTCTTTTAACTTATTAAATAAAGCCCATCTCGTTGAATTTACAGCAGACGCATCTTTTAGTGGACGCTTGGCTTGGGATAAAATTTGCTTCAACAACTCAGGCTTTTTTGCTAAAAACTTCTCAATATCTTGAGTACCTTTTTTGATATTGCATTTCTCACAAGCTAGACACAAATTAGAAATTCTATTAGTTCCTCCTTTGGCTTTTGGTTTAATATGCTCAACTTGTAAAGGGACATTTTCCGCAGTACAGTATGCACATTTTCTATTCCATTTATTCAAAAGATATTCACGGACTTCATACCCTTGTAACTCTCCCTGTTGATACTCAAAGCCTGATATCTCCGGGTTTTCTAGCTGCTGTAGGTCAAACCTAGCAAGCTCTTGAACTATGTCAGTTATTGGGGCAAAATTACATAATCTTTTAACCCAAGTGTTAATAGTTAAAACTCTATGGCTTAAAGAAGGTGCTAACCAACCTTGAGGTTTAGTGCGGTTAAGAAATCTAGCTTGACGATAACGAGTATGTCTAGAACGTCTTCCTCGCCTTACTCCTTTTCGAGTTTCTAGGCTTTCTTTAATAGCTAAACCTCTGTGTTGTAATTCCATACCCCAGATGACTTTATTATTTTGAACTAACGCAAAACCTGTAGTTTTACTCCCTGGATCTATTTTTAATTCAATCGGTTGAGTTGGAACTTCAGATTTAGGTTCTTTCAAAATTATGGTAAATGGAAATCTTCTAAATACAGCAGCTTTTTGTTGATTTAATAAAAAACGTGCATCTCCTGGATGAATTGGAGTAAGTGGTTTTTTGTTGGTATCAAGAACTAGAACAAAATTAGACATTTAAATTTCACCTTTTCAGGGTAATGTTTGCTTCAACCTTGTTATCTGAGCTTGTTATGCTAAATACACTATCCTTGCGGATTGTTTAATAAGTAGCAACATGGCAGGGGACTAGCGAATCCCAAGGTGTTATGACCTAGATAACGTTTACTCATGTTTTGAGTGGTTTGGTTCACATAAACTACAGATTACTCCGTTTATTTATGCTCTCGCCTATTGTTCGCGTAGCGTCTCGTAGAGGGGGAAACCCTCCCACAGGGCTAGTTCACCTTTAAAATCCTTCAAAAGCCTGTGTTATGAGTTTTTTGACTTTTGACTTTTGACTTTTGACTTTCGCCTTGCGGTACTACCCAGCCACTTGAATTGGTCCTTTGACACTGCCACTAATAAATTGTCTAATCAAGGGATTTTCTGTGCTATCTATGTCACTAACTGTACCTTGCCACTGCACTTTACCTTGATAAAGAAACACTAGTCTATCAGTTGTACGGCGAATGGTACTATCTTGGTGCGTCACAATAGCATAAGTACTACAGACTCCTTGTGTCAATTGTAACTCTCGAATTAAATCTTCTATGACTGTTGAGGCAATAGGGTCAAGTCCGGCTGTGGGTTCATCGTATAGTAAAACTTCTGGGCCCTCTGTGAGATTATCAGGATTAGAGATAATTGCTCTGGCAAAACTTACCCGTTTTCGCATTCCCCCGGATAGTTCAGATGGGTAGAGATGGCTAATTCCCGATAAACCGACCATTTCTAATTTTTCTTTAACTATCTGTTGAATACGCGATCGCGGTATCTTGGAATGTTGATACAGTAAAAAACCCACATTTTCATCCACTGTCAACGAATCAAATAACGCCGCTTGTTGAAACACCATCCCAATCCCAATCGGATCAGCGCTGTCCTCAATTAACCCATCTCGCCGTACCCCTTGGATATAAATTTCTCCGCTATCGGGAGCCATTAATCCGGCAATAATTCTTAACACCGTTGATTTACCAGTTCCTGAAGGCCCAATAATCCCTACTGCCTCCCCCCGGTAAATCGTCAAATCCACATTATCTAAAACTTTATTACTACCAAAGGACTTAGAAATGCCTTTTAGTTCAATTAATGGTTCATTCATTAGTCATTAGTCATTGGTTATTAGTCATTGGTTATTAGTCATTAGTCATTAGTCATTAGTCATTAGTCATTGGTCATTAGTCATTAGTCATTAAAATATGAACTCAGCACTCAATACTCAGCATTCTCAAGATGTCATCGTAATTGGTAGCGGTATTGGTGGGTTATGCGCTGCGGGTTTACTTGCTCGTTATGGTAAGCGGGTGATTGTGTGTGAAAGCCACGCAATTGCAGGCGGTGCAGCCCATAGTTTCAGACGACGAGGATTTGAATTTGATTCAGGCCCCTCTTTTTATTGTGGTTTAACAGATACACAAAGCTTGAATCCTGTCAAGCAAATTCTCGATGTTCTAGGCGAATCTCTCCAAGTTATACCCTATGATCCATTAGGACACTATCACTTTCCTGAAGCCATTTTTGCAGTTTATGGCCATGCTGAAAAGTACCTGAATGAACTCGATAAAATAACGCCCCAAGGTGCTAAGGAATTTCAACAGTTTGCAGAACGCTTATTAAAGCTATACGAGGGGATGAAAGGTATTCCCACTCTCGCTTTGAGAGCAGATTGGCAGGTAATTTTGGTATTAATGACACGTTATTTACCATCTTTAACGAAAATGTTACCTAACTTACCCCTTGTTCAATCTTCTGTGGGTAATGTCATGGATGCTACAGTCAAAGACCCTTGGGTACGTCGGCTGATTGACCTGGAATGCTTTTTATTATCTGGTTTAAAGGCACACGGCACAATTGCCCCAGAGGTAGCTTTTATGTTAGGTGAGCGCTCCCGTGCTGGGGTTGAGTATCCTGTGGGAGGGAGTGGTGCAATTGTCAATGCTTTGGTGCGGGGTTTAGAACGCTGGGGTGGTAAGTTACGTTTGGGGTGTCATGTCGAGCAAATCTTGGTGGAATCGGGTAAAGCTGTCGGTGTAAAGTTGCAAAATGGTGAAGTTCTCCAAGCGCCCATAGTCATTTCTAACGCGACGATTTGGGATACTTACAATCACCTGTTACGCCCTGAAGATTTACCTGCATCATATCGGCAAGTTGCATTAGAAACACCAGCAGTTGATAGTTTTCTGCATTTGCACTTAGGAATTAAGGCGAATGGTTTAGAAAATTTGACGGGACATCATGTAGTAGTGCATGATTCAAATCAAGATATCAGCGTACCGGGTAATACTTGCATGATTTCCATTCCCAGTGTGTGGGATGCAACGTTAGCACCAGAGGGACATCATGTGGTTCATGCTTACACTCTGGAACCTTATGCAGGATGGGAACGAAATGATGGGTATGAAGCCAGGAAACAAGAGAAAGCGCAAACTTTATATCGGGCTTTAGAGCGAGTTATCCCAGATATTCGTGAACGTGTAGTGTTGGAACTGATTGGAACACCGCTAACTCATGCTCATTATCTTAGACGATATCAGGGAACTTATGGTCCGGCTATAGTTGCGGGTAAGGGGATGTTTCCTAGTACGCAAACACCGATAAAAGGTTTGTATCGTGTGGGTGATAGCACTATGCCGGGAATTGGTGTACCTGCGGTAGCTGCTTCTGGGATTTTGTGTGCTAATAGTTTGGTGAATGTGCAGCAAATGGGGGAGTTATTAGAAAATGTAAACTATTGATTACATCCCTGTATTTATAAGAATTTGAAACATAATTGCAGACGTTTCAAGTTACCCCAGCTACTACCGTTAGCCGAGCGGGGAAATCAAGCAAAAATACTATAATTTGCTTAAAGCTTAACTTATCGTACTCCTGAAACACAAAATGATAGAAGTATCGCTCAAGGTATTCTGTTCCTACTCTCACAAAGACGAATTTCTACGGAAAGAACTAGAAAACCATCTGAGTGTTTTCACACACCAGGGTAAAATTTCAATCTGGCATGATGGCAAAATAATGCCAGGGGAAGTGTGGGATCGGCAAATTAAAGATAATCTCAATACAGCCGATATAATTTTGTTGCTTGTGAGTTCTGATTTTATGGCTTCCGAATACTGTTGGAAAGTTGAGGTAACAAAGGCAATAGAACGTCACGATTTAGGAGATGCTTGTGTTATTCCCATTATTTTGCGAAGTGTTGCATGGAAATATGCACCATTATTTGCTAAAATTCAGGGTTTGCCAAAGGATGTCCAAAATAATATCTTACCTGTAAAGTCATGGACTGACCAAGACGCTGCATTTACTAATGTAGCTGAGGGATTTTGGAATGCGGCTGAGAAATTGATTGGGGCGCGTAAACAAAAACTCAACCAGCAAGAAGAAACTGAAAGGCTACAAAGACCACGAGAACGAGAAGAAGCTGAGAGAATACGTAAACAACAGGAAGCTAATAGGTTACAAAGACAACGGCGAGAAGAACAAGAAGCCGAAATACTACGGCTAAAACAAGAAGAAGACGATAGGTTAAAGAGAGAACAAGAACAAGAAGCCGAAGAACAAAAACGTCAAAAACTCGAAAAAGAAGCAGCCGAAAGGATACAACGGCAACGAAAGGAAGCAGAAACACGAAAACTCGAACAGGAAAAAGCTGAGAAACTACGCCAAAATGAATTACCTTCAGATAAAGGTGTAGACTATACGCGGTTGCGAGATTTGCTCAAAGCTGGAGAGTGGAAAGAAGCAGATCAAGAAACTCTGAAAGTGATGCTAAAAGCTGCTAAGAGAGAAGAAGAAGGCTGGCTTGACACCAATTCAATTGAACAATTTCCCTGCACAGACTTACGCACTATTGACCAACTTTGGGTAGAATATAGCAATGGGCGTTTTGGTTTTAGTGTACAAAAGCGTATCTGGGAAAGTGTGGGTGGAAATCCCGAAGCGGATTATGAAACTTGGTGCAAGTTCGGCGATCGCGTGGGCTGGAGAAAAGGATTTATTATGATGAAAGAATGGCGAGATTATAAAGACCTGACCTTCAACGTCAAAGCTCCCGAAGGACATCTCCCCGGGTGGTGGGTGGTGGGGTGGTGGGTATGGATAGTGGTTGGAGGTGGGGGTGAGGTGGTGGGGGTGGTTACATATTCTCTCGCGTCGAGACTTGTAAACTGTAACATATAAGGCTTACACACATATTCTCTCGCGTCGAGACTTGTAAACTGTAACATATAAGGCTTACACAAAATTGTAAAGATTTCTAAACAAGTCATTTTCCACGAAGTATTGCGGGTTCTACGTTTCCGATACCTGGCACTGCTGCTTTCCCCACGTTGCTTGTTTTGCTTGTAGTATGTCGCCAGCAACTTGCGGGTTATAACAATTAGCCAAGATAAACTGAGATGCCACTTTTTCTACTTCTTCGTTAGTCGCTTCCCATTCATCCCAAGGTAGTCTAACTTTTTTATCAAAGTAAATTTAAAATAATTATTTTCCAAATGTTTAATTTTATTCTCTAAAATAGAGATATCTTAGTGTTCCTATTTGATAAAACTAAGAACACAGATTTAACGTTAATAAATTTTGCTGTATGAAAATTAAAGGTATCAAGCGCAAGAACACCATAGAACTATTTCAGGAAATAAAAATTCCTGATGGTCAACAAATAGTGATTGAAATTATACAGGAAGAACCTAAAAAAAATGGAATTAGTGAGTCTCAGTTCTGGCAATCACTAGAAAATTTTCGCCAAGAACAAGAATTAGAAATAGAACCAGAAGTTTTTGCAAATGTGAGAGATACTTCACCAGGACGTGAGGTAAACTGGTGAGTCCGCGCTTTTTATTAGATACTAATGTTTTCTCTGAGCCATTGCGCCCAATTCCTAACTCGAATGTTATGGAAATGCTACGACAGCATGAAAATGAAATAGCTACAGCAACTGTTGTCTATCATGAAATACTTTTCGGGTCTTATCGTCTTCCAGATTCAAAAAAACGTCGAACTATAGAAAAATATCTCCAAGAAGTAATTCAGCCTAATATACCTATACTGCCGTATGATAATAACGCTGCTAAATGGCACGCTTTAGAAAGAGCGCGTTTGGTGGCTATTGGCAAAACACCATCATTTCCAGATGGTCAAATTGCTGCAATTGCTCATGTTAATGATCTAATTCTTGTTACTAATAATGTATCAGATTATGCTGATTTTAGCCAACTTCAAATCGATAACTGGTTTCTATAAGCTACTTTGACGACCTGATACTTAAGACTATAACGAAGTCAGTATTCTTGTGAAATTAAACTGAGAATTGAAACGAGTATTTACATCTGACAAATGGCTTTTAAAACTTGTAATAATTCAACTGCACGGGGAGGCTCCATAAAATTTAATAATGGCATCAGATGATAAATGGGAGGATTACCCTGTTCAATATAAACAAACTGATAACCCCTGCCATTAGTTGTTAAACCCCAAACGGATGTTTGATTATTTAAACTTTTATAGACATAAGTGAGCAGTTGAGGTAAGCCTGTTGATATATCAATTTGACTATTTTTTGATTCAATGAAAAGTATCCAAAAATATACTTGAAATTTAGTATTTTTAGCTTTACTAACAGCTAAAATATCCATCCTGCCTTTAATTTTGGTATCTTCATCTTCAACCTCAATATCAGCAATATCTTCTTCTAAGCGAATCTCGATGGGATAGCGATAAAATCCAGCTAATCTCAGCAAGGGTGCAATAACAAGAAATTTGACCTGTCCTTCCGAAACTTTGCCAGATTTCAGGTAACGTCGAAAGTCATCTCTAATTTGTAGAAGTTCTTGGTGTTCTGCTTCTAGGAGAGGTTCCAGGGATAACAGAGGGGAAAATGAGTCCCTATACTCTTCTTGAAAGCCAAACAGACGCTGTATATCTTCTAGAGATAAATTACTAGCATTGAGAATTGTCATTGATTTTTATGGGATGTGAGTCAGGAATACTTAATTACATTAATAGCAGTTATTCCCCATTCCCTAGCTTTTTCCAAAACCATTATAGAGACGTTCCATTGAACGTCTCTACTTTATCGAAGATGTCAATGCTGATGCACTTTTTCTAGTAACCACATAGAAGCAACTGTACCGAAAAAATGAGCCGCAATACCATTAATATTCGCTACTACTATGAACACATCAAGCGCTCGAATAATCTTGTTAGGGTCAGTAATTGCGACTCCTGGGGGTTGGGATACAGCTTTTGCTACTAGCACACTCACGCTGGTTCCTGCGCCTAAAATGGTGATGAATATTCCCACTAAACTCACCAGAATACCCATGCGGATAGCTCTAGTTGTATCCGCTTTACTAGGATGCAGAGTTGGATTAGGATTGTCTAAGCGTTTACCTATGCGCGTATAACGAAAATCCCAAAATACGCTGAATAATAATAATAAAATTCCCCCAACAGCCCAAAATACTCCTATTCCTAAACCTGGATTCGATTTATCTGCAAAATTACGACCTGTAGAAGCAAACAATAATAATAAGCCAGAAACCAATGCTAGCGCCAATTGTACCCATAAGGTAATCCACCCTGTGAGACGAATTTGATTGGCGATGTTATGAACTTTGTTTCTATTATGATGTGATGTTGCTAGCGATGATCGCGATTCTGTTTCTGGTTCCATATTAATTTTAGTTGTCCCCATAATACATAATATTTGCACTGCCCTAACTCATGCACCCACCCACAGACCGAATACCGCAAAATCTTGAGGAATAGATGCAATAAATGAACAGTTATCAAACTCTAGGATGATGATAAATCAGTCAAAAATTGACATAATGTTCCGATAAAGCATGATATTTAAGAATATGCAGCTAATGTTAAAGAATAAACAGCATGATTAGATCGTGGATGGTAATTGGGGGTGTGGCTTTTGTAATTGCTTTGGCGGCTAATTTGATTACGCCAAGTGGTATCCAGTGGTTTAAGCGCTTACGAAGACCCAGATGGTTAACTTTTGAAGGGGCGATTCCGATTATTTGGACTGTAATTTTTATTTGTGGTGCTTGGTCAGCTTATATCGTCTGGGAAAGTAGTCCAGGAACTACAACAACTTGGTTACTTATGGGTTTATATTTACTATTAGAAATAGTGACTATCGCCTATACACCTGTTATGTTCCGCCTGCGTAGTTTGCGAATAGGTACAATTCTCGGTGGTACAGGTTTGGTGATTTGTCTAATATTAACACTTGCCATTTTACCTGTTTCTACTTCCGCAGCATTGTTATTAGTTCCCTATTTGCTATGGAGTCCCATCGGTACTTATACTACTTGGAAAATGATTAGCCTAAATCCTCAAGATGCGTAAAACTTGCAGGTAAATCATCAGCTTTACTCAAAATGAATAAACTACCATCTCCGCCACGTCCAATTCTGAAATTTTCATCTAAATAAGTAATATCAAGAGTAGGTATTCTACCTTGGGGACCATTAGCAGGAACTACTTTAAATGGGTTAAGTTGAGGAGTGTCAAAGCCAAATATCTTCTGAATGGATAGATAGCGTTTATCGAAATTTACATTGATGCGTTGATTCGGTAAAGGCGATAAATTATCTGTGGCTGGTGCAAAACTAGCTGTTACTTTCACATATCCCGAAACTATTCCCAGAGGATGTTTCACAAAAGCTAAGTTGAAAAATAGTGTATTGGTAACATCAATTACCTGATAAACTTCACCCAACTGTAATCCTAATGGTAGGGAATCTAAAGAACGGATTTCTCTAGCTGTGGAGTATAGCAATTTCCAAGCACCATTAAGTAGAGAAATAGCATTTAAGAGTGGTTGGGGATGAGGATTACAACTTTCTAGTTCTGTAGCTAATTGGGAGATTTCTGCGGCTGAGGTTTTATCTAGCTTCAAATCGGTGAGAGGAGAACTGAGATTACTTTTGGTTTGCATCTCCTCTAGGGAAGCTTGTAATTTTTGCTTTAATGAAAGTGGATTATTCAAGGTTAAAATATTTTCCGACCATAACGTGCATTTAAAGGATCAGCCGGATTACTTTGATTATACAACCAAGCCCACATCTGATCACCAAAGGAAAAATGCCACCATTCTCTAGGGTTGCGTTGGAATCCAGCTTTTAACATGACATCATGTAATAATTGCCGATGAGCATGATATTGTGGTGCATCTGGGTGGTCATTATTGGTATAATAACTGGGATGCGATCGCTCGGACAATTCATCAATGGGCGAACCCATATCAACTATTTCCCCAGCATCATTTACCAAAGTCACATCTACAGCAGCACCTGTACTATGAGGAGGGGGAGTTTTTTCATCGAAACTGGGTACAGCCCAAATTTCATAAACCGACTTCCAAATCTCTTGGCGTTGGTTGGGTGATAACTCCACCTCAGTCAAACCCTGCTGTTGTAACGCTTGGGCAAAACTGTAATCTACCATAAACTGTTGTACAGCTACAGGGCGATAAGCATCAAAGATTTGAATATACCAATGAGGATGCAATTCTTGTAGATATTTTTGGGCTTGAATTAAATTTTTTACCACACTGTCGCGCAAATAATAAGGAGAATATTCCCCATAGGGCGCACCGAGTTTTGCATAAGGATGGGGAGATTCCACTGCAAATAATTCCAAAGGAATCTGCACCAGTAATTCACCACATTCAACGATATGGATTTGGTGATAAAGTCTCATAAGTTTTGAGTAAATTTATATAATAATCATACCCCCCTCTCCTTAATAAGGAGAGGGGCTGGGGGTGAGGTTCTTAAATCTCGTATATACTGAACAATACTTTCTAAAACACCAGACAAATTCCCATAAACATCATTATTAGTAAATCGAATAAACTTAATTCCTACTGATTCCATAAACTCTTGTCTTGCTTGATCATATTCAGCAGCACCATTTTGAAAATGACTATCACCATCAATTTCTATAGCTAATTTCAACTCAGCGCTGTAAAAATCTATAACAAACCTATCCACACTATATTGTCTGCGAAACTTGCAGTTTTCCAATTGTCTATCTCTAATGTTATCCCAAATAAGCTTTTCAGCTTTGGTAATATTTTGGCGTAATAGTCGCCTTTTTTCTAGTTCAGTATTTTTGTTATAAAGTTTATTCATTAGTATCTTTAAATCGGGATAAATTCCAGTCCCCTCTCCTTACTAAGGAGAGGGTTAGGGTGAGGTTCTTGACTTTATATTAAATTTCAAAAAACCTCACCCCCAGCCCCTCTCCTTGTGAAGGAGAGGGGGGTATGATAAATTCCAGTCCCCTCTCCTTACTAAGGAGAGGGTTAGGGTGAGGTTCTTGACTTTATATTAAATTTCAAAGAACCTCACCCCCAGCCCCTCTCCTTGTGAAGGAGAGGGGGGTATGATTAAGCGCTAAAGTACTTCGCTACTGGGTGATAAGCAATAATTGCCGTTGTAGACTGTTCTGGATAAATTTGCTCACTTTCATCCATATACAGATTAATTCTGTCAGCCTCCAACAACTCCAACTGCTTGTACTGGTCTTGAATATTCGGACAAGCCGGATAGCCAAAACTATACCGCGAACCTTGATATCGCTGCGCCAAAATATCCCGAATATTATCCGGTTCATCAGCACCAAAACCCAACTCCCGGCGAATTCTAGCGTGAGTCCATTCCGCTAACGCCTCAGCTACCTGCACAGCTAAACCGTGAAAATACAGATAATCTGTGTATTGATTATCAGCAAACAACTTTTGTGCAAACTCCGTCGCAATATCTCCCACAGTTACCGCCTGCATCGGGAACACATCAATTACCCCCGACTCCTTCGGCGCAAAGTAATCTGCAATACACAACCTTCTCAAAGACCTCTGCCGGGGAAACTCAAAACTGGCTCTTACCTTTGCGTCCTTGGCGACTTGGCGGTATGCGCTTCGCGCACGCTCCGCGAACGTCTCATAAACATACAACGTATTCCCCTCAGACTGACAGGGAAAATACCCATAAACCACCTGCGGATGTAACAAATTTTCCTCAATTACCCGTTGCTTCCAACTCTCCAAAATCGGATAAACTGTCTCAGCCAAAAATGCCTGATATTCCTCCTTAGACTGTTCCTTCGGCTTGCGAAACTGCCATTGTCCAGCAATCAAAGCTTGCAAATCCAAATGCCAAAGCACCTCTTCAATGGGAATATCGCCAGGCGTTAATAACTGAGTTCCCCAGAAAGGCGGTGTAGGACGTTGAATATCTATCGCCACAGCTTCAGAACGGCGGGTATCAATGGGGACTGGAGTCTGGGCAGTGGGCGCTTCTTCCGTAATCACTTCGCTGGTAATTTCTGCTTCATCTGCGACGACTTCATCCAAAAATCCCTGTAAATCATCCCAGTTATTACCAGCCTTAGCTGGCATTAATTTATCCATGAAGTGTAAATCAGAAAAAGCATCCTTACCATAAACCACCTTACCTTTATAGGTGTTTTGGCAATCTTGATGCACAAACTTAGGAGTTAACGCCGCACCACCTAGAATTACCGGAACGGTAATTCCTTTTTCGTTAAACGCTTGCAAATTATCCTTCATAAAAGCGGTGGACTTGACCAACAACCCACTCATGGCAATACAATCAGCTTTATGCTCTTCGTAAGCTTGGATAATATTTTCCACCGGCTGCTTAATACCCAGATTAATCACCCTGTAGCCGTTGTTAGTGAGGATAATATCCACCAAGTTTTTACCAATATCATGGACATCACCTTTTACCGTCGCAATGATAAAGGTTCCCTTGCCATTACTGTCAGTTTCTGACTTTTCCATGAATGGTTCTAAATATGCAACCGCCGTTTTCATGGTTTCCGCAGACTGTAAAACAAAGGGTAGTTGCATTTGCCCTGAACCGAATAGTTCCCCCACAACTTTCATCCCATCCAGGAGAAATGTGTTGATAATCTGTAAGGGCGGATACTGTTCTAAAGCTGTTGTCAGGAGTTTCTCTAAACCAATGCGTTCGCCGTCGATGATGTGCCGCTTGAGGCGTTCTTCTAGGGGGAGACTTTCATCAACACCTTTGTCGCGTTTGGTTGTTACCCCTTCAAATAAGGTGGTAAGTTCTCCTAAAGGATCATAAACGCAGACATCACCATCAAATTTTCGGCGGTCATAAATCAGGTCAAGGCAAACTTTTTGATGCTTTTCTTCAATTTTAGATAGCGGTAAAATTTTGTTAGGGCTGACAATGGCGGCATCCATTCCGGCTTGCATGGCTTCATGCAAAAACATGGAGTTCAGCACAACTCTGGATGCAGGATTTAAACCAAAGGAAATATTCGATATCCCCAATATTACATGACATCCGGGTAATTCTTGGCGAATGCGTCGAATTGATTCAACGGTGGCTTTACCATTGGCTCGGTCTTCTTCAATACCAGTGGAAATAGGGAGAGCTAAGGTATCAAAGAATATCTCTGTGGGCGGGATACCATGTTCTACAGCTTGACGATAGGCGCGTTGGGCAATTTGAAATTTTCTCTCGGCTGTCCGTGCCATCCCATCTTCATCGATAGTCCCAATGACTATACCAGCGCCGTGTGTTTTCGCTAAGTCCAGGACTTTCAGAAAACGTGGTTCGCCGTCTTCGTAGTTGGTAGAGTTGAGCAAACATTTACCACCGGCTACCTTTAAACCCGCCTCCATTTTTTCCCATTCTGTGGAGTCAAGCATTAAGGGCAGTGTAACATTATTCACAATGCGCGAAACCAGTTCGTGCATATCTCGCACACCGTTACGTCCCACATAATCGACGTTGACATCTAGAATGTGTGCGCCTTCTTTGACTTGCGCCCTGGCCATGGACACTAAGCCGTCCCAGTCTTCTGCATTCAGCAAATCACGACACTTTTTGGAACCACTGGCGTTAAGACGTTCCCCGACGATTAAGAAGGAGTTATCTTGGTCGTAAGGCTGAGTAGAATAAATTGATGCTGCGGCTGGTTCTAAACTATGCTGTCTGATTTTTGGCTTCAGCGTTTTGGAAATTTCTGCTAATTGTTGAATGTGTTCTGGACGTGTCCCACAGCAACCCCCAATCACTTGGACACCCAAATCTTCAACAAAGTGCATTAACGCCATGCGTAATTCCATTGGTGTCAGGCGGTAATGTGCTTGTCCGCCGACGTTCTCTGGTAAACCTGCGTTGGGTATACACGAAACTATGAATGGTGAATGTTCGGAAAGATATTTGATGTGCGGTTTCATCAAGTCTGGGCCTGTGGCACAGTTTAAACCGAGGATATCTATGGGATATGGGGCTAATATTGTCAGGACAGCGTTGATTTCTGAACCGACTAGCATTGTACCCATGCTTTCCATTGTTACAGATACCATTAATGGGCGGCGATCGCCTTTTTTGGCAAAAACTTCTTCTATACCATTCAATGCGGCTTTGATTTGCAGCACGTCTTGGCAAGTTTCTACGAGGAATAAATCCACACCACCATCAAATAGGGCTTCGGCTTGTTCGGCGAAGTTGGCTTTGAGGGTGTCAAAGTCAATATGTCCCAAGGTGGGGAGTTTGGTTGTGGGTCCGAGGGAACCGGCGACAAATCTCGGTTTTTCTGGGGTAGAAAATTCGGCGGCGACGCGCTTGGCTATTTCTACGGCTGTTTTGTTGAGATAATAGGTTTGGTCTGCTAGGTCATATTCTGCTAAGACTATGGATGTCGCGCCGAAGGTGTCGGTTTCGATGACATCAGCACCGGCGGCGAGAAAGTCTCGGTGAACTTTGGCGACGGCTTCGGGGTTGGTATGGACGAGGTATTCGTTACAGCCTTCGTATTGTGGACCGCCGAAATCTTCAGCTGTGAGGTTTTGGCTTTGCAGGTTGGTTCCCATCGCACCGTCAAAGACGATGACTGGGCGATTTGGACTATGTAAATGTTCTAGGAACGGATGGGTCATATTTTCCTACATCGGTCTTGTAGTTTTCTATTTTATTATTTTCCCAAATTGTCGGCGTTTTATGAGGGTTGGGTGGATTTGTGTCACGCAGAGGCGCAGAGGCGCGGAGAAGAGGAGTTGAGAAGAGTTTATTTGAAGATGAGGTCTAAGCGCTGTTGGGTGATTTTTAGGGCTTCTGCTGGGGTGTTTTGACTGAGTAAGACTGATTCTATGGCTCGGCCTAAGCTGTCGGATATGCGATTATAACCGGGAAAGATGGGTCGCGATCGCCCATATTTGGCTTGTTCTAAAAATACTTGCACTGGTGGCAGTTTCTTGACAAATTCTTGATATTGTGCATCTTGGCGAGATTTGATGTTAATTGGTAAGTAGCCTGTTCCTAATGCTAGTTCTGTCTGAAATTCTGCACTCATGGCATACTCGGCAAAGGTGAAGGCGGCTTTTTCTCGTTCTGGTGTGGTTTTGAATAAGAATAAATTTTCACCACCGACGCTGGTCGCAGGTTCTTGATTAACGGGAATGGGAAACACCCCAAAATCTACGCCACTCTCGGTAAATTCTCCCAGACTCCAGGGGCCTGTGACTTGCATGGCGACGTTACCAGCAATTAAATCACCTGTTTCGTAGCCTCTCTCGGGGCTGGATAACATGGCGGAACCATCTTCAATTAGATTACGCCAAAATTGCAAAGCTGCGATCGCACCGGGATTATTTTGTAACATTACGGCTGATGCCTTCTCTGCTTCCCCTTTGACTAATTCGCCACCGCTACTCCACATAAATGGTAGCCAGGTAAAGACTGTAAATTCTCCTTTCCCTAATGGCAAAAACATTCCATACTGATTTATGCGACCATCGCCATTGGTATCACGAGTTAATTTTTTGGCAACTTCCCGAAATTGTTCCCAAGTCCTCGGTAATTCGGTAATGCCGGCGGCTTTAAATAAACTGGGACGGTAATAGACAGCGACATTATTGGTCGCAAATGGCAAAGACCAAATTTGACCCTGGTATTCCATTGACTCAAATAAAGCAGGGTCAATTTCGGCTTTAACAGGAGAATTATTCAGCTTTTCGTCTAAAGGAATTAAAGCTTGTAGTTCGACTAATTGACCAGCAATGGTGGGGTTATACCATAATAAATCCGGCGGCGCATTGCCCACAACTGCGGCTAAAATTTTCGGCGTTTGCTGGTCTTGTTGTCCAGCATAAAGAGATTCGACTTGAATTTTCGGATGAGTTTGATTAAATTTATCTACAAGCTTTTGTAAAACATCTCGATTGGGTGGAGGATTTACACCTTGCCATAAAGTCAGATTAATTACGCCTGTTTCTGCTGTCCGCAGAGTCTGGCATCCACCTAAAGCTAGTATGCCCACTAGCAGTAACAGCAGTAAACTTTTAAAGTAGTACTGCACGTTTTTTCTTTTTCTCCTATATTTCTGGGGTATGAAAAAAAGCCGTGCATTATGTCTCATAAGGTATTGCACAATTGAGGTGATTTTTATACATAGGACTTACGCAAGAACTCTCTGAAACCTTCTTAACTTCGTGTCCTTCTCCCTTGGCGCTAGCCTCTCCCTTTGGGAGAAGGGGAGAGGCTAGCGCCAACGTGTCCTTCTCCCAAGGGGAGACGCTTCGCGAACGTGGTTCGTTTTTCCATAATTTTGCGTAAGTCCTGATACAGTTCAATAGGCTGTCCTTTGCATCTAAGCAAAAACTATGTATATCCTAAACTTTGAAGGAAGGGTTAATCATTTGAGATTATGGCAGGACACAGTAAATGGGCTAATATTAAGCGCCAGAAGGCGGTAGTAGATGCCAAAAAGGGCAAGACTTTCGCGCAGTTGTCTAGGGCAATTATTATTGCTGCTAGAAGTGGTGTACCAGACCCAAATTTAAATTTTCAGCTACGTACAGCCATTGATAAGGCTAAGGCGGCTGATATTCCTAATGATAATATTGAACGGGCGATCGCTAAAGGGGCAGGAACTTTTGGCGGTGATGGTGCTAGTTTTGAGGCTATTCGCTATGAGGGTTATGGCCCTGGTGGTGTGGCTATTTTAATTGAAGCCCTGACTGATAATCGTAATCGCACGGCGGCTGATTTACGCGGGGCTTTTAGTAAATTTGGCGGAAATCTGGGTGAAACGGGTTGCGTTAGCTGGATGTTTGACCAAAAGGGTGTGTGTGTGGTTTCTGGGGTGGAGGATGAAGACCAGCTTTTGGAAGCATCTCTGGAAGGTGGGGCTGAGTTTTATGAGATGTCTGAGGATGATATGGCTGAGGTGTTTACTCAGGTGTCAAATTTGGAGGTTCTCGGTCAGAGGTTGAGGGATACGGGTTTTCAGGTGAATGATATAGAGTTACGCTGGATTCCTCGTAATTATATTGAGGTTGTTGATTTTGAGCAAGGGCGATCGCTTCTCAAGTTAATTGATTCTCTTGAGGGGTTGGATGATGTCCAGAATGTGACTGCTAATTTTGATATGTCGGATAGTGTTTTGGAGTTGTTGGTTTAGGAGGAACGAACCACGAAGGACGCAAAGTACACGAAGGAAGAAGGATGAAGGAAGAAGAAAGAAGGTAATATTACGAATTACGAATTACGAATTATTTATAGCCCGCAGCTTGCAAATTAAACAATTTGGCGTAACGTCCTCCTGTCTTTAATAATTCTTCGTGGGTTCCCTGTTCTGCAATTTTGCCTTCTTCGATAACGGCAATTTTGTCGGCCATTCTGACTGTGGAGAAGCGGTGAGAAATTAAAAATACCATCTGATTTTGCGTCAGTGTGCGAAAATGATTGAATATATTAAACTCGGCTTGAGCATCCATTGCTGATGTTGGTTCGTCTAATACTAAAATATCTGCTTTTGTTCGCATAAATGCACGGGCTAAGGCGATTTTTTGCCACTGTCCCCCGGAAAGTTCTTGTCCACTTTTGAACCAACGCCCTAGTTGAGTTTGGAAGGTTTGCGGTAGTTTCTCTATGAAGGGTTGCGCCATGCCTTTTTCGGCGGCTATTTCCCAGCGATGTTTGTCTGCTAAATGTTCTACGTCGCCGACTCCAATATTTTCCCCGACGGTGAATTGATAACGCACAAAGTTCTGGAAAATTACCCCAATGCGTTGACGCAATACGTCTACATCCCATTCTTGCAAGTCTAAGCCGTCTAAATAAATCCTTCCTGCATCTGGGGTGTAAAGTCGAGTGAGTAATTTAATTAAGGTGGTTTTACCTGAACCATTTTCACCGACAATGGCTAGTTTTTCTCCCGGTTTTAAATGTAGAGAAATATCTGTTAATGCAGTTTGAGAACTTCCAGGATAAGTAAATGATACGTTCTCAAATCGAATTCCATCTTCCGGGTTTATCCCTCTGGTTGCATTACCCCAAGATTTGGGAACTTCTTCTTCTAAGAAATCGTAGAGGTTGGATAAATATAAGTTGTCTTCATACATTCCGCCAATTGAAGTTAGGGCATTAGAAAATGTAGACTGTCCTTGGCGAAATACGGTGAGATACATTGTCATATCTCCTAAAGAAATCCTACCCATTGCTGTTTCAACGACTATCCAAGCGTAAGCTAAGTAAAAAGCCGCCGTACTCACTAAACTCAACAGATATCCCCACAAACCCCGCCGCAAAGTTAAATCTCTATCTTCACTATATAGTTGACGAAATAGGTTGCGGTAACGTTCTAGCAGGGTTTCGCCTAGTTGGTAAAGTTTGACTTCTGTGGCGTAGTCTTCTCTGGCTAGTAAGCTTTCGATATATTGCTGTTGACGGCTTTCTGGGGCGCGCCAACTAAATAAACGAAAGGCTTGTCCAGCAAATTTGGTTTCGGCAATAAAGGAGGGCATCGCTGCTAAAATTAATACTATGACTGCCCAAGCTGAGAAATTGATTAATAAAATGCCGTAGGTGACTAGGGAAAGGGCGTTTTGTACTAAGCCAAAGGTGCGATTTACTAAGGAAAGGGGACGCACTGAGGCTTCGCGCCGGGCGTTTGTCAGTTTGTCATAAAATTCGGAATCTTCAAATTGGCGTAAATCTAATGTCAGGGCTTTTTCTAATATCAGTACATTTACTTTTTGCCCTAGTAGCACCCGTAACAAGGATTGGCAAATAGAAATACCTCGTTGACTACCGGCGAGGAGGGCGATCGCCACTGCTTCTAAACCCACATATAATAAAGGTTGGGTAATATTGCCATCATTGACTTGAGCCGCCAAAACCACAGCATCTACAATTAATTTGCCAATGTAGGCGATCGCAGCTGGTAAAAGACCCGCAACTAAAGTTAAAGTAGCAAGAATAATGGTCAAAATCTGGCTAGTATTCCACACTAAGCTAATAGCCCGTCCGCTATAGCGAAAAACCGCCAATGACTGACGCAGAGTGTTTCTTATTTTTTTCATGCTTATATTTATACTGATTCTTATAAAATGATCAAAATTTGGCAAGTTGACTTTTATCGTCGTCCGGTGCAGGATAAATCTGGACAAATTCTCTGGGAATTGCTGATTTGTGACGCAACACGTAGCTTTGAATATACAGCCACCTGTCCCCAGTCAGCAGCCAACTCTCATTGGCTTGCGACTCAAATTCAGTTAGCAGATAATGACAACTTACCAGATACTATTCAGGTATTTCGTCCCCAGTCTTTGAGTTTAATTCAAGCAGCTGCAAACAACTTAGATATTGATGTTGAACCTACCCGCTACACTTTGGCATTAAAACAGTGGTTAGAAGAAAAGCAATATCCCTTAGCGCTGGATAAACCACCCCCAACACCATTACCCGAAAACCTCTGGGGGGAAGAGTGGCGATTTGCTACACTCTCAGCCGGCGAACTCGCGGATGTGTTTGCACAACGCCAGATACCGATTGTATCTATACCAGAGTTTTTGAAACCGATAAATCTGGGTTTAGCATCCACAGTCCCCGTTCCTGGTGTCATTATCTATGGTGGCAGAAAATCGATGTATTTAGCGCGATGGTTAGAACAAGCACAGCCATTTACGTTAAATTACATAGCTGGCGAACCAAATGGTTTAATATTAGAAGCTGGTTTAGTTGATAGGTGGATTGTGGCGACCTTTGAAGATGCAGAGGTTGAAGCTGCTGCGAAAGTTTATCAACAGCGTCAACAACAAAGCCAAGGATTGCATTTTTTGTTAGTTCAACCAGATGATTCCGGAATGACTTATACAGGCTTTTGGTTATTAAGGGCGGAAATATAGTTCTAAAATTTGTTAGATAACTAATTCCTCAATTTTCTCTGTTTTTGGTTGAGAATAAGACAACATTTTTAATAACACTTCTTCAGCAACAGCTTTAACTACATTAATGCTTACCGAATTTCCCAGTTGATGGTAAGCTTTGTCATCATTGGGATGAAGTAGAAAGCTATCTGGAAAACCTTGTAACCTTGCTGCTTCACGGGGAGTTAGTCGCCGCACTCGCTGATTATGATATACCCCTAATCTATTGGCATCACTGGCAACTAATGTTACTGAAATTTTATTTGGGTCTACAAATTTATAAACTTCAAATGAAAAATTACCCGATAAAGGTTTATATTTTCCATTAATTAGTTTAAGATATTTCTTGGCAACTAGTGAGTTTAAAACTTCTCCCAGATGAGGATAATCACAAAAACTAGCTATTTGCTCCTGAGTTAATAACTTACCATCTTGTTCGCAACCGAATTCTTTATTTCGTCTTTTTAAGATGAATTGGTTCATCAATGCGATTTCTTCTGCACTACATTCACCACGCAATCCTAATTCCCAAGAATGAATAGAATTTCCTCCTCGATAATCAATTAGTCTCACGCCATGCAAGCGATTTAAATCATCGTTAAATATGCGTTTTAAAGCATTAATAAATGGTGGAGAACAATCATATTTACTACTAGGATTATCTTCTAAAATATCAGCAACAGTTGCAGGTCGTTTTGGTTTATGAAACAAAGACATTTGTTGCGGATTATAAGTATGGGAATCTTTCGGTCCCACATCTGACATCAAATTAAACTTAGGCGTGGCGTTTAAAATACCTATTAAATAAATTCGGACACGGTTTTGTGGTAAACCAAAGTTTGCACTGTTGAGCAGAAAAGCATCAAAGCTGTAACCTCTTTTTTGGATTTCGTGTTTAATCGTTGCTAGAGTTTTACCTTGGTCATGACTGTAAATTCCTCGGACATTTTCAAAAATAAAAGCTTGTGGTTTATATGTATCAAGTAATCTAGTAATTTCAAAAAATAGTGTCCCTCGTGTATCGCCAAAACCTTCTTTTTTACCAGCATGAGAAAATGATTGACAGGGAAAACCAGCTAATAATACTTCATGTTCTGGTAGTTTCTCTATCAATCGGACATCACCCAAAGACTTGTGATTGAAGTTGGTTTCATAAACGAATTGAGCATCTGTATTGATTTCGCTACTTAAAACACATTCACTTTCTATATTTAAGGAATTAGCTGCTTGTTCAAAGGCTAATCTAATTCCCCCTATTCCTGAAAATAAGTCAACGAACCTAATTTTTTGCATCTTGTTAAATAGTTTGTTACTTAAAAATTAAACTCATTTATCTGTCCACAAAATATTCCTTTAAAAAATCACAAAATACATCAAGTTCATCACGAGAAAAAGCTACTGTACAATGACTATATGAACAAATTATCCTGAGCGCATTTTCTCTTTGAAAGTTGCCAGCACCATCAAGGACATAACCTATCTTATATCCAAGTGCTTCAATTTGCTCAAACCGCGATTTTGCTTGTCCAGCTTTCCTCTCAATCACACTATTGGTAGTTACTTGAAAGCTGACTTCTATAGCTACATACTTATTTTCTTGAGAAAGTACAATATCAAATGTTGTCGGATTATTGTCTTCAGTATGACTTATCCCTGGTATCTGTCCATTTGCTTTGATATTAACATTTGGAAGATTAAGGTGATTTTCTAAATATTCTTTGACAAAAGTTTGAGTAATTTGTCCTAAACTATTTGATTGTGAACCAGCAGTAATCCGACTAACCCATATATATCTTTGTTTAATAAATTGTTGTAATTTATCTGTTCTACCTATATAGTTACCAATTTCACATTTTACTAGGATTTCTGAAGCTTTTTCGTTTGTGGAATTACTACCAAATAAAATCAAAGCTATAACGTCTTTGTGTAGTTGGGAAAGAGGTTGGTCTTCCAGTATTTTTTTGCCAGTTATACCAAGTTTATTATTGTTGAGTTGACCTGATACAGGCAAAACTAGAAAACTATAAGAATAGCTTTTTGTATCCCATAAATAATCTAACCTTTTAGAAGGAAATATTGAGTCAAACTGACTATTTAATCTCTGAATCATTTCACCACCAAAGTCAGCTAAAACAAGTAAATGTTTCAAAAATAGATTTGCTGGGAGGCTGGAAGATTCAATAATTTGAAATAGTCCGTTTAAATTAGATACACTAACACTCAAAATAGCAATAAATTGGTCTTGCGTTTCTATAAGTTTGGGAATTACACTCAGTTCTGCTTCTTGTTTTGATAATTCTGAAGGCCAAAACATAGAGGCTAACTGACGTAAATCCTCAACATTTCTCTGATAAACTGGATTCAAGATAATCAATGTGTTATGCTAGTAGGTTGATTGGCTAACGCGAGGATACTGATATTTGTTTGCATGACGCAGTTAGTTAATGATTTCTCTTTGATCAGGATCACTGTTTTGGAGAATCAAGATTATTACTGCGTATTAAAATTGACTATTACAATTTTAGTATAGTTAATCAACCTGACTAGACATAAACTATGTTTTGATACTTCAGACATTAAACTGCGTATAAGTATCAATATACACATTAATTTGAGCTTAACTAACACAATTCCTATTTCGGCTGAACCCGTGCTTGCTTCACCATTGCAATCAGAGTTTGGTGAGCATCTTCGGAGTCTACTAAAATATGATCGAACGGAATCCGAATTGGCACTGTTTCAGAATTTACCTGTGCGGTCAAATTCATTCCCTCAGCGTCAATTGACAGCATTTGTGCGTTTGTCGCATTTGTTACACCGCCAAAAGCCTGGGCGTAAAGAACTACCGCATTAGCATGATCATCGTTCATGTGAGTGCAAATGCGTGAGCTAATTTCCGGAGAAAAGTTATCAGACATGATGTGCTTGGAAGTTGAGAATACAGGGTTTGCCTAAATTTTAAGCTAATTTGGCCAAAATTTACAGGCTGGGAAATTACGCACAAAGCTTTGTTCTGAATCCATTACTTCGGTGAGAAAGTCGCAGTTTGCCTTCTTGCTAATGATTGTAGGGGCTGGCGCGTCGCGAAGTATTCGGTCAAATTAATTTTATAGGGAAGAATTCGAGTAAAATGAAAGGTAATTTGCCAAATATTGTCTATATATCGTTACTTCGTTCCGTAAACCAGATAATTTAAACTGTAGCCAAACTATTAAACCAAACTATTTAAGCTAAGAACCAATGAGCGAAATTAGCCAACGTCGAATTGTGATTGGGGATGTGCATGGACACTATGAAGGTTTGATGACATTGATGGAGGCGATCGCTCCTGGATCAGACGATCAAGTATACTTTTTGGGAGACTTAATTGATCGTGGACCTAAAAGCGCACAGGTAATTGATTTTGTCAAGAACAATAATTATGCCTGTCTGCTGGGAAATCATGAGCAAATGTTATTAAGCATTTTGACTGGTAGTCAAACTTCTTCATCAGCAATGCAAGCATGGCTGTATGGTGGGGGACAAGCCACTATAGCCAGTTACGAAGATGCTCATATTCCTGACGAACATTTGGATTGGCTGAAAACTTTGCCCCTGTATATCGATTTGGGAGATATTTGGTTAACCCATGCTGGCCTTGACCCTGAACTATCTTTAGCAGAACAAACTGCCGAGCAATTTTGCTGGATACGCGACGAATTTCATAGCATTTCCCAACCATACTTTTGTGATAAGCTGATTATCATTGGTCATACTATTACCTTTACCTTCCCTGGCGTGACTCCTGGTAAGTTGGCACAAGGGCAGGGATGGCTGGATATAGATACTGGTGCTTACCATCCCCGCAGTGGTTGGTTAACTGGATTAGATACTACAAATAACTTAATTTATCAAGTGAATATGTTTAACAATTGTCTCCGCACCTTGCCTTTAGCAGAAGGGGTGGTGATGGTTGATACCTACAAAATAGCTGCTCGCCGGCATAAGCAGCGAGCATAAGTGATTATTGACATTTCACCTAAAGTATGCTGCGGATATTGGCTCGATAAGCAGCATTATCCAATCCGTCACGCTGTTTGCTAGGTTGGGCATTAATAGAATTTTGCAGGGCATTAATGCGATCGCTTGTGCCAGGGTGAGTACTCAAAAATGCTGGTATAGAACCCCGTTTTTGCATCAGCTTTTGCATAAAGGAAACCATCCCGGAGGGAGCATAACCAGCCTCTGTCATAGCTAGTAATCCTCTATTATCGGCATCAAATTCATCTTGACGACTGCGGGGACGGTTGAGTGCCAGTTCTAGACCAATTCCCACGGCTGCATTGCGCTCTAAACCTGCGGCTGAAGCTACACCATTAGCGATCGCTCTTTGGCGCATCTGTTGTACTAAGTGTCTGCCTGTAATATGACCAATTTCATGGCCAATTACACTAGCTAGTTCTGCTTCATTTTCTGCGGCTTTCATTAAACCAGTGTGAATGTATACAAAACCCCCCAAAGTCGCAAAGGCATTAATAGCATCATCTTCAACTACTTGGAAGGTAAAGGGAAGATTGGGGCGGGAGCTACTAGCTACCAAACGCTGACCAATTTGTTCCACATAGCGATTAATTTGAGAATTACGACTAAATCGAATATCACCACTTTGCAACTGCTGATTCATCTGCTTACCAAGATCAACTTCTTGGCGGTCAGACATATTAGACATCTGAATTACCTGTATTCCTTGGAAGAGCAGAGACCGGATATCGAAAGCATTTCCCGGCATGGGTGTACTCAGGCACAGAGTCAGAGCAACTACTACCGAAATCAACGGATAAAACCAACGTCGCCGTTGACTATGATGATGTCCAAAAAAGCTGTTCCAATTCATTGTAATTAGGTTGATGGGATAAACTATAGGACGTATCTAGAGTCTTCTAAGTTGCGTTATTGACTCAAAACCAAAATTGTATACCAGTATGATTCCCATATATCTGATGCTTAAATCTTGTTTCCATGTCTAGAATAGACAGAATGTTTTTGTTTTGAGATTAAGTAGGTGGGTATGAAAAAACCCAACTATATTACGACTCGTAAACACCCATGAAACCCTTACCAATGACCAATAACAAAGGACAAATGACGACCCCACCGAGATACTTGGAAATTTTACTAAGTAATCAATTAGTGAAACTTGTCCTGTTCCTGACAAAACTTATTGCTAAAATCAATTATTCCGCTTCTATCTAGGAAAAATTTGTATGGCTATTTTAGATTCCAAAGGACGCTTGTTCGGCAAAATAAATCTTCTAGACTTAGGTGCTGCACTGGTAATTCTGCTAGTAATAATTGGTATATTTGTTTTTCCAGGAACTACTGGTTCTGTTGCCCAAGTCAACACTAAAACCGTACCCATTGAGGTAGACTTAGCAGTGCGCGGTTTAAATGTACGCGATCCTCAGAGGTTATTTGAGAGAGGATTTACCAAAGGCGGTAAAACTAACGTGATTATTCGCAATCAACCCTACGGTCAGATTGGGATAAAATCCGTTCAAGTCTTACCTAGAACCTTAACAGTTTCCCAACCAGATGGTTCGGTTAAAGAATTACCAGATCCCAGGACAAACAATTTTAGTACAGATATGCTGTTAACCTTAGAAGGTAAAGCCCAAATAACTGACAGTGGTCCTGTACTAGGTAATAGCAAAGTTAAAATTGGTACGACCTTTGAATTAGAAGGTTTTAACTATAACTTCAATTCTACAGTTATCGATGTCAGAATAAAAGAGAGCTAACGAACACAAAGATCCCCAATTTCTTGTAGAAGTCGGGGATCTGAGTCTCTGCTAGTTCAACATCGGTAAAAATTGCCGAATCAAGCCAATAGTCACAGCTGGTAATTCCAACTGAGGCGTTAAACCCACATTTTCTAATTGTTGAAACACGCGGATAGCTTGGGGATTCTTGTCAGAAAGACGACGACCAATTTCGGGGCCAGTAAATTCTGACTGTTGTCCCCAAATAATCGCTGTCGGAGTTTTCAACTGTTGAATATATAGGGACAAATCAAAACATAAATCACCACGGACAAAAGACAAGGCTGCATATTCAGCATTCGGTTGTTGGGCAGATTGGAGATAAGCCTCGACAATTTCCTCGTATATGCGATTAGACTGGGCAAATTGCCGTCGTTCTAAGAAATTACGAATGCCGCCACTTGTAGCAATTCCAGTGCTATAAAGCACACGATCAATAATAGGAACGCTAACTATCTGGGCAAAAACGCTGCGAGAGTAGTCTTCGCCAAAATCCGAGAGTCCGGCTGGTGTGACGAGAATTAAAGACTCGAATAAATCAGGATAGGCGATCGCCACTCGAATTGTAAAGGCCGCAGTCAAAGAAGAAGCGATCACTTTCACAGGCCCTGTACAAGTCTGCTGGATAAACTCCCGAATCGTTGTGAGATAATCATCAATCATGTAGTTCCGGGCTGGATGCTCAGACCTACCCCAGCCAATTAAATCTGGTGCTAAAACGCGATATTCGGCAGCAAAAGCCGGATAAACCTTCGACCACTCATAGGCAGAAGACCCGCCACCAAAGCCGTGTAGGAATACCAAAGTTTCCCTTTCCTGTTGTTTTGCGGTGGAATCATCCTGCCAAGGTGAGCTAGTGGCAGTATAATAAACCATCTTACCTAGTGAGGTAATTATGGAGCGTTGCTCAAATCCTTGTGGCTGAAACATAGGTATTTATGAAATTTCTGTGATGGTTGCTAAATGTGACGGATAGTTACTTCAACTTAAAGCACTGAACTGTTGGCTTCAAACTTCCCACAATTCTGATTATCAGAGAATTAAAAACTCTCCACCTCTAGCCCTTGTTAGATTAAGTAGGTAATTTTTTGGCTATTCTAAAAAATGATTTGCTTGTAATTACTACTATACAAGGATTTATCATTAGACATTATTGTGATTCAGTAGGTAAACACTGTGGCAAAGGCTTCATTTTCTTGGCAACAACGGATCAACCAGATTCCGCACTGGTCGCTTTTAAAGTTCAAGACAGGAAGCCCAAAGCAAAGAACTTTCAAACCTTTGTCTGGGCCGGGAGGCATTTTGGGCTTTTTAACAATTATTGTGGCCATGCTGTTGTGGAACTGGAAACTGCTATTGGCACTTGTGGTTGGCGTTGGGGTAATGTTATGCGTGTACTCAATGCAGAAATGGGACTGGAAACGGCACTTATCCCAGATGTGGAAATTTTTAAGCAGCCCCAATTGTCGTTTAGCCTTAGCGGTAGGTAGTGGCGGTATTGCCACTGTTAGCACATATATGGCAGCTGCTATCTGGGTTGAGTCCAGCAGTTCCTGGATTGCGGCTGGTGCGATTGTGCAAGGTTTGGCAACGTTATTAACTTTAATTTTATTGATGTGGCAAATCGTCAGCTTTTACGGCAACCAAGAGCAAAATCACCTTGAGCAGTGGTTGGTTAATTTAACAGAACCAGACCCTTTGAAGCGTTTGATTGCTGTACGACAATTAACTAAAATCATCAGCAATCAGCAAATTGATTCTCAGGTGCAGGAAGAAGTTGTTCAATGCTTACGATTATTACTTAGTCAAGAGCAGGAAATAGTGATTAGGGATGCGGCTTTAGACAGTTTACAAGCCTGGGATAACTGGCGATCGCTACCCTTGAGCAAAGTGACAACTTTGACTCCTCTATCTACAAAATTGAAGGTTCACATTTCTTCCTGATAGGCTGCAAATATACTTCTTCGCGGAACCGTTGTTGTAGAGACGTTGCACGCAACGTCTTTACATTGTTTGAGTGCGATATTTAATCTCTGTGAATCTTTGGCGATTGGCGATAAATTTGTCCATTACGGACTTGCACTACTGGATGATTACACCGACGTACCAATTGTTCATCATGGGTAGTCACAATGACGGTGGCTCCAAAGTTATTTAACTTTTGCAGAATCTGCATGACTTGCCAAGAATTATCTGGATCAAGGTTCCCTGTAGGTTCATCAGCTAAAAGTAAGGGAGGTGTGCCGACAATCGCCCGCGCAATACTGACTCGTTGTTGTTCTCCCCCAGAAAGTTGATCGGGAAAACAGTCGGCTTTAGTCAGTAAACCTACTAGCTTCAAAGTTGGTTCTAAACGGCGGTGAATTTCTTTACGGGTATACCCTTGAGCTTGCAACACAAAAGTGATATTTTCTGCCACAGTGCGCTGCGGAATCAATTTGTAGTCTTGAAATACAATCCCAATCCGTCGCCGTAATCTTGACAGGCGATCGCCTCGTAAAGTTTTGACATTATAATCATCAACAATTACATCGCCCTGTGTGGGTAACTCTTGACCATACAAGAGTTTTAACAGGGTTGATTTCCCCGAACCACTTGGCCCTGTAATAAATAAAAATTCTTTGTGTTTAACCTCTAGATTGACATTTAATAAGGCGTGACAGCCATTTGTATAGGTTTTGGTTACAGAGCGCAACTGTACCATTGCAGATGTATTGCTACTATGCTCTTGAGTGTTGTGATCTTCTGTGTTAATGGATTTATCAGTCGTATTTGGGGTTGTTAATACTGGCATTGCGAAACTTTCCTCAAGTGCAACACAAAACTTATACAAAATGCCCATGTATCAATCAGCAATAACACTTATATTGCACCCCTTGCCGTTAAACGATAAATAAAAGCTTTTACAGCAAATTGCGGTAAAGCTAACATTCGCCGCCAACGCCAAGGTTCTTGATAAAGCCGATACAGCCATTCCAAGTTATTATTTCCTAACCAAGCCGGAGCGCGAGTTTTTGTCCCTGACCAAATATCGAAGCTACCACCAACACCAATCCAAATTGCTTCGGGACACAAATGGCGGTTTTGGGCAATCCATAACTCTTGACGTGGGACTCCCAAACCCACAAAAATTACTTGTGGCTGCAATTGGGTGAGCGTTTGTTTTAATTGCTCTTCTTCTTCAGGGGTATGGTAGCCAGAATGAGTACCGACTAAATTTAAGCTGGGAATTTGCTGTTGCCAAAATTCTGCCGCTTTTGCAACCACTTCCGGCGCTCCACCATAGAAAAAAAGTTTTGTCTGTGTCTGCTGTTGTCCCAGTTCTTGCAACAGGGTTTCTGCTAGCGAAATCCCCGGACAACGCTGCACTTTTTGCCAGAACAGCCATCGCAAATACAGCACGACTCCTGCGCCATCGGGAATTACTAGCTCGGCATTTTGAATTACTTCAGCCAGAGTGGGATTCCGTTCTGCCTGCATAGTCATTTCTGCATTTAGCGTAACTACATGAGTTCCTCTGCTGTGTTGCAGGCATTCCAGCAACCAGCCGGGATAGTTACTCATTACATGAACTGGTATTCCCAGTACCGAAAACACTTGAAGCGATTTAAACATAGCCCAATCTTGAATTAGACCCACACCAGATTCTCTCGAACGTTAGTCTATCAAATTTTTTCATTGAGCAAACAAGAATTATCTGATTGGGTAGAGATCAATTGAAAAATTACTTAGCTGAGATGATGTAATAGGCTACATTTATATTTTCTCTATAAAACAGTGTGTAATCAAAAAACTTGGTATTACATAAGTGTGATCAACTGGATTTTGAAGTTAAAGTAATGTAACCTGCGGAATTTGACTATGAGTAAGATTCGGATTGCCCTGATTGAAGATCATGACCTCACCCGTGTAGGTATTCGGACAGCTTTACTACAAAAGTCAGAAATTGAAGTTGTCGGAGAAGCTGCCAATGCGGCGGAAGGTCTAAAAATGTTAAAAAAGTTACAACCAGATATTGCCATTATTGATATTGGTTTACCAGATAAGGATGGGATTGAACTGACAAGGGAATTGAAAGCTCTGACTCATGGAGACGATTCAGCAACAAAGGTGCTAATTTTAACGCTTCGTGATAACAAAGAAGCAGTGCTGGCAGCTTTTGCAGCTGGGGCTGACTCTTACTGTATGAAGGATATCAAGTTTGATAATTTGATGGAAGCCGTGCGAGTCACTTACAATGGCAACGCTTGGATTGATCCAGCGATCGCCAGAATTGTGTTACAACAAGCACAACAAAATACCCCATTACGGGAAAATGTTACCACAGTTCATCAAAATATTTTACCAAACCCAGAATCTGAGGAGGAAGAAAATATTGCCGCTTACACCCTTACAGAAAGAGAGTTGGAAGTGTTACAGTTAATCGTTGAAGGTTGTAGCAATGCCGACATTGCCGAACGACTCTATATTACCGTTGGGACTGTGAAAACACACGTCAGAAATATTTTGAATAAATTATGTGCCGATGACCGCACCCAAGCGGCAGTCCGTGCTTTGCGTTCTGGATTAGTGGGATAAAGTTAAATTTGAGTGTAAAAATTATAAGAGAATTTAAACGCATCGATTAATTTATCGCGTTTGGCTAAAGCGTGAATGCTTACCGAGGGATAACTGCTCCCATGCTCCCATTGAAGTAAGAAATAAATGTCTAGACTTGTCTAGGTGTCAAGAAGTCAACTCCACCGCAGTGGAAAACAGAAAGTGAATTTATCACTTCCAAGTGGGTAACTTCTGTTGAGAAATTACTTGTTCATTTTTAGGTAAGAGGTGGGATAAAAATAGTCCAAGCTCGCCATTTTGGAATACCCAAATTTAAAGTCAAATATGACTGAAACAGCCATAGAAAAATTGAAGCTCATGGTAGTAGACGATGAGCAGGATAACTTAGATTTACTCTATCGTACTTTTAGGAGAGAGTTTCACGTATATAAAGCTCATGATGCCTTGACTGCGCTAGAAATTCTGGACAAAGAAGGCGAGATGGCTGTGATTATCTCGGATCAAAGAATGCCGGAAATGAACGGTACTGAGTTTCTGAGTCTCACAGTGGAGCGCTTTCCAGATACAATTCGGATTTTATTGACTGGTTTTACTGATGTTGAAGATTTGGTAGCGGCAATTAACTCCGGTCAAGTGTTCAAGTACATCACCAAGCCTTGGAGTCCTGAACAACTGAAAGTATTAGTTGAGCAAGCCACTGATACATATAGCCTAGTCAAGAAGCGTACCCGCGAGTTAAGTCGGGCTTTGCGGCGAGAATCTTTATTTAATGCGGTGACAACGGCAATTCGGGAATCCCTGGATTATGACAGTATGCTGCAAAAAATTGTTAGCACTATTGGACAGAAATTTGCTACTACTTGTTGTTTGCTCAGACCAGTGTCAAGCGATCGCTTGACACAAGAAGAATTTTGTTATCAAGACTCTAACTCCAGTTTACCTGATTCTGCCTACAACCCCAGTCTGTTAATTGAAAAAGTTCTGCAAACCCGCCATTATCAACTAACTCAAGATACCTATGACGGCCACCACTGTCAGCAGATGGTTGTACCACTTTCGTACCAACAGCATTTGCTCGCCGTCCTGGCTATCTACCAGTGGGGAAACGAGCAACTGTGGCAAGAAGAAGAAATCCAACTGATTGCAGGCGTAGCTGAACAAGCAGCTTTAGCTCTCTCCCAAGCAAAACTTTACCAGCGCCTCCAGGAAAAGCAAGCACAGCTGGGGACAGAATTGGAAGTTGCTCGCCAAATTCAAAACAATCTGCTGCGCCAAACCCTACCTGATATCCCAGATGCTAAGGTGCAAGCCTGTTGTTACCCAGCCCGTGAAGTAGGCGGGGATTTTTTTGAGGTGTTTGTCCATCCCAAGGGAGATTTATGGTTAGCCGTAGGTGATGTTTCCGGTAAGGGTGTCCCAGCTGCTTTATTCATGGCTAGTGCTATTTCAGTATTACGCCGGGAATTAGCTCAAGAAACACCAGCCGAACCCAATGTAGTGTTACATAACCTCAACAACGCTCTTTGTGATGACTTGATTGGCAACAATTGTTTCATTACCCTGACTTTAGCTCGTTATACTCCTACCACCAAAGAACTGGTTTATGCTAATGCCGGTCACATCTATCCCTTAGTTTGGTCACATCAAAACACTGTAGCCGTTAACCCTAATTATCTCAAAGTGCGCGGCATTCCTTTGGGAATCTTACCTAAGTGGCAGGCACAGTCTGGGCGCTTAACTCTCGCTCCAGGAGATACCTTGCTGCTCGCTAGTGATGGGATTACCGAAGCTATGGTATCAAACCAACTATTAAATCCCGAAAAAACCGAGGATAGCGGCCAGCTAATTAGCCGTTCTATGCTCAATCAAGAAGGACTTTGGCAACTCTTACAAAGAGAACCCCAACCTCTTTCTCTTCACAATTTACTAGCGCGCATTCAGGCAGATAACCACGTTCAAGAAGATGATCAAACTATACTCTCACTGGAGGTTTTTTAGGTAATGAAAAGTGAGCTTCATGTACCAAGTGACCTGAACTATTTAAATATCGTTGAAAGCTGGTTACTAGGATGCTTAAAAATCCATCTTAAAGAATCAGTAGATTGGTCAAGGCAATCAAGTCGTTTGCGGCTAGCTTTAGTCGAAGCATATTCAAATGTAGTCCGTCATGCCCACAAAGAACAGCCTAGTTTACCGATTCTACTGCGTTTGGAATTGAAAAACCGAGATATTGCCATAGAAATTTGGGACTATGGCGAAGGCTTTGATATGTCTACCTACTTTCCACCTAACCCTACAGATAAACAGGAAGGCGGTTATGGATGGCTAATTATGAATCGTCTGATGGATAATGTGGAATATCAATTACAAGTTGATGGTGCAAATTGTCTCAAGTTAGAAGCTACTCTTCCAGAACTAATTAGTTGAATTGCTAATTTTGAATGCCCCGATTGCCCATTGGCAGACTTTGTAAGTGTTCTCTACGCTAACTTACGAAGAAATCTGTTAATTGCCGACTTTCCAGTAGTGCTGTTAGCGCAACGGGGCGATTGCCATTATATATAGCAGGGGGGCAGGGAGCAGGGAGCAGGGGGGCAGGCTTAAAACTCCTTAATTACAAGGGTTTTATGATCCATTTTTGTCCTAACCACCTTGGCGGGTGCTATAATACCTACTCAAAATTATTGATGAGTGTCGTTTATTTCCGGCTTCACTCTGGTCATGTCGACATTTTCAAGCCCCCATACCCGAATATCGTTTTAATCCCGCACGCCACAGCAGACGATTTGCACCCAAAAATAAAAATATCCAACCCACAAGTGCTAAAAATCCGCGCCCTAAATCAACAGGTAGCCCCACCAAAAGACTAACTGGGAAATTAATTAAATAAGGAAAAGGCGTAAACATGACTATTGTTCGCACAGTCTCAGGAAACATATCTAAAGGAGCAATTAACCCGGACAAAAATAAATAAAACAACAGCCAAAAAGTTTCCAAAGCGCTAGCACGTTCTGTCCAAAAGGCAAACAGACCAAAGGTATACTGAATTATAAACCTTAAGACAAAAGCTAACGTCACCGCTAACCCAAACAGCAAAAACTGTCCTAAATTCGGCAACCAAATAGCTTGGGGATAGAGGATAAAAAACAAGACAAGTAATAGCAATATAAACGGTATGCGAGCAACTCTTTCTGAAACATGACCCGCCACGTGATGCCATACTGGGTCTATGGGTTGTAATAACCGGAATGACAACTTACCCTCTATGACTTCCTTTTCAAAATCCCAAATTACCCAAACTACTGTAAGTTGCCTAACAAAAAAAACTGTGATAAAGTAACGGGCAAAATCCACAGGTGTTAAACCAAATTGCCCACCTTGCGCCGCCTGTATCCAAACACCCATGAGAATAATTGGCAAAGCCCCGGATAAAACCCATAAAATCAGTTCTGCTCGATACTCAACCATATAGGCGTAGTAAACAGAAAGAAAGGTCAAGATTTTCCTAATAATTTTTTTCAAACTACACCCGCCTGAAAAACTCTGCCAATTACTTCTTCTATGGGCGGCTCAGTCACTGTTAGGTCAATTACTTCTAAATCATTCAAAATCTGAGATACTGTGCGTGTCAACGCCTCTTGCTGTACCATAAAACTGACTGCACGCCCCTCTAAGAGTTTGACATCACCATAAAGCATGAGTTTTTCTCTTGGTAGCGGTTGGGCTAACTCAAGATGAATTTCCCGGTAAGGAGCGAAATTTTGCAGCAGTCCATCCAGACTACCGTCATACATCAGATTTCCCTGGTGAATCAACAGCACACGCTCACATAAGGCAGTAATATCAGCCATGTAATGGCTAGTTAATAATACTGTGGCTTGATAACGCCGATTATACTCGCGCAAAAAATCGCGCACTGCTACCTGTGCATTGACATCTAGTCCTAGTGTCGGTTCATCCAGAAATAAGACATGAGGATGATGCAAAAGTGCTGCTAAAAGTTCGGCTTTCATCCGTTCACCTAAAGACAATTTCCGCACTGGTTGGGTAAGCTTACCTTCGAGAGTCAGCATCTGGGTTAATTCCCCGACTCGTTTTTGAAATTCCTTGTTAGAGATGTTGTAAACAGCAGCATTAATTTTCAAAGAATCTAGTGCTGGTAAGTCCCAAAGTAATTGCTGTTTCTGCCCCATTACCAAGGTAATTTTTTGCAAAAATGCTTCTTGGCGAAGAAATGGCACGTGTCCGGCTACTGTGACAGTACCATCAGAAGGATGAATCAGCCCTGTGAGCATTTTCAGAGTGGTGGTTTTACCAGCACCATTTGGCCCCAAAAAACCCACTATTTCACCAGGTGCAATTTCAAAAGAAACATCCTGTACTGCTTTAATTGAACGGTAGCTACGCCGGAAAAAGTGGGTGAGCGTGCCTTTTATACCTGGTTCTTTAACAGCAACTGGGTAAAATTTACTCAGATTTTTAACAGTGATGGCTGACATATTTCTTAAATATAAACTACAAATAAACACTGATGCATATCAAGGATTTATCTGTGTTGATGATTGCTATAACTGGGAATTACCCAGTCAATATAGCATTACCTAGTCTACTGAGTTACGGATTTATCTGTGTTTATCTGTGTTTATCTGTGGTCGAATAATTCTTGTAATACCTATTCAAGTGGGAATTACCCAGTTAATAAACACAAGGGTTACTTTAAACGCCCAGACCGCAAAATACTAAAAACTAGCCACAAACCTAATAAACTAGCAGCAGCAAAGAGGACACTACTTAAAAAGGAGAGTTGAGTGGTTTGGGCTTTGGTGGAAATAACGGCGGCTCCCATAATTAGAGAACCTACCAAAATACTAAAAGATAATCTGTTAGCCGCATCATCCAAAGTCCGCCGCATACCATCTAAACCACCCAGGGAAAGATTCCACTGTAAGGTTTCGGATGTAACTCGATCTAATAAAAGTTCAAGTTGCCGGGGAGATTGTAATGATAAACTTTTAATATCTAGGGCAGTTCTTAAAAGCGATCGCACTGGATTATCGCCTAATAATTGCCGCCGAAACAAGTCTGTAATTAATGGCTGGATTTCATCAAATAAATTCACCTCTGGGTTGAATGCACGGGCTACCCCTTCTAAGTTTGCCAGAGTTTTGGCATATAACCCCATATTACTGGGTAAGCGGATTTTATTATTCCGGGCGACTTGCAAAATTTCATAAATTACCTGACTGAAATTCATTTCACCCAAGTTGACATTATGATACTTCCGCAACATCCGATCATAATCATTTTCTAACCGGGACAAAATCACCGGCTGAGAAGAATCTGCTAGCTGTAAAGTTAATTGAGCGCAGCGCCCCGCATCTAAATCAATGATTGCCAAGAGCATTTCTGTTAATATCTGCTGGGTGCGGGGATCAAGCCTGCCCACCATGCCACAGTCTAAAAGGGCAATGCGACCATCTGCAAGATAAAATAAATTACCAGGATGGGGGTCAGCATGAAAAAAGCCATCAATATAGAGTTGCTGGAAAAAAGCTCGAAATAACAAAGTAGTGATTTCTTGGCGTTGTGTATGAGCAGTTTTACCGTTTTCAATGCTGACCAAATTCGCTGACAGCAACGGTACTCCATCCAGCCATTCCATGACCATTAACTTCTGGGTGGTTAAGTCCCAGAAAATTTCTGCCACTACCAGTTGTGTGGGGTCAAACCAGCGACTACGCGATAAATTACCTCGCAGCTCGTCTGTAAAACCGGCTTCGAGTGTAAAATCTAACTCGTCTTCTAAAGCCTTAGTAAATTCTTCAGCGACGGATTTAATTTCGTAGGTTTGCCCAAAATCTGTCCGCGCGACTAAATCAGCAATTCCTTGAATTAAAGCAATATCTTGAGCAACGGTCAGATCAATTCCCGGACGTTGCACTTTCAAAGCTACTTCTCGACCATCTACCAATGTGGCTCGATGAGTCTGAGCGATTGATCCCGCCGCTACGGGGACAGGATTAAGTACACTGAAAGTTTCTTCCAGGGGGCGTTTTAACTGCTTGCGAATGAATACTTCTACCTCTGACCAAGGAACTGGGGGTACTTCGTCTTGGAGGGTGGAAAGTTCCTCAATGTAGGCGGCGTTCAGTAAGTCTGGACGGGTAGAAAGTAGCTGACCTAGTTTGACATACACTGGTCCCAAATCCACCAAGATATTCTTTAAAACCGCAGGTGTGGGTAGCTGGGGTTCATCGGCTTTACCACCAGTGAGTAGCCTTCGCATATAGTCCCAGCCATTGCGGAGGACTACTTCGATAATTTCTCTTTGACGAGGAACAGTTTGGGTGAGGAACATTGTCGGGAGGTGGGGAGATGAGGGGGATGAGGTATAGCAAAAGTCAAAAGTCAAAAGTCAAAAGTCAAAGACTCGCTGTGACTGGGTTTTAGGCTTTTGCCATGTCCTAACAACCTTGGCGGTTGCTATAGGTGGGGAGAAAGTAGGGAATAGAGAAGAATTTGCTGTGTCCTCTAGTTTCTGGTCTTATTCCCTAATCCCTGGTCTGGAAAACAGACATTTTAGTTATAATAGAGGCAACAAATCTTAAACCTCTGCTCAGGGTTTTAACTCTTACAGCTTAACAGTTACAACAGTTCAGTAAATCGGGGATCATTTGCGAGGGTTTGGAGAATCTGCTTAATTTCTTGACTACGGTCTTTATTGATTACAAGAGTGACGTTGCGATCGCGCACAATCACCACATCCTCTAAACCAATAGTAACAATGACATCTTCTGAATTAGTAGCATAAACAATCGATCCCTGCGTATCTAATCCCACATGGGTAGCGAGTTCTACATTGGGATTCTCTGGTTTTTTTAGTAAGCGCTCCAGTGCATTCCAATCTCCTAAATCATCCCAACCAAATTCAACTGGCAAGACGTATGCTAAATTTGTCTTTTCCATGAGTGCATAGTCTATACTCTGTTTAAGCAACTGAGGATATATATCAGGGCCTCGTTGTTCTAAGGGTTCGATAATTTCTGGCGCATGGGTATATAGTTCCTTGAGAACAACCCCAGCCCGAAACACGAACATTCCACTATTCCAGCTAAAACGCCCCGTAGATAAAAAAGTTTCTGCTGTTTCACGGTTGGGCTTTTCAGTAAAACGGTTGACGTGATAGGCTGGCAAATCATTAAATCTACCAATCTTTTCGCCTTGTTCGATGTAGCCGTAACCAGTTGATGGGAAAGTAGGCTTGATCCCCAAAGTGACAATTGCCTCTGTGCTTGCCGCTAACTGGGTAGCAGCATCTAAGGTGCGTTGAAACGCTTCTTGGTCAGCTATCCAGTGGTCAGAGGGAAAAAAGCCGATGATAGCGTCTTCTGTGTAACGCTTCTTAATTTCCAAACTTGCCCAAGCAACAGCTGCGGCAGTGTCTCGCCCTTGTGACTCAATTAATAAATTTTGAGATGGCAGTTCAGGTAGTTGTTGTCTCACACCTGCGGCTATCTGACTAGAAGTAATGACCCAGAGGTTATTCCAACCGCTTGCAACTGTGATAAGTCTATCGGCAGTTGCTTGTAATAGACTTCTAGAGCTACCATCAAGACTTAAAAATTGTTTGGGTCGGTCTTTGCGACTCAGGGGCCAAAAACGCTCACCTTTGCCACCGGCAAGAATTACAGGGAACAGTAAATTACTCATGTTGTCATACAGACTTAGCTCAGATAACTATCAGTGTACAGTGAGCTTTTGCACTGGCAAGATTTGTGGCTGCGATTAACATACCTTTAGGGAGTGGTTGAGTGGGGAGATAATTTGTGATTAAACAATTTCAATGGTCAGAAAATCAGGTGCCGTCTCAAGAAGTACCAGAGTTAGAACTAGAGGAAAAACCTCAACAAATACCGTGGGCTGAAAATGAGCTAGGCATTCAACAGCCATCATCAAGTATGGAGATAGTACCTCATGAGCCAGGAACTATTTCCCGTAGTGTTGTTGAGTCTGTGGGTGCAATTCCCAACGAGCTTTACGATAGGTTAGGCTTGACCATGCCTCGATGGCTACTGTGGATATTGACAGTAGTCCTGAGCATAGTATTTTCTGGTTTGCTGGTTTCGACTGTGGCGCTGTGGACTCCACTGTGGAGCAATCTGGAGCGAACAGATGAAGAATTAGGATTTTCTGGCAAAGATGAGCAGAAAGTTCCATTGCCGGGGGAATTATGGGGTAATATCTCCCAGTATAAACTATCACGACCCATGAATATTTTGATTATGGGAGTTGATCCCATTCAAGGTACTGTTGATGGCTCACCGGAAAGTTTTGCTGGAACCAGTGATACCATGCTGCTGGTCAGGCTCAACCCCAGTAATAAAACTATGCGGGTACTGTCAATCCCCAGGGATACGATGATTGCTATCCCCGAAAAGGGATTAACCAAGGTATCTGATGCTAATGCTCAAGGCGGCCCAGTTTTGGCTGCACGGGTAGTTAGCCGGACTTTAAACAATGCCCCTATTCATCGCTATATCCGGATTTCTACGAGTGGTTTAAGGCAGTTAGTTGATCAATTGGGTGGGGTTGATGTTTTTGTACCCCAAGAAATGCAATCTCAAGACACCAGTCGTCAGTTATCGATTAATTTGGTCAGTGGTTGGCAAACTCTTGACGGTGAACAAGCAGAAAAGTTTGCCCGCTTCCGTGAGCCAGGACTAGGGGATCTACCAAGGGTACAACGACAGCAATCCCTCATGAAAGCGTTACTCCAACGTCTTAATAGTCCGACTGTGTTACCCAGATTACCGCAATTAACTCGCCTGATGCGGAAATATTTTGACACAAATCTCAAAATAGAAGAAATGATGGCTTTAGTAAATTATTCGGTGAACCTGGAACGGGATAATTTCCAAATGACCATTTTGCCTGGTACTTTCAGCCGATTTAGTCAAGATCCCAATAGTTATTGGCTGAATCTCAATGGACAACAGAGTCTGTTGAATAATTATGTTGGGGTAGATGTACCTGGTTTGAAGGCAGATTTACGTCCAGTTCATCACCTCAAAATTGCTATTCAAAATGCTTCTAATCAACCTCAGCTAACAGAAAAAGTTATTCACTATCTCAAACAAAAAGGGTTTAAAAATGTTTATGCGGTGTCGGCTTGGCCTGATACCCAAAGGGACACTCAGATTCTCGTCCAAAAAGGCGATCGCGCTACAGGACTTGAACTACATAAATTCATCGGCTTGGGTAAAATTGACGTGTCGGCAACGGGGGATTTAGAATCTGATCTGACAATTCGTATTGGTCAAGATTGGAAATAGTCATTGGTCATTAGTCATTAGTCATTGGTCATTGGTCATTGGTCATTAGTCATTGGTCATAGACAGTCACTCATGTTACTGGCTGATAAATATAGTCGTGATTATCAGCCTAATAACGCACAACTTGATCAAGAAATGGTATTAAACTATTGGCTAATGATGATCAATAAAGTTTGTCAAGTTATGAAAAAGTTTTTACTGCGATTATTAAGTTTGCTTGTGATTGTGGTTTTGGCTGGGTTATGGGTGATTATCAATCCTCAACCGGCTTTTGCTCAAATTAATACCATCAATTACAGCAATGCTAGTCTCCAGAATCGTGATTTTTCTAACACTGATTTAGCTGGGGGAACTTTTGTGGCGGCGGAAATGCGGGGGGCAAATTTTCAAGGCGCAAATTTAAAAAATGCCATTCTGACTAAGGGTGTTTTACTCAATGCTAATTTGGAAAATGCCAACCTTGAAGGCGCTTTAGTTGACCGTGTAACTATGGATGGGGCAAATTTAAAAAATGCGATTTTTACGGAAGCGACTATGACCCGGAGTCGTTTTTTTGATGCGGACATTACTGGGGCGGATTTTACGGATGCTTTGATTGACCGCTATCAAGTGGCTTTAATGTGCGATCGCGCTGCTGGCATAAATTCAGTTACCGGGGTGGCTACACGGGATAGCTTGGGATGTCGGTAAAAGAGGCAGGGGGGCAGGGAGCAGGGAGCAGGGGGCAGGGGGGAAGATTTTGGGCTAGTAACACCATCTTTCTTTGCGCCCTTTGCGCCTTTGCGGTTCGTTTCCATCATCTTTGCTATTACATTACCTGGGAATTGAAACGTCTACGAATTACGAATTACGAATTAGTTAAAATTAGTGACAAAAGAAGATCCGAAACCCGCTCGTTCTTTTGCGGGAATTGCTGGCATTGTAGCGGCAGCGACATTAATTAGTAAAGTATTTGGTTTAGTCCGACAGCAAGCGATCGCAGCTGCTTTTGGTGTGGGTGCTGCGGCGACTGCTTATAGTTACGCTTATATTATCCCTGGTTTTCTCTTAATTTTACTAGGTGGTGTGAATGGACCATTACACAGTGCGGTGGTTAGTGTTTTAGCCAAGCGCCCACGGGAAGAAGGCGCGCCACTGGTAGAAACAGTCACAACTCTGGTGGGTGGATTACTGTTACTGGTGACGGTTGCTCAGATTTTCTTTGCTGATACAATTATTGATATTGTTGGTTATGGCTTAGAACCGACTACAAGAGCGATCGCCATTCAACAAATCCGCATCATGGCCCCAATGGCTTTATTTGCAGGTTTAATTGGCATTGGTTTTGGCACTCTCAACGCCGCTAATCAATATTGGTTACTTTCAATCAGTCCCTTATTATCCAGTATTACTGTAATTGCTGGGATTGCCATCTTAACAGGGCAACTAGGTAAAGATATTATCAAGCCAGAATACGCCTTCATTGGTGGTATGGTCTTAGCTTGGGGAACCCTAGCCGGTGCGATTCTCCAGTGGGTGGTACAGCTAATTGTGCAGTGGCGCTTAGGACTAGGTACATTACGCCTGCGGTTTGATTTTAAATCTCCTGGCGTGCAAGAAGTTATTAAAATCATGACACCGGCGACAATTTCCTCTGGAATGATGCCCATTAATGTCGCCACCGACCTATATTTTGCTAGTCCGATCCCCGGTGCGGCTGCTGGTTTTAACTATGCCAATCTCCTGGTACAGACTCCTTTAGGAATTATTTCTAATATTATTTTACTGCCTTTATTACCAATGTTTGCCAAATTGGCTGATCCAGAACATTGGCCAGACCTGAAATTACGGATTCGCCAGGGAATTTTACTCACCGCCGTGACGATGCTACCTTTAGGGGCGCTGATGATCGTGTTATCCGTGCCAATTGTGCAGATAGTATATGAACGGGGTGCTTTCAAACAAGAGGCTACACAGTTGGTTTCATCCCTGCTGATTGCTTACGGAATTGGGATGTTTGTTTATTTAGGGCGTGATGTTTTAGTACGGGTGTTTTACGCCTTGGGCGATGGACAGACACCTTTTCGCATTAGTATTTTTAACATTTTCCTCAACGCTGGACTAGATGCAATTTTGGTGAAACCCTTTGGCGCGACTGGTATTGTGTTAGCAACAGTAGGCGTAAATTGCAGTTCGATATTAATGCTGTTATGGTTACTTGACCGTAAACTCAATGGTTTACCTTGGCGTGAGTGGAGTTTGCCAATTTTGGGTTTGACTGGGGGTAGTGTGGTCGCTGGGTTAGCCAGTTTTGGGACTTTGGTCAGTTTGCAGCAATTGCTAGGAACCCAGGGGTTAATTATTCAACTGTTGCAGTTGTGTATATCAGGATTCGTGGGGATTTCGGTATTTGCCATCATTGTTTCATTTCTGAAAATACCAGAGGTGAATACCTTTGTGGTGCGGATGCGTCAGCGATTTTTAAACAGATAAGTGTGTGGAGTGTGTCACTAAATATGTTGGCAAGTAGTCGGTAAAATTGTAGAGTCAAGAAAAGTCCTAAGTATTGCCTACTCAACTCCCCCTATGACTACCGCACCCTTAAGCTGGCAAGAACTAGAAACCCTCACGGATTATCAAATAGATACTGTTAATGGTCTCACCAATGCTAGAGCCAGGTTACGCTTGTTTGGTCAGCCCGAATCTGATGTACGGGTAACGCTGTATCGCGATAACCACGCCTGGTGTCCATACTGTCAAAAAGTTTGGTTATGGCTAGAGGAAAAACAGATCCCCTACCGCATCGAAAAAGTGACAATGTTCTGCTATGGGGAAAAAGAAAGTTGGTACAAACGTAAGGTCCCATCAGGAATGCTCCCTGCTATTGAGCTAGATGGACGAATTATTAAGGAAAGCGATGATATTTTGCTCGCTTTGGAACAGGTTTTTGCTCCATTAAACCAAGGGATGGAAGACCCCAAGGTGCTGACTCTACGTCGATTAGAACGACTTTTATTTAGAGCTTGGTGTATGTGGCTGTGTTCTAGAGCAGGTTCCTCTCAACAAGAACAACGCAACCGAGAACAATTTATCACAGTGGTGGCTAAGGTTGAGGATGCTCTAAGTCGCACCCCAAGCCCTTACTTTCTGGATAGCTTCGGTATTGTTGATGTGATTTTTACGCCATATCTGGAACGGATGAATGCCAGCCTTTACTACTACAAGGGCTACTCGCTGCGAGAGGAAAACCCTCGCTTAAGCGCATGGTTTGCGGCAATGGAAAGCCGACCTACCTACTGCGGTACTCAGAGCGACTTTCACACCCACGCACATGATTTACCGCCCCAGATGGGGGGCTGTTGGGAAAACGGCGAACCCCAGATGCTTCTCAATAAGGCGAGGGTGGATAACGGTCCCTGGTTTGGACTACCGGATGTTTCTTATCCAGAACCCGAAAACTCCCGCATGGAGGCTCTTCAACGAACTATCAAACATCGCATCAATATTATCCGAGTTAACCCCTTAGATGATAATTTGTTTGATCAAGCGCTACGTTGTGCTTTAACACACATGATGACGGGTGAAGACTGTGTACCTCCATCGGGATCTGATGTTGCTTTACGATATTTGCGCGATCGCATTAATGTACCACGAGATATGTCCATCTACGCAGCCAAGCGATTGCGGGAATCCCTGGAGAAAACCGCAGCCCTTGCAGGTAATGGACAGCCAGCCCCCATTCCCACTCAGCATCGACGAGATCAAGACCCGTCTAACTTTGTGATTTAATGTTTAGCAGCTTCTAGTTCATAAGACCGAATAATCACCCTTGCTAGTCTATCTAAATCATCAATCGAAGAAATGGTGATTTTTGACCATGCTTCCCCTGTAGTTGCTGTGACTTCTTGCACTAGGAAACCTGACGCTAAACTTTTCACTTCATCTATACTTATGCGAGCAATAAAACTCTTCTTTGTTGAAGATAAATACAATCGTAAAAACCACCATGTGACTTTACCAATGTTAATTACGAAATAATTTGCTGTTTCTCTATACTGAAGTTCAAATTTATAGCTTTTAGATTTTTTGATAATTGTTTGTATTTTAGCAAAAGCTGCTAATTCTTCAGCTTCAATATTTGGTTGATCAGACTGATAAAAATTAATATATTCCCCGGACTTTACCATTTCTTGATTGAGGGAACAAGTCCTTAATTCTCCTAAACTACCTTGAATAGATTTTTTAATAATAGGTTGAAATTTTTCAATCACCTTAGCAGTAATTCGACCGGGAATTTCATAACCAGGGGCTACCGTACCCAATTCACTCACTAAAAAACGCACAAATCCTTCGGAGGGAGAACGTAAGACATTCCCAATAAGTTGAGTTATAGCTTTTACATAGATCATTTCTTCAGCATGATGACTAATAGCTGCAATATCAAAGATATTGCGGTGAAAAAACTGGAGATTTTCAATGTCTTTAGTTTGATACTCAAGAATATTAAAAATGAAAAATGGCTCCTTATCCATGACATTTTTATGACGTAAATCTGTAAAGAACCGATAATCGATTCCGTTAGTAACGATAGCAACTTTTGTGGTTAGCAACCCATTGAAATAACGACTTAATTGCCCATCATGTGCTTCAGCTTTTTCACCACAGGCTTTAGCCTCTACGAACATGACTATAGAACCATTTATAGCTAAAGCATAATCTACCTTTTCAAACTGTCCGGCTTTTTTGATGGCAAAATCTGCGATATATTCTGGTATAACTTCACTAGGGTCATGAACATCGTAACCAAGGGCGCTCAAAAAAGGGACAATTAATGCCATTTTAGTGGCTTCTTCACCAAAAACATTGTCTATTCGCTTACGTATCTGTTTAGATAATTTAGTAATATCTTCCGCAAATCCCATACAGGCAAACCTTAATATAATTAAAACTTACTATTTTGTGTAAGTCATTATACAAGACAACAGCGTGATTTAGTTCAGCACTAACAACAACCAAAAAAATTTGATCTCCGATTTATAAACACAAAGATCCCCAACTTCTTCAAGAAGTCGGGGATCTGATTTGCTAAGTTAAAAAATTAATGAAATCCTAAAAATGGTTTGATGTCAGCCATTAATAAGACCATTTCCAATCGCGAATTTCCGGCATATCTTCACCGTGTTGCTGAATATAGTGCTTATGTTCAATCAGCTTATCTTGTAACATCTGTTTCACATAAGCGGCTTTAGAACCTAGTTGTGGTACGCGGTCAATTACGTCCATTACGAGGTGAAAGCGATCAAGATCGTTCAGCACTACCATATCAAAGGGGGTAGTGGTAGTTCCTTCTTCCTTATAACCACGGACGTGCAAGTTCTTGTGGTTGGTGTGGCGATAAGTCAGGCGATGAATCAGCCAGGGATAACCATGAAAAGCAAAGATGATCGGTTTATCTGTGGTAAAAATTGTATCAAACTCTTTATTGCTTAAACCGTGGGGATGCTCACTTTGGGGCTGTAGTTTCATCAAGTTGACGATGTTCACTACCCGCACCTTTAATTCTGGGAAGTGCTGGCGGAGAATATCCACGGCGGCTAAGGTTTCTAAGGTGGGAACGTCCCCAGCACAAGCCATGACTACATCGGGTTCGCTACCTTTATCGTTACTAGCCCATTCCCAAATACTCAGTCCTTTGGTGCAGTGCTTGATTGCGGCATCCATATCTAGGTATTGTAATGATGGCTGCTTACCTGCAACGATGACATTTACATAGTGACGACTTCTCAAGCAATGGTCTGTGACTGATAGCAAAGTATTAGCATCGGGTGGTAGATAGACGCGAATAATCTCGGCTTTTTTGTTGAGTACATGGTCGATAAAACCAGGGTCTTGGTGAGAGAAACCGTTGTGGTCTTGTCGCCAAACGTGAGAAGTTAGTAAGTAGTTGAGAGAAGCAATGGGTCGCCGCCAAGGGATATCATTGGTGGTTTTCAGCCATTTGGCGTGCTGGTTGAACATCGAGTCAATGATGTGGATAAAGGCTTCATAGCAGGAGAAAAACCCATGACGACCTGTAAGTAGGTAGCCTTCTAACCAGCCTTGACAATTGGTTTCACTGAGGACTTCCATCACCCGACCATTGGGGGAAAGATTTTCGTCTTCTGGGAGGATGTCGGCTACCCAAGTCCGGTCTGTGACTTCCAGCACAGCACCGAGGCGATTTGATGCTGTTTCGTCAGGGCCAAAGATGCGAAAGTTGCTGCTTTCTTCGTTGAGTTTCATGACATCCCGCAGAAGCTGTCCCATCACTTTGGTAGCTTCGGCGTAAGTTGTCCCTGGGTGGGTAACATCAACTGCATAGTCTGGGAAATCAGGCATTTTTAGGTCCCGCAGCAGCATACCGCCGTTGGTGTGGGGATTGTCGCCCATGCGTCGATGTCCTGCGGGCGCTAGTTCTGCGAGTTCGGGAATGAGTGTTCCGTTAGCATCGAAGAGTTCTTCTGGTTTGTAACTCTTCATCCATTCTTCGAGTAATTTCAGGTGTTCTGGGTTGCTGGTGACGTTACCAAATGGTACTTGATGCGATCGCCAGTAACCTTCGGTTTTTTTGCCATTAACTTCCTTGGGGCCTGTCCAACCTTTGGGGGTTCTGAGGATAATCATCGGCCACTGGGGACGCTGGCTGAAACCATGTACACGGGCTTCTCTTTGGATGTTTTGAATTTCGGCGATCGCAATATCTAAAGTTGCGGCCATTTGCTGGTGAACATCTGCGGGTTCAACACCTTCGACAAAATAAGGTTTGTAACCATAACCTAAAAATAGATTTTCCAATTCCTCATAACTCAACCTTGCGAGTAAGGTGGGGTTAGCAATTTTATAGCCATTCAGGTGTAATATCGGCAGCACTGCACCATCATGGACAGGATTGAGAAATTTGTTAGAATGCCAACTTGTCGCTAAAGCCCCTGTTTCCGCTTCACCGTCGCCTACAACAGCCGCCACAATTAAGTCGGGGTTATCAAAAGCCGCACCATAAGCATGAACAAGTGCATAACCCAGTTCACCACCTTCATGAATTGAACCAGGGGTTTCTGGTGCTACATGGCTCGGAATACCACCAGGAAAAGAAAACTGTTTGAAGAGTTTTTTCATTCCCTCAGTATCCTGGGAAATGTTGGGATAGTATTCGCTGTAAGTTCCTTCTAGGTAGGTATTGGCTACCAGTCCGGGGCCGCCATGACCGGGGCCAGCAATGTATATTGTGTTGAGGTCATACTTTTTAATGACTCGGTTGAGATGAACATAAATAAAGTTCAGCCCCGGTGTTGTTCCCCAATGTCCCAAAAGTCGGGGTTTGACGTGTTCCTTTTTTAAAGGTTCTCGTAGCAGGGGATTGTCGAATAGATATATTTGCCCAACTGAAAGATAGTTAGCCGCACGCCAGTAAGCGTTTATTTTATGCAGTTCTTCATCTGCTAAAGGCTTTGTTTGTGGGGTACTTACTAAAGTCATATTAGCCTCGATGCCAAAATTATTTTGATTAGGTCGTCAGTATGCCAGTTTAGTTGTTTGTGGTCAGCATTTCATCTGACTAATGACTAATTTTTCCAGGTTTTGCGGAAATATTAGGCATAATTATTGATTCAATTGAAAATAACTAATTGAGTAATGCCTATGATACAGCAACCGCCAGGGTGGTTAAGACATGACAAAATTCCCAAACCAATTCACAGCAAGCATTTCACTTTTGAGTTTTGCTATATCTCCATGAAAGGCTAACAAATTTAGTATCCTATTGAACAAGTTTTCACCTTAATTTTAAGTTTCATTTAATATCTTTTGGCAAAAAATATCACGTCACCAATGTGGCTACTGGATTAATATAGCGATTCCTACAAAGTTTTTTTCAGACGGATATTTGAGTTCAGTCGATGTTTAATAGCATCGCGCCTCTGATTCGGGGGTTTACACTCTCAAAAAACAGTTCTAGATTCAGCGCCCTTCTTTGAGGGAGACACCATACCATGTCTGCATTACTAAGTTAGTCTTGTCATTGGTTTCTGTTCTCCCAATTCAAGTCGGATCTGCCAAGAGGCCATTTACACGCAATTCTATGTCTTTACCTACGGGTGTAAAATTACCATACTAGCTGGCACATCTGCAATTGTGTCGGCTGTAAAAAATATCACAAATAGCTTAAAAAAATGCTGTGAAGAAATCACTACATGAAACAGTACAATTGTTCTACGAGAACCGGATTAAAGATAGTATTATGAAGGATTGTTTCCAGTCGCCTCTTAGGTATCACTAAGCCGATATGTCAGATCACAAGCTCGCCCGATCCTTATCTCACCATCATAGCCAGAATACCATTCGCATTCGGGGTGCTAGGCAGCATAATCTGAAAAATATTGATTTGGAATTACCGCGCGATCGCCTGATTGTTTTTACTGGCGTTTCTGGTTCGGGTAAATCTTCTTTAGCCTTTGATACCATTTTCGCAGAAGGGCAACGGCGTTATGTAGAGTCCCTCAGCGCCTACGCTCGGCAATTTTTAGGTCAATTAGACAAACCGGATGTAGAAGCCATTGAAGGCTTAAGTCCGGCGATTTCCATCGATCAAAAGTCTACTTCCCATAACCCCCGTTCGACGGTGGGGACGGTAACGGAAATTTACGACTATCTGCGACTATTGTTTGGTCGCGCTGGTGAACCCCATTGTCCGATATGCGATCGCTCGATAGCACCCCAGACCATTGACGAAATGTGCGATCGCATCTCCGATTTACCAGACAGAACTAAATTCCAAATTCTTGCGCCTGTTGTCAGAGGTAAAAAAGGGACTCACCGCAAGCTGATATCAAGTCTCGCTTCTCAGGGTTTCGTGCGGGTGCGTGTAGATGGAGAAGTGCGGGAACTTTCTGACTCGATTGAATTAGATAAAAATATTACCCATACTATAGAAGTTGTTATCGACCGCTTGGTGAAAAAAGCTGGTATTCAAGAGCGTTTGGTTGATTCTTTGTCTACGTGCTTAAAACAGTCTGGTGGTATTGCTACCATTCTTGTGAGTGTGACATCTGATAGCGGCGAAGATACAGAAGAAGAATTAGTATTTTCGGAAAACTTTGCTTGTCCGGTACATGGGGCGGTGATGGAAGAGTTATCACCGCGCCTGTTTTCTTTTAACTCGCCTTATGGTGCTTGTCCCCATTGTCACGGAATTGGGACTTTAAAGACATTTACGCCTGATTTGATTGTACCAGACCCGGACGCACCAATTTACGCGGCGATCGCTCCTTGGTCGGAAAAAGATAATTCTTATTATTTGGAATTGCTTTATAGTGTGGGACAGTCTACTGGGTTTGAGTTACAAGCTAAGTGGAATCAGCTAACAGTAGAACAGCAGCATACTGTGATGTATGGGGAGAAGGAAAAACGAACCGCAGAGGCGCAGAGGACACAGAGTTTTAAGGGTGTGATTCCGATTTTGCAACGTCAATATGAGGGTGGAACGGAGTTAGTTAAACAGAAGTTAGAGCAATATTTAGTTGATCAACCTTGTGAGGTTTGTGGAGGGAAACGGTTAAAACCGGAAGCTTTGGCTGTACGGTTGGGACAATATGGAATTTTAGATTTAACTGGGGTTTCGATTCAAGATTGTCGGGAAAGAATTGATTTGTTAGAATTGGGCGATCGGCAAATTCAAATTGCTGATTTAGTTTTAAGAGAAATCAAAGCTAGATTGCAATTTTTGTTAGATGTTGGTTTAGATTATCTTACCTTAGATCGTCCCGCCATGACTCTTTCTGGTGGAGAAGCCCAACGAATTCGGTTAGCAACGCAAATTGGTTCTGGTTTAACAGGAGTGCTTTACGTTTTAGACGAACCCAGTATTGGTTTGCATCAACGAGATAATGGAAGGTTACTCAAAACTTTAACTAAATTACGCGATTTAGGTAATACTTTAATAGTCGTTGAGCATGATGAAGAAACCATCCGTGCAGCCAATTATATCGTTGATATTGGACCCGGTGCAGGAATCCACGGCGGAAATATTGTTTCTCAAGGTGATTTAGAAACTTTATTAGCAGCAGAAGATTCTTTAACAGGGGCTTATTTATCAGGAAGAAGAGTAATTACCACTCCACAGGAACGGAGAAAAGGAAACGGGCGCAGTTTAGTCATTAAAAACGCCCATCGCAATAATTTAAGAAATATCGATGTCGAAATTCCTTTAGGTAAACTTGTCGCCGTAACTGGTGTTTCTGGTTCTGGTAAATCTACCTTAATTAACGAATTACTTTATCCCTCATTACAACATCATTTAACCAAAAAAATTCCCTTACCGAGACACTTACAGGAAATTCAGGGATTAAATGCAGTTGATAAAGCCATTGTTATCGACCAATCGCCTATAGGACGTACACCACGTTCTAATCCTGCAACATATACAGGTATTTTCGATGCAATTCGGGATGTATTTTCCCAAACAGTCGAAGCGAAAGCTAGGGGATATAAACCCGGACAATTTTCCTTCAATGTTAAAGGTGGACGTTGTGAAGCTTGTAGCGGACAGGGTGTAAATGTCATTGAAATGAATTTTCTCCCCGATGTTTATGTCCAGTGTGAAGTTTGCAAAGGTGCGAGATATAACCGGGAAACTTTGCAAGTGAAATACAAAGATAAATCAATTTCTGATGTTCTGAATATGACGGTTGAGGAAAGTTTAGAATTTTTCCAAAACATTCCTAAAGCCGTAACTCGGTTGCAAACTTTATATGATGTTGGTTTAGGTTACGTCAAACTGGGACAACCTGCAACTACCTTATCTGGTGGTGAAGCGCAACGGGTGAAATTAGCCACAGAACTATCTCGCCGGGCGACAGGTAAGACACTTTATTTAATAGATGAACCAACCACAGGCTTATCTTTTTATGATGTCCATAAATTGTTGGATGTCTTGCAAAGATTAGTAGATAAAGGTAATTCAATTTTAGTCATTGAACACAATTTAGACGTGATTCGTTGCGCTGATTGGGTAATTGATTTAGGTCCCGAAGGTGGCGATAAAGGGGGAGAAATCATTGCTGTGGGTACACCGGAGGAAGTTGCAAAAAATCCCCGTTCTTATACTGGACAATATTTGCAGCAGGTGTTAAAGCAGTATTCAACGGGGAGGAAATAAGAGTTAGTTGGGCTACGCCCCGCTACGCTAACACGCAAAGGCGCACCAGCGAAGCGAAGCACGAAGTGCGTTAGGCGCAAAGGTGGAAAGGTGGAAAGGGTGGAAAGAGGAATTTAAAATGCATATTGCGGGATGAACTCCTCTTTTCTTCTCTTCCTCTGTGCGCCTGGTGCGCCTCTGCGTGACAAAAAACCCCTCATCCCCCTCTGAAAAAATTAATTTCTCAAAATACTAGCCATACCAAAACCTATATGCTATGATCAGAAAGTATGAAACGTAAGGCTCAGTAGCTCAGTTGGTTAGAGTACGGGACTCATAAGCCTGGGGTCGTCAGTTCAAATCTGACCTGAGCCATTTAATAAAGCTTAGTGTATAAGTGTTTCACCTCCTAGTCATCAATAGTTGTAGGGGGCTGAACTTGTTATTTAAGCTCTTTTGACTATCCCCTGACTATCCAAAATAGTCAGGGGATTAATATGAAAGTTGGGATTCAGGTGTCTAAGGGCAGTTAGATAATCTAGCCCTGGTGGATATAGTAGTAATGCCCGTTCCCCCGTTAAATTTAATACTTGTAATTGAGAGTAATCGCACCCGTGCGATTACTCTCAATAGTTGTTACCTTACTTCAATATCCAAATTTCTAACACCAAAGGTATTTAATGCAAATTACTTTCAATAATTCTTGCTTTACTTCAATTACAAGTCATTTGCAACTACTGATACATCAGTTTATATTATCAATTAGTGACATAGCTATTATTTTTATTTTTATTAAAAGAAATTAGCAAAATGTCTGTAGAACAATGATATTTTTATTAATACCCAGTTCTCAAACTTGAAAGTTAGTGAACAGAATTACTATTTTTACTTAAAACCTTTGTTTGGTCAGGATTTAAGCCGAAACGGAACCAGTCTGCTGATGGTTTTGATTCTCTGGAAATCAATACTAGGGGCTGATAAGATTTCCGCTAGGATTGGCTTGGGGCTTGAATTTCAATGACTGAATCTTGGTGAGATAACCTGTTACCTCAGTTGCGATGCAAGTCACTAGTTAATGACAAATGATTGTAATAATTTGAACTTTGATCTAATATCATATTGAAAATTAGTGCTAATAGTTTACTGGAATAACCAGTATAAGTTAAGCGTAAGCCTTGGGTGTGAGGAGCAGAATGAAACAAGATCGGTTATTTCAAACCCTGTTGTTGACAGGTGCTTTTTCTTTGCTGTTAACAACTCCTGTCTTTAGTAAGGAGAAACAAAAGATAGAATTACAGCCTTTTGATACCAGTGACACAAGTATAAATTCTCAAAAGATACAACACTCAAAGATCAAGGTGCCATTGACTGGTTCTCAAAAGCTAGTACAGTCCACAGAACAAGCAGTCATACTAATTACTAGTGTAAAAGTAAACCGCACAGATAAGGGTGTGGAGTTTATTTTAGAGACTTCCAAAGGTGAGCAGCTGCAAGTATCAGCCAAAAGTGAAGGTAATACATACATTAGTGAGATTCGTAATGCTCAATTACAACTCTCTAATGGTCAAACAACATTTAGTCAAGATAACCCAACAGCAGGAATTACGCTCTTACAAGTAACTAATCAGGATCAGAATACTATTCGCGTGACGCTGATAGGAGAGTCGGGATTACCAACTGTTCAGTTGTTTGATAGTAACGAGGGTTTGATTTTTGAAGCTGCATCAACAATATCACCTCAACCACCCCAAGCAAATACAGAATTTCAGCCACCCGAACCTGAGCAGATAGCGAGCGAACCACCATTACCGGAGGATGAGGGGATAGAATTGGTCGTGACGGCAACTCGTACTGAAGAAGATGTCGTAAATATCGCGCGTTCTGTAACGGTAATTACTCGTGACCAGATTGAGCAGCAATCTAAATTAAGTACCAATTTAGCTGATATTCTGGCGAAAACTGTTCCTGGCTTTGGTTCACCAACTAATCGTAGTAATACATTTGGGCAAACTTTACGAGGCCGCAATATTTCCGTCTTAATTGACGGTGTTCCCCAAAATGCTAACTTGCAATCAATTCCCGCCGCACTGACAACCATCGATCCCAGTGCGATTGAACGAATTGAGGTGGTTCGCGGTCCGAATGCGATTTATGGTGGTCAAGCTACTGGTGGGGTTGTCAATATTATTACTAAGAGGCCAAGCGGTCAAAGATTAACTTCCACAACAAACATTGGTTTGGATACTTCTTTGACTCGTTCCGAAGATAGTTTTGGCTATAATCTATCTCACCAAATATCTGGGACAGAAGGCATATTTGACTATACGGTGGGTTTTTCTCTGGTTACAACTGCGGGTTTTTATGATGCACAAGGCGATCGCATTGCTAATTTTTCAGGTGATGAAGACAGCAGAAAAATAAATGCTTTGGCTAAGATAGGGGTAGAATTATCGCCAGAACAACGTCTGCAATTTACCTTTAATCATTTTAATCAAAAACAAGATACTAATTTTGAATCGGATGAAGCAATTGATGACATTCCCGGAATTCAAAAATCTCGCGTTTTGCAGATACCAGAAGGAACAACTGTCATTGGTGCTGATTATGGGAGCTTTATCAACAATACCTTATTGAGCTTAAATTACACTAATGACAACATTTTAAATAGTAAACTTCAGGCTCAAGCTTACTATCGTAATTATGGTTTTGGTGGGGGACTTCCTAGTGATAACCGAGGGGGAAGATTAGATGCAATCACTCAGTCAGAAGGAGAATCGGAACAGTTGGGAGGACGATTGCAAGTTGAAACCCCCTTCAATTCTGAACAAACCGTGAGTTTACTTTGGGGTGTTGACTATCAGAATGAGCAAAGTTCTCAAAAGTTTAATATTTTTGATGGTGATGAATTGGATGCATCAGGGGGTCGAGTCTTTCGCAAAATTGACGAGCGTGTTTTTGTCCCAGAATATGACTTTAGCGAATTGGGTGTATTTGGTCAGTTGCAATGGGAGGTTAGTGATAATCTGCGGTTAAGCGGTGGTTTGCGTTATGTGAATATAGATGTGAGTTTGGAAGATTACACCACTGCGGAATCTCCCCGTCGGGATATTCAAGGAGGCGATCGCAGTTTTGATTCTACAGTGTTTAATACTGGAATTGTCTACAAATTTACGCCAGAAGTTAGTGTTTTTGGTAACTTTGCTCAAGGGTTTTCCGTTCCCGATTTGGGTCGTGTCTTCCGCAGACCCCCTGGAGGTGTAGTTAATATTTTGGATTCTTTGCAATTAACAGAACCACAGAAAGTAGACAACTATGAAATTGGGGTTCGTGGTCAATGGGATAATCTCCAAGCATCCCTTGCTGGTTTTTACAACTATTCTGACTTAGGTTCGGCTATTTCATTTAACGCTAACACTGATTTCCTAGAAACTGTTCGCGCTCCCCAAAAAGTTTACGGTATAGAAGCTGCTGTTGATGTCCAGCCTTCTGAAGGTTGGAATTTGGGTGGTACAGCGACTTGGACGGAAGGTGAAAATGATGAAGATAATGATGGAGAGTATGTAGCACTCAATAGTATTACAGTTCCACCTTTCAAATTGACTGCTTACATAGAAAACCAAACTCTCGAAGGTTGGCGCAACCGATTACAATTACTTTATTCTGGTAATCGCGATCGCGGTTTTGAAGATGGAGTAGAAGATGGCAAAATTAGCAGCTACGTGACAGTAGATTACCTCAGCAGCATCAAAATAGGTGAAGGAGAATTACAAATAGGTATTCAAAACCTATTTAATAACCAATATTTCCCGGTTTACTCACAATATTTTTCACCTTTCTTTGATAGTGCTAATTATGCTGGTAAAGGTAGAACCTTAAGCTTTGGATATCGGATTACTTGGTAATAAATGAAATACATTCAGAAGTGGTAGGGGCGGGTTTAGTAATATTGTGGGGCGAGCATCCTGCCCGCCTTTTTCTGAAATAAATATATATAGGACTCCTATTTGATTATGGCTTTTTGTTAGGAATGATTGGGATTGGTTTAATTACCAAGTTCAAGGTCATGTAATTGAGGAAAACGAAGATGAAACTTTTAATAAAGTAGAAATAACCTTCACAACACCTGATGGTATGGTTAACCGTTACAGATGTAATGTGATTGAAGATGAAAGTAAAAGTTTGATTTTTCGAGGAATATGCAATAACAATGAATTAAGCAAATTTCCTCAAGTTGTAATTACAGAACTTGTGGAAATTAAACCATCATTAATCACAGTCTAATCACTAGTAAAACCATATTTACTTGGGTAATCATCGCTATAGTCAAGAAAATGTCAATTAAAGATAATCTCTTAATCAGGGTGTTTACCCTCGTGCATTCCCTAGTTTATTATCGTCAAATTAAGTTAGTTTTATTCAGCATTTTCACAGCGTTAATAATTATCGGCTGTGGAATGAGTACACCGCAAAATGTCATCCCAACTTCTGTAGATTTAACTTCAGAAATGCGAGTAGTCAAACACGCTATGGGTGAAACCAAAATACCTTTACATCCACAACGAGTAGTTGTATTAGGTGGATTAGATAATGTTTTAGCTTTAGGGGTAAAACCAATAGCATCGACAACATTAGGTGATCATCAATTTCTCAACTATTTAGATGATTTAACATCAGGAATTGAAAAAATTGGTACTAATGGTCAACCCAATATAGAAAAGATTTTATATCTCAAACCAGACTTGATTTTAGGTTTTTCTTGGGATGCTGAATTGTATGAGCAACTATCCCAAATTGCTCCAACAGTATTAGCAGATGAAAACAGTGCATGGCAAGATTGGTTAAAAAAATATGCAGAAGCACTAGGAGAAACAGCAAAAGCTGAGAAAATATTGCAAGACTATCAGCAAAGAATAGAAAGTCTGCGTCAAAAAATGGGAGAAAACCTTTCCCAAACTAAAGTATCTTTAGTTAATTTTTGGGCTAATTATACTCGTCTGTATATGCACCGTTCTTTTAGTGGCTCAATCCTCAAAGAAATCGGTTTACCTCGTCCTCGATATGAAGATAAAGATAAAAATCACGAAAACATTTCTTTGGAATTAATTCCTCAAATCGGTGGTGATGTTATTTTCTTAATTCTCGGAGGACACAATGAATCAAGGTTAAAGCAATTCGCCAATCATCCTCTCTGGTCGCGCTTACAAGCCGTTCAACAAGATCGGGTTTATCCAGTTACAGGTGATACATGGGTTGCTGGATGGGGAATTATTGCAGCTAATCGAGTCTTAGATGACCTATTTAAATATTTGCCTTAACTTCTAACTAACACATTTTATAACCCTTATATAGCAGGGCTTTTAGCCAAACAAAAAAATGTGTTTGTTTCATTCGTTGCGAGGGAATTTAATACTTTTGACTTTTGACTTCCCCTCCTGGGGCGCTCACATCTTACACCTATAAATATGGGTGTCGAAACCGCTCTCTGACGCTACATTTCCCTGGAAGGATAGTTCAAACTTTTCTGATGCAGTTTCCTGTTCTGGCGCTTTTAGATACATAAATAGGCATCTTAGTATAAGAGTTTTTACGTATTTTAACCCTTTTCCTTGCACCTTTGCCCTGGTCATCCATAAATTACCACCTGTTGCCATTTCTTCAGCAATCCCTATTTAAATAAATAAGAATTTATGCTATTTAGTCTTATATACACTTGAAATAATTATCAACTAATTTAAACTCTCTTGAGAAGAAATATCAGATTGATAATGAGTAAATTAACTTCCTCTTTCAACAAAGGATTTTTACAGTCCCTAACTTTACCCGTCGCGGGTTTAGTTATAGGACTACTAATTCTCCTTATATCCCTACTTTTTAGCGTTACTCTCGGCGCAGCAGATATCTCCTGGCATACAGTTTATACAGCCTTGATTGACTTTGATGGCTCTAAAGACCATTTAATTATTCGTACAGTCAGACTACCGCGATCGCTCCTCGCTGTGATCGTAGGTGCAGCAATTTCTGTATCTGGCGCACTCATGCAAGGTATAACCCGCAACCCCTTAGCCGACCCAGGCATTTTAGGAATTAACGCCGGTGCATCCTTCGCTGTGGTCATCGCTATCTTTATCTTTGGTACATCTGCACCCAGTGTTTATATTTGGTATGCCTTCGCAGGTGCGGGAATAACCGCTATCAGCGTTTATTTTTTAGCTTCCCTGGGTCGCAGTGGCATAACGCCACTTAATATCACTATTGCTGGTGCAGCTATTAGCGCCTTACTTGCTTCACTAATCACCACCGTCTTAATTGTCAGTCAACGCACATTAGAAGAAATTCGCTTTTGGTTAGCAGGTTCCTTAGCCAGTGCCGATACCAGTATCATTACTCAAGTGTTGCCTTATATTTGTATTGGCTTAATCTTGGCATTCCTCCTGGGAAGACAAATCACAATTCTCAGCCTGGGAGAAGATATCGCCCAAGGATTAGGTCAAAAAACCTTATGGATAAAAATTACCGCCGCCATCAGCGTTTTTCTCCTTCAAGGTAGTGCAGTAGCAGTTGCTGGTGGGATTGGATTTATTGGTTTAATTGTTCCCCACATGGTTCGCTTCTTCGTTGGAGTAGATTACCGATGGATTTTACCTTACAGCGCCCTTTTCGGCTCAATTCTCCTGTTAAGTTCAGATATCTTTGCCAGATTGGTCATTCGACCCCAAGAAATACCCGTAGGGATTATGACAGCCTTACTGGGTGCGCCATTCTTCATTTATTTAGCGAAAAATAAAATCAAAAAATGAGGAATAACAGCTTAATTTTCCGTTCTAAAATATTTCCGATTTCTTTCCGCCTGCAAAAACGTGTTCCCATTGTTTTACTCATCCTAGTGATCATTACTGTGGTAACAATGGTAATTAGCACTTCCATCGGCGAATATCCCACACCACCCCTAGCCGTAATTCAAACAGTTTTGGGCATAGATACAGGAAACCCTGAATATGCTTTTGTGATCAAGACTCTAAGATTACCAAGAACTTTAACAGCTGCACTTGTGGGTATGGCTTTAGGAATTTCCGGCACAATTATGCAAGGTATCACCAGAAATCCTTTAGCAGCCCCAGGTATTATTGGGATTAATGCAGGTGCTGGACTAGCTGCTGTGTCCTTAATTGTGCTGTTTCCCAACTTACCCACGGGAAGTTTGCCTCTAGCCGCCTTTGGTGGTGCTTTAGCTGCTGCTGTGCTGATTTACCTACTAGCGTGGGATAGTGGTACTCATCCCATTCGCCTGATTTTAATTGGTGTGGGAATTTCTGCTGTTACTGGTGCTTTTACTAGCCTATTGGTGACATTTGGCGAGATTAACAATGTTAGTCAAGCCTTAGTTTGGCTAGCTGGTAGTATTTATGGCCGCAGTTGGGAACAGCTAGTAGCTTTATTACCTTGGTTGATAGTATTTATACCTTTAGCTTTAGCCAGCGCACCACAATTAAACGCTTTAGCTTTGGGGGATGAACTAGCAAAAGGTTTAGGTAGTCGAGTAGAGTGGCAACGGAGTTTTTTAATATTAATTAGTGCCGCACTTTCTGGTGCAGCAGTCGCCACTGCTGGAAGCATTGGTTTTGTCGGATTAATTTCTCCCCATATTGCCCGTCAGTTAGTCGGTGGTAATCATCAAGGTTTAATTCCCGTATCAGCGATATGGGGCGCAATGATTGTAGTGGTTGCTGATTTATTGGGAAGAATTATTTTCGCTCCTGTGGAACTTCCTTGTGGAATTGTGACTGCTGTAATTGGCGCTCCTTATTTTATATATCTATTAGTGCAAACCCGGAAAAAATGACATTAGATACTCAGGTTGATTATCAACTAACAGCTAACAATTTAACTCTCGGTTACGATGGCATTACCATAGTCAAAAATTTAGATTTGACTATCCCAAAAGGAAAAATTACTGCCTTGGTTGGTGCTAATGGTTGCGGAAAATCTACACTTTTGCGGGGTTTGGCTAGGTTATTGAAACCTCATGGAGGTACAGTTTGTTTAGATACAGCAGATTTGTTTAAGTTATCAACAAAAGAGGTAGCGAAAAAATTAGGCATTCTGGCTCAAGGACCAGTTGCACCAGAAGGTTTAACTGTACGAGATTTAGTGGCTTGTGGCAGGTTTCCTTATCAAAATTGGATGCAGCAATGGACTAAAGAAGATGAACGATTTGTCGAGATAGCCTTAGAAACCACTAGAATGAAGGAACTAAGTGAACGTGAGTTAGATACTCTTTCTGGTGGACAGCGACAACGGGCTTGGATTGCGATGGCACTAGCTCAGAATACGGATATATTACTATTAGATGAACCGACTACTTTTTTAGATTTAGCATATCAAATTGAAGTTTTAGATTTGCTATGGGAATTAAACCAAAATCATGGTACAACTTTAGTGATGGTGTTACATGATTTAAATCAGGCTTGTCGTTATGCAGATTATTTGGTGGCGGTAAAGCAGGGTAGCGTTTATAGTTATGGTCCGCCAGCAGAAGTGATGAGTAAAAGCACTGTGCAAGAAGTATTTGGCTTAGATTCCCAGATTGTTACAGACCCAGTTGCTCTTACACCAATGTGTATCCCCATTAGTCGCATACGGCGTGTTTAAATAATTGAAAATTCCAAAATTATTTGACCATTGTAGCTTCATGATGAAAAAATTCTTCTGCGTTGAAGAATTTTGAGAATTTTTTTTACAAATGAATACAATGTTTATTGCTACAAAAACTAAATTTGATTATTCTCTAGACTGGCGACTGGTAGGTATTCCCGTGTTAGCGATCGCCTTCAATGATAATTTAGGTTGGACTCACACCGTTAACACTCATGATGGCTGGGATGCCTACGAACTGAAATTACAAGTGTGGCGAACAAAAGAGGAAATTAATGCTCATTTGGAAGAAAGAAAAGTATTTTGATGGGATTACAATTAAAGTTCTAGATTTAACTGTTGATGATTTTTAGCAAAATTGCTAATGAATAATTCTTTACCTTTCGCTGCACTACCTTGTTTGTAGTTATTCATGCCATACTGCAATTCCCACTCCCACAGATGAGAGTCGGGGAAATTTTCTCTGATTTGAGGTGAATCATCGTAAGTTATTAACCAACGGTGATGACATTCTCTGAGCAATTCCGCAAATCTTTGATGCTCAAATGTTGTGTGTAAATCACCATCTTTACCATATAACCTGGATTTAGTCGCAGCAAAATAAGGGGGGTCTAAAAATATGAATACATTTTTCCCTTCTGCGTCTAATAGTTGACTATAATCTAAGTTAGTGATTTTGACATCATCGGTTAAGATTTCTGCTAATTTCTCTAGTCGTTCTATTGAGGAGTAAGTAAAGCGTTTCTGAAAAGCTTGCTCAGAATAACCTCCAGATTCTACAGTCCCAGAAAATGTAATTCTATTGAGAATAAAAAAGCGTGCTGCTCTCTCAAAATCAGATAATGTTTTGGTATCTATACTGGTTAATTCTTTAAATAGGATTTTACCATCTGTATATTTATCTTTAACATGGCGAATTTCTTCGACTAGCTGGGGTAAATCAGATTTCGCATATTTCCAAAATAGAAATAACTCGCGGTTTAAATCGTTTATCCAGATTTTGAGGTGAGGAAATTTTTGCTTTAAGTATATAAAGACGGAACCACCTCCTACAAATGGTTCTCTAAATTCAGAGAAGCTATCTGGTAAGTTTTCGGCTATTTGCTTAATAGCTCTTGACTTACCACCTGGGTATCGTAATGGGCTTTTTATCATGGAGGAACGAACCACGAAGGACACGAAGGACACGAAGGAAGAGGGGAAGAAGAAGGAAGGAAAGGGTGTAGTAGGTGTAGGTTGGGTAGAGGAACGAAACCCAACGCCAAAAAATTCTCGCTTTTGTTGGGTTTTACTTTGTTCAACCCAACCTACAATTATTTCTTATACTAATTACTTGTCACTTCTATTTTAAGCTTTTGATTATCATCAGCCTCTACAGCGAGTTTTCTAATTATTTCTCTTTGGTTATTGTTAAAAATTTTGACATTAGTATTCAAAAAAGATTCTAGCTGCGTTGCTGATGCATCTGGAAACACAATAGAGCCTATCACGTTTTTACCAGTTAATTTTAACTTAGTTATAAAAGATACTGGTTGTCCGTTAAGATTTAACGAATCTAGATTAGAAAATAATATTAACTTAAATAAACCATCTTGGATATCAGGTAGCTTTGGCAAAGATTCTTTGGAAGTGTTTTTTGACTCTTGTATTATATAAATATCATTTTCGTGGAATATTTCATCGGGAGTTAAATAGTACACTCCTCCTAAGTAATTTTCAATACTAAAAGTAGCTTTTAATCCATCAATTAAATATTCCAGTTTATGAGATGTCAAAGCTTCTCTCTTGCTAGCGTTTTGGGAACCTTTAAGAGAAATATTTTTAAACTCCTCGAATTCCTCAATAATTCTTTGTAAATAGTTATCCATCCCTTGTCGAGGGTGAATCATTACTTCAGTTTTTCTGGAAATAACATCATAACAATCGAGAGCTTTTTCAAAAATTTGTACAAATCTTTCTTCAAATAAATTTTTATTCCAATGGAGAGCGCTCTGGCGGTATGCAAGTATTTCATTAATTTGAGATTTAACAAATTCATTATTAAATTGCTGGTTGGTTAGTTTATGCTTATTATTTTGCCCTTTTTTTGTACTTTTTTCCGCAGTTTCATAATAAGCAAGAACAATATAAATATTAAGTAAATTCATCCACGAGATTGTCGAATACTGAATTCTATCTCTATCACCATCTTTACCCTCGTCTTTAATAACCGGGATAATAGTAATTACTTTGGAAGCATTATATGTATTGTAAATTCTAGCAAAGGGGTAACTTCTAGTTCTTTTAGGTGATACCCATTGCGAATAGGCGATTTCTGTAGTGGGAGACTTAATTAATCCAGATGTATTTGCTTGGATAATATTAAATTCCTCTAAACTAATCTCTTTTAATTCTTCTCCTAAGTAAGTTTTATAGGTTACTCCCTTGATAAATCCTGTAAAGTGTAAAACTTCTGTCATTTTTGCGCTTACTGTTTTGCAGCCGTTTTAAAAAAAACTAAATCAAAGTAACTATAAATATACTTGATTTATTGTATCATTGTATAAAATCAAAGTATAAACTATTTATTGAAAGTGTCTGATTACCTCGGAAACTGACCAAGCTTGTGCGATCGCACCTTTAGGAGCATGAGGCGAATCTCCATCAAATATCTCCGAAATCGAGTTAATACAGCCATCAGCCAGGAAATGATCCAGCAATGGTTGCCAATCAAAGGGTAAACTTCGTTTTGGGTAAGAACGCTGCCACGCACGCACAAAGGGACCAATCAGCCAAGCCCAAACAGTACCTTGATGATAGGAGCGATCGCGCTGTTCTGAGTCCCCCGTGTATTTACTTATATAATCGGTGTCGGCTGGATCAAGACTGCGAAGACCATAGGGAGTAAGTAAACGGGAAGTTGCTAAATCTACTACTGCTCGCCTTTGCTGCTCTGAAAACCCACAATGATGCAGCGACAACGCTAAAACTGCATTGGGACGAATCTGGGAATTACGACTATCATCTGGATAAATCGTGTCATACAAATAACCAAGCTGCGGATTCCAGAACTTTTGCAGCGAATTTCTCACTTGTTGCGCTTGCTGAGTATAACGCTGCGCCTGCTTTGCCAAACGGGCTGAATCGCCTAACTCCATTTGGCTCAAGCGTTCCGCCCATTGACTCATCCAACATAAAGCCGAATACCACAGCGCGTTGATTTCTACTGCTTTACCATTGCGGGGTGTTACAGGCTCTCCCTCAATCACTACATCCATCCAGGTAAGTGCAACACCGCGCACGTCCCAACTCACTAACCCATCAGTAGCATCAACTTGGATGTTGTAATGTGTACCACCCATAAAGGCTTTGTGGATTTGCTGCACTACGGGAAACTGTGCTGCTAAAAATTCCCAGTCTTGGGTAGCTTCTAAATAAAGTCCTAAAGTTTCAATCCACCATAACGCCGCATCAATACTGTTATAAGCCGGTTCTCCATCAACATCAGGAAAAACATTGGGAATTAAACCGTGGCGACAGTAACGCCCAAAGGTTTGTAATAACCCTTTTGCTAATTCATAGCGCTGGGTGACTAAGGCTAAACCCGGTAAAGCAATTAAGGTATCACGCCCCCAATCGTTGAACCAATGATAACCAGCAATGACTGTGGGACCAGATATCGAGGCTCGATAAACGATAAATTGATCGCTGGCTGTTAATAATTTCTGCCAAATGGGAGATGTGAAGGGTTTATTTTCTCCCCAGCCAAAAATTTGCGCTAGCCTTTCTTGTTCTGTTTCTATAGCTTGGGCAAAAATTTCGGGAGTGAGTAGACTTTGCTCCCGATTGGGTAAACCCGTCTGTGCTTCTAGGGTGACTGCATCTCCTGGTTGGAGTATAACTGTTAAGTAACCAGGACTATAGAGGTCTTCGCGATCGCCTAATCCTCTTTCTTTCTCCTCTGGTAACTGATAATCCCAATACCAAACGCCATCTGCTTGATATTCTCCTTGAGTCCAACGCAAATGCCAAGGTGTGCCAAATTCCCCAGAAAATATGGCTTGGAGACAAACTTGATTTTGAGCGAGTAGTTGGGAAAACTCTAAGCCGGGATGACCTTTTTGCTGGTGGTGAAAATCGCGATCGCCTATGAGCAACCGTAGCCGTAAAATGGCTGTATCACTGCCTTCATAGCGATACTGTATCAACAGCCGATGTGAGCAAATATTTTGTTCCCCACTTCCCAACCCATAAGGCATTAGCAATTGTCTGCTTAGTTGCCAGTTATCTTGTTGCCAAATCCATTTGGGAACTGGGTTAATATCAAAAGAGTGCAGGAATTTATAGCCTTGGGGCGAAATCTGACCATTTCCCCAGAAGTTTGTTCCTAGTGCTATCAACCTTCCTGAGACTTCTAAACTGGCTTCTAGGTGGGAAAACAGCAAAGTCCGACCAGAGGGCGGATTGGTCGCCGCAAATAGCCAACCATGATAGGTACGAGTCCGCACATCAGAAATCGTCCCACTGGCAAAACTTCCCAAGCCATTCGTCACTAACCATTCTCTTGTATCTAAATCAGGCATTTGGTACTCAAAATCGTTATGACTATGATATAGTCGTAACAGATTGTAATTAAACTTTGACAATTGTAACCGGGTAAGTGTCAACTCACCCAAATTCCCACACTATTATACTTATATAAGTTGAAGGAGAATTCGTTTAATGTCCCTCACTTACGCAACAGAAGGATGCCTCCGCGTTGGTCAACAGGCTCCTGAATTTACAGCCACAGCTGTGGTAGATCAAGAATTTAAGACCATTAAACTTTCCGACTATCGCGGTAAGTATGTGGTTCTGTTTTTCTACCCCTTAGACTTTACCTTTGTTTGCCCCACTGAGATCACAGCATTTAGCGATCGCTACGAAGAATTTAAGAAAGTTAACACAGAAGTTCTCGGTGTTTCCGTTGATAGCGAATTCTCTCACCTAGCCTGGATTCAAACTGAACGCAAGTCTGGTGGTGTCGGCGACCTCAATTATCCCTTAGTTTCGGACATCAAAAAAGAGATTAGCGCCACCTACAATGTCCTTGACCCAGCCGCAGGTATTGCTTTACGCGGTTTGTTCATTATTGATAAAGATGGTATCATCCAGCATTCTACAGTGAATAACCTCGCCTTTGGTCGCAGCGTTGATGAAACCCTGCGGACATTGCAAGCCCTTCAGTATGTTCAGTCTCACCCCGATGAAGTTTGCCCAGCCGGTTGGCAACCTGGTGATCAAACAATGGTTCCTGACCCTGTGAAGTCGAAAGTCTACTTCTCGGCTGTCTAGATTTTTTGAGAAAATAAGATGTAAAAACCACAGATGCACACAGATGAACACAGATAGTTATTATGTAAGTGTTATTTTCTATGTATGTCTGTGGTTTTTTAAATAAATTATCATAAAAATATGCTGACTTCTACTGATTTTAGTGGGTTATTCAATGAGCGCTTTTTTCGCAATTTTTTCCCCATCCCGGCGATAAATCAGCTAAGGTTGGGAGTAGGAACACCAGATTTTCAATTGCCAGATATCACTAATGGCACTGTGGTGAAATTATCAAATTATCAAGGTAAGCAACCAGTATTACTGGCTTTTACTCGCATATTTACAGAGAAGCAATATTGTCCTTTTTGTTTTCCTCATATCAAAGCTTTGAATGAAAACTACGAACAATTTAAAAGTCGTGGGATCGAAGTTTTAATGATTACTAGCACTGATGAACAGCAAAGTCAAATAGTTATCCAAGATTTGGGTTTAAAAATGCCGTTGTTGAGTGATCCTAGTTGTCGAGTGTTTCGTAAATACAATGTCGGACAAGCTTTAGGTGCGCCTTTACCAGCCCAGTTTGTTTTGGATAAAGATGGTAAATTGCTTTACAGGCATTTATTTTCCTTTTTGGATCACAATGCTAGTGTGGAAACGTTACTAAAAGAATTCAATTAACACTTCAAACGCCCAAACCGCAAAGCCTGAGCGCTTGAACTACTAACTCGCAGAGAAATTTCTGCTAGGTGGTAGTATTAAGCAGGCATCATTTGCATAGATCGGCAAGCTTCCGCACATCTACGACAAGAAGCAGCACAATCCATCATCTTTTGATCTTGGCTCATTTGTTCGCAAGCTGTGGCACAGCGATCGCACATTTCCGCGCAAAGCATACAAGTGCGTCCCATGAATTCAGAACCACCCATCATCATGTTCATACACATCATGCACATTTCCGCGCAGTCGCGCATCATACCCATCATGCTCATGTTCATTTGTTTACCACCTTGGCTCATGCAGTGAGTCATGGTTTCCAAACACATTTTGTGACATTCCATGCAAGCATTCATGCAGTTTTGCATTTCGGTGGTCATGGTTTCAGTCATCATCATCATCATCGGAAATTCCTCCTGAATTGTTGATGCTTATCTAGTGTTTTAAGCAGGACTACTTCTAACAGTAATCATATTTTTTGTAGAGTCAATAGGATTTTTTTTGCAGATTTTATCAACCTACTAACGCGACATAATTACCGGATTTTTTAGCCAATTCTACATAATTTTAGTGTAGGATTTTTCAAATCTCTTATTTAGCAATAGTTTAAATCTCCTCTCTTTAGGTAGAGATTAATTTAAACTATGCAGTGCTGAACTGGGGATCACAATCTGAGCTAATATCTCGCCTCAGAATAATGTCTGATTTTTGGGAAATTTCATCCTGTCAAGTTGTAACATTGATCACTGGGACTTCCTTGTGTCGCAAAACAGACAAACAAGAGAAGCAAACAGCAGATTTCAGGGGATTTTTCGATTCATCTGTGTTCAGTGGTTCGTTATTCTATAGCTACGCCAGGTAAGCTATAATGTAAATCTAATTGCAAAAAACTATATATAAGCGTTGAATTATAGACGGGATTATTGATACATTATTGATGCTGAACTATAAATCCAGAGTTATTGAAGGTACTGAACCAGAAACTTTATGAAATCTCTACACCGTCCCGATCTATATGGCTGGTCTACTTTCAATCCTGCAAGAAATATTGATTTCAATGGCATGGCCTGGGTTCGTCCAGGTGGTAATATCTTGGTTGACCCCGTAGCTTTATCAAATCATGATTGGAATCACCTGAAATCCCTCGGTGGTGTGGCTTGGATTGTGTTGACAAATTCTGAGCATATCCGGTCTGCTAAGGAAATTGCTGATCAAACTTATGCTAAAATCGCTGGTCCTGTGGGGGAAAAGGATGGTTTTCCTATACATTGCGATCGCTGGTTGGCTGATGGTGAGGAAGTGGTTCCAGGACTACAAGTGTTGGAACTCCAAGGTTCTAAGACTCCGGGTGAGTTGGCTTTGTTACTGGAGGAAACAACTTTAATCACAGGGGACTTGGTACGCGCCCGCAAGGCTGGTAGTTTAACAATTTTGCCTGATGAGAAGTTGCTGAATCGCGAGGCGGCTGTGGCTTCTGTGCGACGACTGGCGGCACTTCCTCATATAGAAGCTGTGCTAGTGGGTGACGGTTGGCCTGTGTTTCGGGATGGAGGCGATCGCTTGTTGGAACTCGCAGCAACTTTATAATTTAGTTTCGCGTAGCGTCTCCCCTCTCCTTAGTAAGGAGAGGGGTTGGGGGTGAGGTTTTTATCCTTGTGTCACCTCTAAATAAATATGTTCTAATCCCACAGGTAGCCGAGAAATGGAATCAAGTTCTATGCCTTCAAATCGGGCGAGAATTTCCTTTAATTCTAGAGGCTCTGGCAACCAAAAAGCTAACTCATTGCCATAAGATTTATGTGTAAAATTATATTCTTTTCCGCGAGCGATCGCTTGCTCTTTTTCAGCAGTTTTTACCACTAAAACTTCTGAAGCGGGAATCAATTTGCGTAACTGGGCTAAACTCCCCTCAGCTAAAATGTGACCATTTTTGAGAATGCCAATTTTGTCACAAAGTCGCTCGGCTTCATCTAATAAATGAGTAGTTAATAAAACAGTAACACCCTGATTTTTCAGTTCCCGAATTAACTCCCAAATTTGATATCTAGCTTCAATATCTAATCCTGTCGTGGGTTCATCTAAAATAACTAACTGCGGCTGATGTACCAAAGCCACTGCAATATTCAACCGTCGCTGCATTCCTCCACTGAGAGTTTCTACAGGACTTTTAGCTCTATCTAGTAAATTCACAGATGCGAGAGTTTCCTGTACTTGTTTTTGCCGTAATTCCCGACTTAAACCGTAAATATTCGCAAAAAAATTGAGATTTTCCTCACAAGATAAAGTTTTGTAGAGTAAATTTTCTTGGGGAGCAATCCCAATTATCTTTTTAGTAGCTTCAGAAACTCTTTGCTCATTGATTATCACATCACCACTATCAGCCTTAAGTAAATTGCAAATAATATTAATTGTTGTCGTTTTTCCGGATCCATTTGCACCCAATAAACCGTAAACTTCCCCAGACTCGATTTGTAGATTCAAATCTTGCAGAACTTTAACAGAGCCATAGGACTTATTTAAATGAGTAATTTTCAGCATAAATATTCTAGGGTAAATATGAAAATAAAAGAGGAATAAATTCCTCACTACAAGCAAATTTAATCAAAGTCTTCTTTCCACCATTAACATTCGCCGATAAGATAACCAACCACCAATAACCATCACCAAAGCAAACACTAGTAAAAACCAAAAATGTGATGTAATCTTACTAAGATCAGCACCCTGAGAAGAAACCCCAACTAGAGCTTCATTCATGTGATAAATAGGATTAAATCTGGCAATATTAATCAAACCTTGGGGAAACAGAGAAGCGGGTAAAAATGCTCCGCCTAAAATTAACAAAGGAACGCCAAAAGCCGCCACCAAAGCATTAACATCTTCAATGCGCCGTGCTAATTGAGTACCCAAAATAAAGCCTAAACCAACATAAGCCACAATACTCATGAGAATAATTGTCAGTCCTAAAATAATAGAACCATTGAAGGTAGCACCCCAAAAAGCAGCAATAGTATAAACTAAAAGCGTCTGTCCTAGACCAATGCAGCTGTGAGCCAGAAAAATTCCTAAAAAGTAGGACACACCACTTAAGGGAGAAATAAACAGGCGTTTGAGAGTATGCTGCTCTCTTTCCGCAACGACAGTGGCTACACTACCACCCAAACAGCTAAAAAATAACGCCGCACCTACCAAAGTTGAGGGCGCAGCATAGGCAAAAGCTTCCGCCAATGGTAATTCCGCCCGTTCTGCTAAAATAAATCCACTGAGGATTAATACGGAAATTGGGAAAATACTCCAAAAAATTAAGCTGCGTCTGCGTCGCAACAATTCAATTAAGATGCGCTGTGTTACAGCTATGGTTTCACGCCAATACTTCATGAAGGCTACTTAACCCCTGGTAGCGAAATAGTAAATAATATATTAAACTATCAAAGAATCTTCTAATTTGTTAACTTAAATTTTGTTATCTGATATTTTATCAGATAAAAACCTCTGCTATGCAATTTAAAGATGCCTATGATCAAATTTTACTCTTAAGCATTGACAAATTCTCTAATTCTGCAAAAATAAATTTGTTTAGGATAAATTAAGAGAGAAAAAATAATTAAAAAATCTTCGCCAGTTCTTAGTTAAGCTGTTACCCTTGGAATTTTTACATCAAGGGCGGGCAGAATACCCCACTAGAGTTATATTAAATGATTGTATGCAAATTATAGGATGTTAAACTGACTCTTTAGCGCTGAAGCCCAACTACGAAAACTATCCAGAGATTTTGCTGGATTGACATAGTTTTGTGTTTTCTGACTAACTTATTTACCTAATAATCATTATTTCCCGCAGTCGTTGATTGTGAAGCTTTAATTTTTTACCATGAGTTTACTATTTAATTCCCCAGAATCATCTACTATATCCCGGCGGACACTACTGAAAATATTTGGTATTGGTGCAATTGTCGGAGGTACGGGATATTCCCGCTTTAGTAAGCCTGAGCCTACTGTTTATCAAAAAGATACTCTGGAACTGCCGCAAATATTAAATAAAAATAAAAGTGTTGCGGTGGTTGGCGGTGGTTTGGCTGGTTTGGCTTGTGCTTATGAATTGAGTCAAAGGGGTTTTGCAGTTACACTTTTAGAAAAAGCCCCCCAACTCGGTGGAAAAATTGCCAGTTGGCCGATTGAAGCTGCTGGGGAAGATTTTATGATGGAACATGGTTTTCATGGATTTTTCCCTCAGTATTATAATCTCAAAAGTATGGTTTCTGAATTGGAGATTACTAATAATTTTCAATCGTTAAACTTTTATTCTCTGGTTTATCGCGATGTGAAATACAAACCGGAGGTATTTCGCCCCAGTAGTTCGGCTTTTCCTTGGAATATTATAGATTTAGCGATCGCCTCTCCAAATCGGTTACGTTGGGGTATAAACTTAACTAAGTTCAAACATTTACAAGTTTTTCAGGCCATTACTGGTTTTGAACGGGAAAAAAACTATCGCCGCTTTGATAATATCTCTGTAGCTGACTGGGTAAAAACCGAATTTCCCCAAGGTTTATACGACTTATATTTTCTCCCTTTTGCTAAATCTAGCTTGAACGCACCAGATGAGATGAGTGTGGGCGAACTCATGCAATTTTTCCATTTTTACTTTTTTGGAAATCCAGAAGGTTTAGCTTTTAATGGAACTGTAGACGATATGGGGACAAGTTTAGTTCAACCAATTGCTCAGTTTATTCAAAGTAAAGGTGGTAAAATTATTACTGGGGCTACAGTTAGTGAGATTCCGGCTGTAGATGGTCAAATTGATACTCTGAAATATTATCTTGATAGTAATCAGAATAATGTGCCTTTCTGGGTGAAGCGCAATGCAATTATTACTGATGAAAAGGTAGAATATTTTGGTGCTGCTGATGAAGTATTTGCAGTTCCTGCTGATAGTAAAGCAGCTATTTCTCTCACTTGTACTCATCAAGGTTGTACTGTCAAAGCAGCCGCAGATGGTAATTTTCATTGTCCTTGTCATGGGGCGGTTTTCGCTGCTGATGGTAAAGTTTTAAAAGGCCCAGCCGAAAGAGATTTACCTAAGTTTGAAATAGTCCAACGACAAGATGATCAGTTGCAGTTGGTAGCAGCGAATTATCAATCAGTACCACCGCAGACAATCACCGCAGATTACTATGTTTTTGCTACTGATGTTCCTGGTGTGCAACAATTATTTAAGCGTGTGAGTGGAGATGTGGATGCTAAAGTGCGATCGCAAGTGGAAAAATTAAGCATCGCCGATCCTTTTGCTGTGTGTCGTTTCTGGTTTGACCGAGATTTTGAGTGGGAACAAAGTAATTTTACTTCTTTATCTGGCTATTCATTAACAGACAGCATCACTCTTTATCATCGCATACAACAACAATTTATTGATTGGTCGGAACGCACAGGCGGGAGTGTGGTGGAGTTACACGCCTATTGTTATAAAGAAAAGGAATTTCCCACCCAAGAGGCTTTATTAACAACTTTTGAACAAGAACTTTATGAAATTGTTCCTGAGTTAAAACAAGCCACAATCTTACATCGGGAAATAGTCAATCAACGTAATTTTTCGGGATATCCACCCCAGAGTTATGCTGAACGTCCAGAGTCGAGTTCTGGTATTGTTAATTTAATGTTTGCTGGGGACTGGGTGAAAATGCCTTTTCCTTGTGGGTTAATGGAACGCGCTGTTAGTAGTGGTTTGTTAGCAGCTAATGAAATTTTACATCGTGAGGGTTTACAAAGGCGATCGCTTTTAACTGTGAATCCAGAGGGAATGTTACAAATTTAATTTTTAACGCAAAGGGGCGCGGAGGTAAGCGCATTCGCCTTTAGGCGTTCCCGCAGGGTAGGTACGCGGAGTTGTTAAAATCCCGGTGTCTGAGAGATACCGGGATTTTGGTTGGGTGAAACTAAAATCTACGCAATCCTCACGATTAATCGCGCTACGCAACGGCTTCTTTTTAGCCACCGGAAAGGACGCTTGGCGTTATTCCAACAACTCACAAATTGATTATATATGCTTGTGGCTTCTGAACCTGCTTTCACTACACAAGCGGCTAAAGCAGTCCACTTTCCGGCTACGGCGTAACCAATACAGGGTATTGCTGCTGCTGCATACGCTGGAGGTATCAACATATTACTAATGCTTTGCATCATACCAGAAACTGCAATGCCAATATGATAGTTAGCTAATGTATTCTCTATGTTTGCTGGGACAAAGCTTTGAAATTTATCAAACTTATCTTCGAGGAATTTCAGATTGTTTCGAGGTGTTTGTAAGGTAGGGTTAATTTGAGGTGTTTGTAAAGTAGGGTTATTGATTTGTAATTCCAAAGCAGGTTTGAATAATGTTGGTTGTTCTCGCAGATAAATCTGTTTTGCTGGTGGTTCTATGGACTCCAATAACTCGCGGCGTTCGGTAACTGATAAATTTTGGATAATAGATTTATCAAGTCGGATAGTTCCTACTTTGATTTGTCTCTCAATCGTGTTAGCCCTTTGTTCAATTTTTTCTAAACGGGGCTGATTCGCTTTTTCGGCTTTTTCAAATGTTACTAAAGAATTAATACTGCCTTGTTTACCTTCAGTTTTGGCTAAAGTCTCGGCTTCTTTTAAAGCATTATCTAAGCCGGCTTTTAGGGCTTCTGCATAAGCAAATGCTGCTTGTTCTACTTGTTCAGTGTCTTTGAGGGTAGCTACTTTTTTGCGTTCTACTTGGTTCAATGCAGTTTCTAGCTGGTTTAATCTGGTTGTTGCATTTCTTAACTGTGTGACAGTAATTTGTGATTTTATCAGTTGAGTATTTTGGGGTATCCGGGGTATTTGGGCAAAAGCGCTAACACTCACTAATAAACTGCTCAAAACAGCTAAAAATATCAATTTAGCTCTCTTAAAATTTCCCAACATCATTTTTTCTCCACAATTTTAGAAACTATTTTTTGATTTATTAAGCATTGCATCAAAGATTTATAATCTTTTGAGTGCAAGGCGAAACAGGAGACTCATCTTGTGTAGTAAAGTTTGTGCAGGCGACTTTTAACGCCTTCAGTTTTCCTATAGGTTGGGTTCCTATTTTTTATGCAACCTCGACAAAGCATCATTGAAATTTTTGCAACTTTCGTGCAGTTTGACGAAGACAGCTTCAGTCGTTGGGCGACAGAATCAAGATTGCGTCGCAGCATCCAAAGTTGTCTTCAGCAAACACCAAAAAACACAAACGAAAATTTTTGGGTATTGTATTGGTATAAGTTTTGGCAAGTTCCTGAAACTAAATTTTTAGCACAGCAACATCTTACGGCTTATTTACAAGAAGCTTGTTATTGGAGTTCTCAAAAAACAGCCGCTAATTTTGTGAGTAATCAGTATAAGGTTTCCGATTGCTTTCAAATTGCGATCGCACAAGTTGATAAAGTGCTGCAAAATTTTAATCCCAATCACAGCAGTACCTTGAAAAGCTACGCCAGTATTGTGTTTGGGAATATGATTCGCGAAACTTTGCGCCAACGTCGTGAAGTTGATATCTGTACAGATTGGGGTTTGTTGCGGAAAATCTCCCAAAAGCGTTTAGATGAGTCTCTACAAAATGCCGGCTTGTCTTCAGAGACGATTAACGCTTATATTTTGGCTTGGCAATGTTTTAAAACTCTCTATGTCCCGGAAAAAGCTGCTAAATCTCGCAAACTTTCTCGACCTGATGAGCAAATTTGGCAAGCGATCGCTCAAGCTTATAACTCACAAACTCATCAAAAAGTCAATCCTCAAATCTTAGAAACTTGGTTAGTAAATACGGCTAAAGCTGTCAGAAAATATCTTTATCCCACCCCAGATTCGCTGAATATATCCAAAGGTGGTGAGCATTCGGGGGAATTACTTGATAATCTACCAGGGACAGAACAAGAATCTTTAATCCATGAAATTATCGCCCAAGAAGAAGCACAAAACCGCATTTGTGTGCAAGTCGAGATTAACCAAGTTTTAGCGAATGCAGTTACCAAACTTGAAACGCAAGTCCAACAGATTTTACAACTATGCTATAGTCAACAACTAAATCAGGATGCAATTGCTAAACAACTAGAAATCAAGCAATATACAGTTTCGCGGCGATTAACAAAAGCCAAGGAAATATTGCTGCGCTCTTTGGCGAATTGGAGTCAAGAAACTTTGCATATTTCTGTAAACACAGACCTACTAACCAGTATGAGTCCTGTGATTGAGGAATGGTTACACAATTACTACACTGCATTTCCTGACTAACTTATGTGAGAACAAATGTTTCCGTCTGTTTACCGGGGAAGAGAATATTTCCCTAAATAAACCCAAAATAAGCCGAAAAATTCTCTAAAAGAAAACCTCATGACTGCTAATACCCCCATCTTAAGTTTTGCTTCCACAGACCTGATTTTGGAAATTCCCCCCACGGTACAACATCAAGTTGATTTGCAAAGTCAATCTTTTGCTCATTCTATGAGTTATCAAGCCTATCTCAATGAACTTTGTTTGGGTGCTGTTTTACCTTGGTTGCAAGAAGATTTTACACCCCAAGCCCAAGTTTGGCCTCATCCTGCGGCTTTATCGAGTTTTTGGGAACTGGTGAATGGTACGGCTATAATAGTGGACGCAACGAGATTGATCTTAGTTCCTACAGAAAATATTGATAACTCTGAGTTACGTGTACCGCAAGAATGGGTAGATTTACCCAGTTGGGTAGGGGATTATTACTTAGCAGTGCAAGTAGAACCGGATGAAGGCTATGTCAGGGTTTGGGGTTATTGTACCCATGAAAAACTCAAGACTAAAGGCAATTATTACCCAGGCGATCGCACTTATGCCTTAGATGAAGCTGATATAATTACAGATATAAGTGTGTTAAAAGTGGCGAGAGAATTTTGTGCAGATGAAGTTAAAAGAGTTGCCACAGTAGAACTACCAATCATACCACAAACCCAAGCCGAAAATTTAATTACCCGCCTGGGAAAACCAGAAATCATGACCCCTCGTTTAGCCGTTCCTTTTCCATTGTGGGGGGGACTCATAGAACATGGGGGTTGGCGACAACGTTTATCGGAACAGCGTTTAGGACTACCAGAACAAAGGTCAGTTATCCAATGGTTGCAAAGCGGTGTAACTCAAATTGCAGCAGCGATGGGCTGGGAAAAATTAAATCTGCAATTGAGTCTAGCGGGCGCGCGGAGTTTAGAAGAAAGACAACCAGGAGTAAGTTTATCACGGCAACTAGCGATCGCAGGTCAATCATATGAACTGCTAATTACACCCCAAGGACAACCAGAAACCACACATTGGCGGTTTGAACTACGTAACACCACCATAGGCGCAGTCATACCCGGCGGTTTTAAACTCAGACTCCTCACCGAAGACTTACAACCATTTCCCCAGAATGAAGATATAGCCACAACAGCAGTAGAAAAACTGTACATAGAAGTTGCCTTAGAACCCGGAGAAGGTATAGTCTGGGAAATAGAACCCCTCCCCGACAACTATGATCGAGAAATCCTCAAATTCTGAAGAAGACCGATGTAAAAAACCTATTAAACCCTCTTACCTTGGCGTTCTTCTCCCAAGGGGAGACGCTACGCGAATGCGTCTAAAGCCCAAGGGGCATACGCTGCGCGAAGGCGGTTCGTCCTTCCACACATAATATAAACGCTATTAATTTATGCCTTCCGAAATCCCCACAAATCAAAATAAAATTGGTGTAGCAATACTTGGCACAGGATTTGGTCAAAAAGTCCATATTCCCGGATTTAAAGCCCATCATCGCACCGAAATAGTAGCAATTTATCATAGAGATATTAACAAAGCCAAAGCCATCGCCGAGACTAATAATATCCCGCACGCCTGCGACACTGTAGCCGATATTTTAGCATTACCAGAAGTGCAAGCCGTCAGTATAGCAACACCACCATTTCTGCACTACGAAATGGCTAAAGAAGTCCTGCAAGCCGGAAAACATTTATTATTAGAAAAACCCACAACTTTAAATGTATTTGAAGCCAAAGAATTATATCAATTAGCGCAAGCAAAAGGCGTAACTGCTACAGTAGACTTTGAATTTCGCTTTGTCCCAGGATGGCAATTATTTTCTGAATTATTAGCCAGCAACTATGTAGGAAACAAACGCTTAATTAAAATTGATTGGTTAGGTTCCTCCCGCGCCGATACTTCCCGCCCTTGGAACTGGTATTCTTCTCAAGATAAGGGAGGTGGTGCATTAGGTTCTTTAGGTTCCCACGCCTTCGATTATATATCCTGGCTATTTGGATCAGTCAGCAGATTAAACGCCCACTTGAGTACAGCCATTCCCGCACGACTTGACCCTGTTAGCAAAGAATTAAAGCCAGTAAATACAGATGATACCTGTCTGCTATCTCTGGAATTAGCTGATGGTACACCTTGTCAAGTTACTATCAGTGCTGTAGTTCACGCATCGAGGACACATTGGGTAGAAGTTTATGGCGATCGCGGTACACTAATATTAGGTAGTGAAAATCAAAAAGATTATATACATGGATTTCGGGTTTGGGGTTCCCAACCAGGTCAACCCCTCCAAGAAATTGAAATTCCCAACCGCTTAGTTTTTCCCCAAATTCACGCCGATGGACGCATTTCGGCATTTATCCGTGTAGTAGACCAATGGGTACAAGGAATTGAACGCCAACAACAAATAATTCCATCCTTGCGAGAAGGCGTTTATTCCCAGTTATTAATGGATTTATCTCATAAATCTCATAAAACATCAAATTGGATAGATGTACCCCACCTGGAAGCATTCCTAACGGATAATTATCACAATCTAATATAGCAATCCTATCTAATATGCTCTCAAGGTTCAGATCCCCCACCTCTTTAAGAAGTGGGGGATCTTTGGTTTCTTAACTTATTTAGTATCCAGAAGTGAATGACTTGGCTAAGTAGGTAACATGACCAATAGAATAAGTGAAGACAAACGCCTCAGCCAACTTAGTTAGTGTGGACAAATCGCTGACATAGCCGGCGGCGTAGGTGTCGGTGCTACCACCGGAGATGGAATCTACATCTCTCAGTTCATTAAGAAAACTTTCAGAATCTTGAAATAATTCAGCACCAGCATTGTTTAATTCAGAAAGAGTAATGTTAGCCATAATATTTGCTCCTCAAGCATTGGTTGCGAAAATTTTCCATTGGATTAGCTATCAGGGATTATTCTGAGTAAATAGATTAATCCCTGAACAGCCATCTAGTACAGCACGGTATCAAGAGAGATACCATTCTCAACAGTTAAATTAGCCTATAATTAAAGCCTGTTGACTTTTGAATACCGTGCAGAAATACTAATTAAATGAAGCGATGAAAGTCATTAGTATCCATAACTGATTGACTTGGCTAAGTAGGTAACATGACCAATGGAATAAGTGAAGACAAACGCCTCAGCCAACTTAGTCAGTGTAGACAAATCGCTGACATAACCGTAGGTGTCGGTGCTACCACCGGAGATGGAATCTACATCTTTGAATTCATTCAGGAAACTTTCAGAATCTTGAAATAATTCAGCACCAGCATTGTTTAATTCAGAAAGAGTAATGTTAGCCATAATATTTGCTCCTCAAGCATTGGTTGCGAAAAATTTTAATTGGATTAGCTATCAGGGATTATTCTGAGTAAATTTAATCCCTGAACAGCCATCTAGTACAGCACGGCATCAAGAGAGATACCATTCTCAACAGTTCAATTAGCCTATAATTAAAGCCTGTTGACTTTTGAATGCCGTGCAGAAATACTAGTTAAATGAAGCGATGAAAGTCATTAGTATCCGTAACTGAATGACTTAGCTAGTACGGTAACATGACCAATTGCATAAGTTGTCACAAACGCCTCAGCCAACTTAGTCAGTGTGGAAATATCGCTGACATAACCGTAGGTGTCGGTGCTACCACCGGAGATGGAATCTACATCTTTGAGTTCATTTAGGAAACTTTCAGAATCTTGAAATAATTCAGCACCAGCATTGTTTAGTTCAGAAAGAGTGATATTAGCCATGTTATTTGCTCCTCAAGCATTTATTGCTTTATTGTTTAGTCGTTTAACAATTAAGCTGAGTTCGCTTAATCGATACTGCTATTTTTATTCAAGCAATTAGAGAAAGTCAAGGACAAAAGCAGTTTTAAAAAGACATTTAATAGTAATTATTGTCTTAGTTAAACAGTAAATTAAGTCTGCTAAAAAATTGATTCTATATATGTAAAGTGTAAAGTACAGATGAGACTTAAAATTCAGAATTTAGTCTGAGCGGGAGTAAAACTCTACGTCTTTTTCGCGAATTTTGATGTCGTAATTTCCAGATTATTAGCCACAACTCAGCGTACCTCTGCGTTTACCTTAGCGCCCCTCTGCGTTAAAAAAGACCCCTGCCAGCATATATTTTGGCATCATGTTAGTTATGCTTGCTACAGAATTAAAATTAAATTCATGTGTAAATACAAACAAGCAGCTTTATAGCACCTGGAAACTTTAGTTACACAGTAAAAATAAAAAGATGAATAAAAAACAAATTCTGTCTCTGATTGGTATCGCAGTTACTAGCTTTTTCCTAGCGATCGCCTTACCCTTAATTAATCCCACTCCCCTAACAGCACAGCCAAACATCAACTTACTGATATCTGCGGCTGCCAGTATGAAAGATGCACTAGAAGAAATTCAGCCCCTATATCAACAAAGTAAACCAAACGTCAATATCAGATATAACTTTGGGGCTTCGGGAGCATTACAACAACAAATTGAACAGGGTGCGCCCGCAGATATCTTTATTTCCGCCGCTAGAAGCCAAGTAGATGCACTAGAGCAAAAAGGACTCTTAGTTGCAGGTACTCGTACCAACCTGGCAAATAACCGCTTAGTTTTGATAGTACCGAATAATACTAATAGCATTAATAGTTTTTTCAATTTAGCAGATGCCAAAATTAAGAGAATTGCCCTAGGAGAACCCAGAAGCGTACCAGCAGGACAATACGCTGATCAAGTATTAAAGAAACTGGGTATTTTTGAGAAAATTAAATCTAAATTAGTCTTAGCCAATAATGTCCGCCAAGTGTTAGCAGCAGTAGAAAGTGGTAACGCCGATGCAGGTTTAGTTTACGCCACAGATGCTAAAATTTCCAATAAAGTCAAAGTTGTAGTTGCGGCTGATGAAAAATATCACTCAGCAATTATTTATCCAATGGCAGTAATTAAAAGGAGTAAAAATATCCCAGCAGCCAAAGAATTTTTAGAATTTTTATCCAGTAATCAAGCCAAAACCGTACTTAAAAAATACGGATTTATCGTGAATTAATGGATTTCTTTCTTTTATCTTCCTTCTTCCTTTGTGTCCTTTGTGTCCTTTGTGGTTCGTTACTCATATAATTCGACTAAAACACGAATTAATTCAAAATATTATGGATTTATCACCTCTTTGGATATCAATAAAAACTTCCTTGCTTGCTACATTTATCACATTTTTTTTAGGGATTTTGTCTGCTTACTGGATGTTAGGATATCGAGGTAAAGCCAAGTCATTAATTGAAGGAATATTTATCGCTCCTTTGATTTTACCGCCTACAGTTGTGGGATTTTTATTACTGCTATTTTTTGGCAGAAATGGTCCGGTAGGTAAACTCATGGAACCTTTCGATTTTAGCATTGTTTTTACTTGGTACGGTGCAGCGATCGCCGCCACAGTGGTAGCATTTCCTATCATGTATAAAACCGCCTTGGGAGCTTTTGAACAAATTGATGGTAATCTTTTACGCGTAGCCAGAACCCTTGGTGCATCTGAATCAAGCATCTTTTGGCGCATCAGTTTACCCCTAGCATTTCCCGGAATTGTTGCCGCCACAAGTTTAGCTTTTGCGCGGGCTTTGGGTGAATTTGGAGCCACCTTAATGTTAGCTGGTAATATTCCCGGAGAAACTCAAAATATCCCGATGGCAATTTATTTTGCTGTGGAAGCTGGTGCAATGAATGAAGCTTGGTTTTGGGCGATCGCCATCATGAGTATTTCTTTATCTGGGATTATTGCAGTTAACCTTTGGCAAGAAAACCGGGGGAAACACAAACAACAAACTTCCCCATTACCCCAAGGAATGAGAAATCAAGAATACCAGATATGTCAAACCAGTCAGAAACCAGATTTATCAGGATTATTTGTTGATATTAAAAAACAACTTTCAGGCTTTAGATTGCAAGTATGTTTTAATGGCGATAGTAATACCTTGGGATTTTTGGGAGGTTCCGGGGCTGGTAAAAGTATGATTTTGCGCTGCATTGCAGGCATCGAAACACCCACAAAAGGACGTATTGTTTTAAATGGGCGAGTGTTATTTGATTCTGAAAAAAGAATTAATTTGCCTTCGCGCGATCGCCGCATTGGATTTTTAATGCAGAATTACGCACTATTCCCGCACATGACTGTAATGCAAAATATCGCCTTTGGCTTACCTAAAGGCTTATCCACATTAGCGATTAAGGAACAAGTACAGGCGCAACTATTAGCAGTACAGTTAGAGGGATTAGAAAATCGCTATCCACATCAACTTTCAGGAGGACAGCAACAACGGGTAGCCTTAGCCAGAGCTTTAGCAATCAAACCAGAAGCATTACTATTAGATGAACCCTTTTCAGCCCTAGATACATATCTGCGTTATCAATTACAAGAGCAATTAAGTGAAACCCTCAGCACATATCCAGGCGTAACACTATTTGTTACCCACAATTTAGAAGAAGCTTATGAAATTTGTCAACAATTATTAGTAGTTTCCCAAGGACAAATTATTGCTAACGATGATAAACAAAACATATTCGCACATCCCAATAATTACACAGTCGCCCAGTTAACAGGTTGCAAAAACTTTTCCCCAGTCACAGTAGTATCTGCTAATCAAGTCCAAGCTTTAGATTGGGACTGCACCTTAAAAGTGATGGAACCTTTACCCCAGTCACCAGCTTATATAGGCATTCGCGCCCATCATATCACCTTTACAAGCGACCCCAACGCAGAGAATACCTTTCCCTGTTGGTTAGTAAGGACAAGGGAAACACCGCACCGGATGACGCTGTATTTACGACTGCACAATTCATTGAATAACAATCATGATTATCACCTACAAGCCGAAGTATTTAAAGAAAAATGGCTGAATATCAAAGACAAACCTTTCCCCTGGTATGTGCGTTTAGATATAATAAAACTCTTTTTAATGCCAGAGTAGAAGATTTGCGGCTTTGCTGAATCAGAATATGAAAGGCCAAAATTGCACTTTTTTAACTCTTCTTCTTTGCGCCTCTGCGCCTTTGCGTGTTAGCGAAGCGGGGCGTAGCCCACCAAATTCATATTTTAAATCAGCACGCCGTATTTTAATGTGATTATCTTCACTATTTGAACACTAGAATTTCATAACTAATCAGGTCGAATAAACTAAAATATTCCAAGCCTGTAGCTGTAATCCAATCACCGAAACTCTTAACAATTAACTTGTTGATTACTGGGTAGGTAGGCTGAACATTTTTATTGATATTAACTACTTTTTCCAGTTAAAATCCTGTGTTTTTGGCAATCTCTTGATAATCTCGCAAAGTGATAAAATTTATCTTTTGCGTTGCTTTTGAGCCATAGGTATCAGTGATGAGACGATTTAATACTTGTTTTTCTAAATTTTGCCACAGACGGTTGATTTTATCGTTAATCAGAAAATCTACGATTATTAATTTACCCCCTGGCTTCAATTGGTTTCTCACTTCTTTAAAGAATATTTTTCTACTAGGAAAAGCAAAAATACATTCCAAAGCGATCGCATAATCAAATAAATGGGTAAAATCTGGTAAATCACAAGCATCAGCACAAACAAAATTTATCCGATTATCATTTTGAGGCTGAATAGTTTCGCTAGCTCTGATTACCTGCGCCTCATCAATATTTACTCCCACTAAATTTAGTTGAGAAAATTGATTATTTAACATACTGATTGTGCCACCAAAACCACAACCGGCATCTAAAATATGATCACCATGATTAATCTCGCTGACTTGAATCACTTTTTGAGAGAGATTATTAGCAGCTAGAGCAAAATCTAATAAAGTACCCTTAGCCTGAGAAGGATCTTCCCAGTAACCCCAATGAATATGTTGACCAAATGCTGTTTCTAGTTGATTATCTTCTGCAAATTTATCAATGAGAGTATCAAAATAGCCCACGAGTTGCTCACCTAAATTTTATATTTTAGAATCAAAGTATACTATATTTAGGCAGCATTTAAGTATTTGTCCGGTTTCATCTCCACTCCCGGACTATATCCTGTTCGCGGAAAGACTGATGATTAATCACTGACTCCCGCAAACAGTTACACTAATTCTGAGCTAACCAATTCTCCAAATCAGACACACTGGTAAAATCCAGTAAAGCTTCACCCAGATTTTCTAATTGTTCTAAAGATAAAGTTTGCAGTTGTTCGCGGATGTTAGATGATAATTCTCCCACCTTGCGAGCAAGTTGACGTAAAACGAGAGTTCGTTCTCGCTGTTCCCCTTCTAGTCGTCCTCGCTGTTCCCCTTTCTTTTCGCCTCGTTGTTCCCCTTCTTCGAGAATTTCCTGATAAATGACTGACTCTCGCATCATACCCTCCCGAAACAATGTTCTAATCAAATCCTTTCTAAATTTTAACCCGGCTAAGATTTGCGTATAGGCAGAAATTTCCGGTCGCTGTGTTGTTTCTAATTGGTTAACTCGTTGCACAATTTGTTCTAGCAACACTTGGGGTTGATTACTGGCTGCTAATGATGCTAATGGTAACAAGGCTGCATTCTCTAGAAATGGTTCCGGGTTTTCTTCCCACATCTTAATTACACGATATTCGTGACGGGTATTTTCTACCTCAAAGGCGTTAGGAATTTCAGTGTTATCTTTGGGAGGTAATAATAAAACTACTACTTGGGTAATTGGTAATCGATACAACCGATATAACCGCACCCAATAATCGAGCATTCGCAAAGGTAGGGGTGGTGTGGATTCGATTTTGGTTTGAAATTCTAAGTGTAAAATTCTACCTTCAATCTGTAACAAAGTGACATAATCAGCACGGATGGGTTCAATGCTTAATTCGGTTTTGAGGACTGTCACATCTGTTTGTGGTGTTCCTAGCACCCAAGTGGCGAATTGTTGGGGATATTTTTCCGAAAGCAGTTTGCAAAGATTGTCAAAGGACATTAATCATATATGATGATAGTTGACTTAATCTAATTTTAAGGCTTGGTGGTCAAGAATCTGGCACAAGCGATCGCATCAAATAGAACAATAATCACCATTTCACGGTATTTTAAAGGAAGACGAAACCACAAACACTGAAGACTTAACCAGTGGTAAAACAGGACGAACTTCGCAACAAATTAAAACAAACCAGAATCCGCTTGGGTATGAGTCAGCAAGACTTGGCTAACTTGGCTAATGTTACCCGACAAACTATTAGCGGTGTCGAGTCGGGACAATATGCACCATCCACTACTATAGCCCTACGGTTGGCAAAAGCCTTGGGTTGTCAAGTGGAAGATTTATTTTGGTTAGAGCAGGATTTACCAGAAATAGCAGCCACACCAGCCTATAATGTGCCATTAGGTCAGCGTCTGCGGCTGATTTTGGCTCAAGTGGGTAATCAATGGATTGCTCATCCTTTAATTGGGCAAAATGCTTTTCGTACAGAAATGATACCAGCTGATGGCGAAGGCGATCGCCTACCCGGTACAAAGACAATGGTCGTCAAGTTACTAGATGACCCCGGAAATTTACATCAAACAGTCATTTTGGCAGGTTGTGCGCCGGCTTTATCCTTATGGGCGCGGGCTGCTGAACGTTGGCATCCTAACCTCAGAGTACACTGGACATTAGATAACAGTATGACCGCATTGCATCGACTGCGCCGGGGAGAAGTTCACTTTGCAGGGATGCATCTATATGATCCCCACACTGGAGAATATAATACTCCCTTTGTGCGTTCAGTTCTCAAAGATACGGCGGTTGTATTAATTAACCTCGGCGTTTGGGAAGAGGGAATGCTCACTCAGCCAAATAACCCTCTAGGATTGAAAACTATTGCAGACTTAGCCCAAACAGGTGTCACCATTGTTAACCGTGAAACAGGTTCAGGGAGTCGCCAAGTATTAGAGCGATCGCTCCAAGATGCAAGTATACCATTTACCGCCGTCAAAGGATTTGAGCAAATTGTCAACGGACATTTAGAAGTCGCCCAAGCAGTCGCCACCGGCCGAGTTACATCTGGTATCAGCACAGCATCTGTAGCCACCGCCTTCGGCTTAGGATTCATCCCCTTACAACAATCACGATATGATTTAGCAGTTCTCAAATCATACTTAGATGAAGCTCCCGTACAAAAATTACTCGGCACATTAGGACATCGGCGCGTACTCTCACAGCTAGAAGCCATCGGCGGTTATAATACCAGTCAAACGGGGGAAGTAGTCGCCACAATTGAGCCTCAATAATTCGGAATTTCTCAGTAGGTAAGCACCGAAAAACCAAACTACATTACGAAAGGTAAACACGCCGGAAATCTTTACCAATGACCAATGACAAAGGACAAATGACGACCCCCACCAGTTAACTTTATTTCCGCCCACTTACTTAATTTTTAATTTTTAATGGGTTCTCCAAATAATTCTGGTAATAATTCCCTGGTTTCTTCCAGAGAGTCCAACACACGATAAGCCAAACGTCTAATTTCCGCAGATGGCTGTTCGATATCAGGAACCATAATCGGACACATCCCCGCCTGAAAAGCAGCTTCCACCCCCACAAATGAATCTTCAAAAACCACACACTGCACAGGCTCAACATTCAGCCTGCGACTAACTTCCAGAAAAATATCTGGTGCTGGTTTGCCCTCAGCAACATCTGCACTCGTCACAATTGTGGTAAAGTATTGATTAATACCAGCATTTTTTAACCGTCGCATCGCTCTAGTGTGAGCCGTCCCCGTAGCTAATGCAATCACCACACCCAAGTCACTAAGTGTATAAAGCAAATCTAACACCCCTGGCTTCATTGGTAAACCTTCTCGCAATTCTCGCTCATCACCAATTTCGATGCGTTGGACTGTCACAGACTCAAAAGGTAGACTGTCCCCGTAGATTTTCTTGAGTAATTTTTCCCGCCATGTCAAATCTCGCCCGACAAACTGCATATATAAATCGTCGTTCATGATATAGCCATGATCTTTGAGAGCCTGTTTCCAAGCCCATCGCGCAATACTTTCCGTATCAAAAAGTAGACCATCCATATCAAAAATTACGGCTCGGTAACTTGATAACACATTCAACGCCTTGATGTTTGTTAACATTTAACTATTTAACTATGTTTCTACCGACGAATAAACAGGGTTTATGCTTAAGGTAAAAATAAAATATAAAAAATATTCTCAAATTGCTGTGCGTCAAGGATTTTGTTGATATACTTGTTATATAATTCAAGAACAAAGACTTTTTTCAGTCTCTTGTCTAAATTTTTGCCTGATCATAGCTGGTCAACAGTATAAGGTATTTTGTATACCTTAATACAATTTATCCTAGAAAGCAAAACTAAAAATGCAGATGAGTTTGCTCTTTGCAATTGCAGTTTTGTTGTTATTTAGCAAAACTAGAAAATAGCAGGCTAAGGGTCTTAGATATAATCTAGCCTAGCCAAGAATTTACGGGAACCTCTTGGGCTTTATTTAAGTCCCATTATTGCAGTATATGTCGTTTAGACATGACTCAATATATATTGAGTCTACTTAAGCTATTAGTCAGAAAATTTATTTCTAGGCGGTTTCAATAGCTGTATTAGTTGATCTGAAAAGAGATATCATAACAATCTCTTGATATTGATATTTGCGTAATTTCAGCAATAATGCCTGATTAATGGCGTTGATCAACCAGGAATGTAATTTCCTAAAAATACTTTTTAACTAAATTTGTCAAGCAGCAAAAATTAGTTAAATCTATACACACTATTCGTTCATTTGATTGGAGGACTTTTAATGATTTTACACTACCTTAATATGACATCGATATTAGTTAAAAATGCTAGTTTATTAGTTTGGATGTCACCTTTTATGACAGGATTGATTGAATCCTTCCAGACAATATACAATAGTTTATGAAACAGAGGCTCAGAGGATGTTTTAAAAGTCTTATTGTCGGTAGCAAAACATTCTAGATCCCCCTAAATCCCCCTTGAGAAGGGGGACTTTGATCACTGTTCCCCCCTTTTTAAGGCAGGGCTAGGGGGGATCATTAAGTGCCTAAAATCACAGCCAGACACTTTTAAAAAAAGCTCTCAGATCCCGGACTTCTTTAAGTCGGGGATCTGTTGGGACTATATTACAAATTTATTACAAATTACTCTTCATTCTCAAATAAAGCTCTACCCAAACGCTGTAAAACCACAAGCGATCGCCCTGCCACAGAAATTGGTTTATCATCGATGTAACGTTTACCACGTTGTACAAAGCGTGGCTTAGTTGTATCAATAATAGTCAGCCATTCCCAGTTCTGTAACCCTTTGGGAATCACAAACTCCAACATTTCATGGTGAGCATTAAAAAACCACAAAAAGGAATCATCCATAATTCGTTCCCCCCGTGGCCCAGGAGTCGCTATTTCTTCACCATTCATAAAGATACCAATAGCCTTAGTAAAACCTTCATTCCACTGTTGTTCAGTCATCTGCTGACCATCGGGATTGAACCAACCAATATCATGTACCCCAGAACCGTGGATAGCTCTACCTTGGAACCACTTGCGTCTGCGAAAAACTGGATGCTTGCGGCGAAAATCAATCAGCTGACGGGTAAAATCTAACAGCGCTTCATTTTCTTCTGGTAAATCCCAATCTAACCAGGAAACTTCATTATCTTGGCAATAAGCGTTATTGTTCCCGCCTTGACTCCGCCCCATTTCATCACCCATCACCAGCATCGGGACACCTTGGGAAAGCAGTAAAGTTGCGAGAAAGTTTCGCCGTTGCTGCTTCCGTAACTTGCTGATTACCGGGTCATTCGTTTCTCCTTCTACGCCACAATTCCAAGAGCGATTATGATTTTCCCCATCCCGACAGTCTTCCCCATTCGCCTCATTGTGCTTCTGGTTGTAACTAACTAAATCATTGAGAGTAAAACCATCGTGGGCTGTGATAAAGTTAATACTAGCGCTCGGATTGCGTCCGTTTAACTGATACAGGTCAGAACTACCCGTAAACCGATAAGCAAACTCTGCCAAACTACTATCTTCACCTCGCCAGAAGTCCCGCACAGTATCCCTATATCTACCATTCCATTCCGACCACAGCAAAGGAAATTCCCCCACTTGATAGCCACCTTCCCCTACATCCCAAGGTTCTGCAATCAATTTCACATCAGCTAAAACCGGGTCTTGGTGAATAATATCAAAGAAAGCAGCCAGCCTGTCAACTGCGAAAAGTTCCCGCGCCAAAGCCGAAGCCAAGTCAAACCGGAAACCATCAACGTGCATTTCCAGCACCCAGTAACGCAGACTATCCATAATCAGTTTCAGCACCTGCGGATGGCGCACATTCAAAGAATTACCGCAACCGGTGAAGTCCATATAATAACGAGCGTTACCATCTACTAGGCGATAATAAGAGGTATTATCTATCCCTCGCAGAGATAAAGTCGGCCCTAAATTATTACCTTCCCCAGTGTGGTTGTAAACTACATCTAAAATCACCTCCATTCCGGCTTTGTGTAGTGCCTTCACCATCTCCTTAAACTCTTTTACCTGCTCGCCATGACCAGAATTAGCACTATAACCGTGGTAAGGAGCTAGATAGCAGATAGAGTCATAACCCCAGTAATTTCTCAGCCCTGTATCGACTAAATGTCGGGGATATGCGAGATAATGATGCACAGGCATCAATTCCACAGCTGTCACACCCAAAGACTGGAGATGGGAAATACTGGCGAGATGAGCTAGTCCAGCATAGGTTCCTCGGAGTTTGGCGGGAATTGCTGGGTGCAGCTTGGTAAAACCTTTGACGTGGGTTTCATAAATTACCGTTTCGTGCCAAGGTGTTTGCAGCAGTTCATCTCCTTCCCAATCAAAGGACTCATCCACCACCACCGCTTTTGGTACGAGGTGCGCGTCATCCAGTTCCGAAAATCCCAAATCTGCTTGAGGATCATCCCAGGGATAGCCAAACATTTCTTCCCCAAAACCGATTTCGCCGTCAAGTGCTTTGGCGTAGGGGTCTATCAGCAGCTTGTTGGGGTTAAAGCGATGCCCTTCCTGGGGGTTAAAGGGACCGTGTACCCTAAATCCGTATCGCTGACCAGGGACGATAGAGGGGACGTAGCAATGCCAAGTAAAATTACTAATTTCTGTGAGAGTTAGTCTAGTTTCTCTGTCTTGCTGGTCAAACAGGCACAATTCAACCCCTGTGGCGTTTTCTGAAAATAGAGCAAAGTTAGTGCCTTTACCATCCCAAGTTGCTCCTAAAGGATAGGGTTTACCAGGCCAGAGAGAGAGATACATATCGTCAATTTTTCCTTATGGAATCAATACACCTACTTCAGTATTAGAATAAGTCCGGAACTATTGCAAACACCGATAGCCTCCAATCTCCTAATTATTCCATTCGTCGCGGATATTTCTTTGGTTAACTTTAAATTAGGAAACCTGATTTTATTTTAAATCATAAAACTAATCTAAATAAACTCGTAAACAGGTTTTTACGTAACAAGGTTTACGGTATTTAGACCCATTAATCCCCTATGAGTATATCAAGTCGTAATAGATCATATTTAGGCGATGATTTTGAATAAGGATTTGTTAGCTTTTATAGCTAGTATATTTTTTAGTGTTTTCATGATAATTTTAATTAAAAGCCTGAATTTGCCTACCTTTGTTACTTTGAGTATTGCTATTTATACAAGTTACACTTTAATGTTTTTTGTAACATTACATAATTATCTTTCTAAATACAAAAAAATTAAATAAACTTGTTCCCCCTCCTGACTATATTTGTGGGTCAATCCAAAATCCAAAATCTAAAATCCAAAATTGTATAACGATGCCTTTACGTCAAACATTATCGAAATCTGATATTCAACTTTCTTATTTAGAGTGGAACCAAGGTGAAGAACCTTTACTGCTGTTACACGGTTTAGCTGATAACGCCTTCGTTTGGTCTGGTTTGGGAGATGACCTAGCGGCAGAATATCACATAGTTGCGCCGGATATGCGTGGTCATGGCCAAAGCAGTAAGCCAGAAGATGATTATACCTTTGATAGTGCGATCGCTGACCTGGAAACCCTGATGGATCATCTGGGATGGTCTTCTGCTCACGTTGTTAGTCACTCTTGGACGGGGAAACTAGCCGCTATCTGGGCGAGAAAAAATCCCGCACGTTTACGCAGTATGATTCTAGTTGACCCGATTTTTATCTGGAAAATGCCGAGTTTATTACGGTTAACTTTTCCTCTGTTATACCGTTACTTATCTTTTCTCAAAGGTATGGGTCCCTTTGCTAGTTACGCAGAAGCCGAAGCACAAGCGCGTCAGTTAAAGCAATATCAGGACTGGACTAGCTTACAACAGCAAGTATTTCAAGCCGGAATTGAACAAAAACCCGATGGGAGTTGGGGTAGTAAATTTACTATAGCAGCGCGCGATCGCATTTTTGAAGACGTGATGTGTGTACCCGGTTTTATTGAACCTGTGGATACACCGGCGCTATTCGTACAACCAGAAAAAGGGCTAAACCGTCAAAATTGGCAAATCAAACCTTACAAAACCCACCTAAAAAATTTCCGTCTGTGTCAAGTTCCGGGAAATCATTGGCCATTTTTGACTGAACCTGAAGCATTTAACCGGACTGTAGCCGCATTTTTAGCAGAATTTAAGTAATAGGACTTACGCAAGAACTCTCTGAAACCTTCTTAACTTCGTGTCCTTCGTGTCCTTCGTGGTTCGTTTTTCCATAATTTTGCGTAAGTCCTGAATAAAACAAGTCTGACTTTGACTGAATTTGATCATGAGCCTTTGTATTAATCCAGCTTGTCCTCAACCTTACCACCCAGATAATCAAGACCGTTTTTGTAAAAGTTGTGGTTCACCCTTGGAACTATTAGGACGCTATCGGGTGATAAATTTGTTGAGTGACAAAAATGGTTTTAGCAAAGTCTATGCAGCTGATGAACAAAACACACCAAAAATCCTCAAGGTACTCAATCAAGAGCTATCAAATGACGCTCAAGCCGTGGAATTATTTTGCCAAGAAGCATCAATTTCAGCACATCTGAATCATCCAGATATTCCCAAATTTGAGGATTATTTTCAGTATCAAACCAGAAATGGTTTAGTGATGCACTGCATTGTGATGGGAAAAATTGACCAGCCGCACTTGGATGGGTGGTTACAGCAGCAAAATCGTTTGATTTCCCCAAGAGAAGCTGTAGACTGGTTAAAACGATTCATACCCGCAAATGTGGTGAACAGTTCTCCAAATAATGTAACTTGGCTCAACTCAGCTAAGAATTCCGAAAAAGTACCACTAACAGCCCTATTCACAGCTTTGTTAGTTTCTTTAGGTTTACTCGGTTTGACAGCTTTCGCAACACTTTCACAGAAGTTTACTACTTTGGGAACATCAACGAAATCACCTCAAAGAAAAGGTACGATTGATTACTTTCCTTATCAGGAGGGAAGGGATAGTCAAGGTAAAATCGCCAAGTTTAATATCGCTGTTTTATCAGTTGAATATAAATGGCTGACTGGGAGTAATTTTCAAATTGAATATAATGATCAAATTATTAGTCTTGATGTTTTAAAATTGAAACTAGAACAACAAGGGATTCAGCAAATAATGGCAGAACCTAATGAAATTATTTCTGTAGGTATGGCTGCTTGTGGGGAAAATTCAGGAGTTCAAGAACGCAAAGCTTTAGAACGCGCTCAAGAAGTACAACGTTTAGCCAAAAGTTTATTTAGGAATACACCCAGTGTTCAAGGCTATCGCTTATTAAATTTTGGTCAATTTCAAGGAAATAATTGTCAGCAAAATCAGGATTTAACTGCATACCAAAAAAGTGTCATTATTATTGGTGTTAAACAAGAAGCACCAGGTGTAATTATCGATGAAGCTTTACGGGATAGATTAGAAAATAAACCCTTTGCTGATTTTAAGTTACAAGATTATTCTTTGGGATCAGTGCAAGATTTTATCACTATACCTAGTGAGTAAATCAGTTAACAGTTAACAGTTAACAGTTATCAGTTATCACAACCTGCCTTCTTAACTGATAAATAGCTACCAAAAACATGGGGTTAGAGCCTCGCCACTTCGACAGGCTCAGTGCATCGCCTTCTAGGGCGACTTTATTCTAAAAACCATAACACCGATTATTATATCTGCTAAAATAAGTCAGGAGGTGATTGAGTGTTTAACCTGACTTACGAGATGCCTTTAGGCACAGGAGTGTCAAAAAGGTAACTTGATGCTAAAAGTAGCTCCTAGTCCTTCGCCTTGGCTATGGGCTTGAATAGTACCTCCGTGTAATTCTACTAAATGACGAGCGATCGCTAAACCCAATCCTAAACCACTGTGTTTGGCAGTACAATGTGCTTGACGATACCTGTCAAACACATGGGGCAGAAATTCCGGTTTTATACCCAAACCTGTGTCACTCACCTGGATGAGGATTTCGGAATCATCACTTTTTGCCAGTTGCACTTGGACTCGTCCACCGGATGGGGTAAACTTAATAGCATTGGAAAGTAAATTACCTAAAACCTGTAGCAAACGGTGGGTATCACCGACAATGGGCGGAATGGACTCATCAATTACAGATGCTAAATGAATTCCCTTAGCATGAGCAGAGGGGTAAGCAGTTTCCACAGATGCTTTGACAATGTTCACCAGGTTGACTGGGCAGACTTCCAACTGCAACTGACCCCGAAGAATGCGTGACATATTTAGCAAATCTTCTAAGAGTTTTTCCTGAGATTGGGCATTGCGTTCGATGGTTGCTAAAGCATTGGTAACGGTATCTGGAGGTAGTTGCCGAGTCCGCAATAATTTTGCCCAACCCAGAATAGCATTAAGTGGCGATCGCAAATCATGAGATACCATAGCCACAAACTCATCTTTAGTTTGGTTGGCTTTTTCGGCTGCACTGCGTGCCGCTTGTTCCCTCTGCAACAGCCGATCCCGTTCCGCTTCTAATTGCTTGCGATGGTCTATATCTGTAGCAGTGCCAAACCACTTGACGACTCGTCCTTGTTCATCCTTAATAGCCACATTTCTGACTAGATGCCAACAATAGCTGCCATCATGTTTTTGATAGCGCATTTCTTGTTCGTAGGGCTTCTTTCTCTGCAAGGCTTGTGTCCATTCCGGTATGACTGAGGAGAGATCATCTGGATGTATAACTTTTGTCCAACCAAACCCTTTCGCCTCTTCGAGCATTTGCCCAGTCAATTCATACCATCGTTGATTGACATACTCACATTCCCCTTGAGAATTGCACGTCCAGACAAGTTGTGGAATTAAGTCTGATAAATAACGGTAACGTTCCTCACTTTCGCGCAAAGCTGTTTCAGCCTGTTTGCGTTCGCTAATGTCTGTCACACTGCCCACTGTTCGCACTACCTGACCATGAGGATCTTGAACAATTATGCCCTGATCTAATACATACCTATACTCTTGGTCTTTATGACGCATCTTATACTCAATAGTATAGTAATTTTCACGGTTAAAGAAATCCGTCAATTGATTGAGCAGACGCTCTCTATGTTCGGGATGAACCTTCTCTATCCACCACTCAGCGCTGGGGTCAGCTTCTTCTAAGGAGTAGCCCAAAATCCGGGTTAACCCCTCTGTTCTACTAACAATATTATTTTTAATATCCCGATCATAAATTAGACAATTAACTGCTGCTGCTGCTAGTTGAAAACGCTCATTACTTAAACGTAGCTGTTCCTCTGCTTGCTTACGCTCAGTGATATCAAAAGCAGTACCCACAATTTGGCGCGGCGAACCGTCAACATTCCTATTAAAAACAGTATCCCGACTATAAAACCACAGCCATTCACCATTGGCGTGTCGCATCCGATATTCAAATTCGAGAATTTCGCCATTCTCAGCTACGTTGATTAGTTGCAGATGTTCCAGAAATCGCGCCCTATCTTCAGGATGCATTAAAGTTGATAGAAACTCAGAATCCATACCTTTAATTTGTTGGCAAGTATAACCAAGTAGATTAATAACTTGACTATTGGTATAGACGTTCTGCTGTTTCATCAAATCATAAACGTACAAAATTCCCGGTGTGGTATCGGCAATGCGTTCAATGAACTGCTGACTCTCTCGTAATTTTGCCTCTGCCTGTTTTTTTTCCGTCACATCTCGCCAAGCAGCGACGAAGCCATCGCCCATTTTGGTAATGCGAATATCAATAACTCTGGTTGATTGCTGTTGACTATTCAAAGAAGTATAAACGAGTGCTTCTTTAACTAAGGGCTGACCAGTTTTTACAACTTGGCAACATTCATCAAACAAGCCATTCTCTCGAATATTCAGCAGAATTTCGCCCAGATATTCGCCCTGTTCTCCTGAACTCATCTGGCTAAATTCACAAGCTGCGGCGTTCATATAATCAACACGAAAGTTGAGGATTTCGCCCGTCTCATAGCGCACAGCCGAAAAAATGCCGAAACAATCCAGCATATTCTCAACGGAGGTGCGGAAACGTTCCTCGCTGCGTTGCAATTCTTGACTAAGTTGAGCATTTTTAATTGCTGAGTGTATAGTTGAGCGCAAATACTCGCCCGTGGTTTGTCCCTTGACTAAATAATCTTGGACACCGCTTTTCATTGCCTGTACCGCCACAGCTTCGTTACCATAACCAGTTAACATAATCACTGCTGGGATGGCTTGTTGTGATTGCTGTTTTAATTCCGCCATAAATTCCAAACCGTCTAAGTCTGGCAGTAAGAAGTCTAATAAAATAGCATCAGGCTGAAACTGCCGACATAATGTTAACGCTCCTTCTCCTGATTCTTCTTCGAGAATTGTGTAGCTGTATTCCTGGTCTTGTAATAGATAACGACGATAAGCTTGCCGGTCTTCAGGAGAATCATCGACAATTAAAACAGTTAGCGGTTGCGCCATAACTAATTGTTAACAGCATCAGGGAGGATTACAATATCTAACCAATAAGTGATGAAGGTTTGAATAGTCTCAACCAATCTATTAATATCAATTGGTTTCAACATATAACTAGCAACGCAATATTGGTAACATATTTCGATATCTTTAGGATTAGATGATGTGGTAAATACAACTACCGGAATATATCTAAACTCTTCATCCTGCTTGATTTTTTCTAAGACTTCTCGCCCATCAGTTCCCGGTAAATTCAAATCGAGCAAAATAAGGGCGGGACGAGGAGAGTTTTGGCTATCACTGTAAGTCCCGGTGTGGTAAAGAAAGTCTAGTGCCTCCTCGCCATCACTACAGCGAAACACAGGATTGACAACAGCTTGTTTTTTCATGATTCGACACAAGGCTTCAAAGTCTTCGTCGCTATCTTCAATTACTAGTAAAGGTCTGGCAAAATTACCAATCATCGGTTTAGTTCACTCCCTGTAATGTGAAATAGAAGGTACTACCCTCACCGTAGGTTGACTCTACCCATATTTTACCGCCATGACGTTCTACTATTTTTTTGGCAATAGTTAAACCCGCCCCAGTACCTCCGCCATATTTACTCGGTCCGTGGAGCCGTTTGAAAATCCGAAAAATGGCTTCAAAGTGTTTATCTCGAATACCGATACCATTATCTCGGACGTACAATGTGATTGGTAATTGTGGTTCCTCTATATAACCAATTTCAAGGCATTTTTCAGGTTTATCATTGTATTTAATCGAGTTAGCAATCAAATTATTAAAGACTTCACCTAGTTGGACGCGATCGCAATACACTGTTGGTAGCGGTCGCGGAATTTGAATATCTACCTTCATCTCCTCAATGCGGGCGCTCAATAAATCTAAACTGCGATACACTACATCATTCAGGTCTGTTGGTTGCATGGAAAGGTCTACTCTTCCCAAGCGAGAAAAATGCAGCAGGGAATCGATTAAATCCTCCATGCGCTGCGTCAGACGAATCAATGTTTTTAATTTGTTCTTACCTTCTTCGTTCAGGGTATCAGCGTAGTCTTCTATCAAGAAGTTAGAATAATTGTGAATACCGCGCAGTGGTTCTTTTAAATCATGAGAAGCTATATAAGCAAAGGCATCTAATTCGTGATTACTGCGTTCTAGTTCAATATTCAACTGTGCTAGTTCATCTGCTTTCCGCAGCACTACGCCAATAATTGCACTTCTCAATTCTCGTGCTGCATTCACTTCATAGGATTTCCAGGGAACTGATTTTAATAAGACTGTTTCTTTCCATAAATCAAAAGATTTCCGGGGAGATAGGCGGATACTTCCATTTTGTTTCACTTCTACAGGTTTATTAGGATTACCGCCCCAATCTACAGTTCGCACTACTTCTGGGCGAAACCATAAAACATAGTTTTTTTGACTTTTGGAAATGGAAACTGCCATCAAACCGCTTGCCACATCCCGCAATTTTTCCACCTGTGGGTAAACTTGAGATAAGGAATCAGTGTAGAAAATCTCTTCCTGCTGGTTTTGATTTATCCATTCCACTAAATCTTTAATATCCTGTTGTTCAGGAGTTTTACCAACCGTGAAATAATTGCCATGAAAACAGACGGCTGCTCCTTGAGCATCCACAAGATTGAGGAGATTTGGCTGCTTGTTAATTAAACCGTCAATGAAGTTACTTTCTGATGACATATATTCCACTAACTTGGAATTATAAGATTTCACTTGCATTTTATATTCTACATCTTCACTATCTTCTTTAGCCGCCATTTCTAAAGATGTCATTTGCCCCAAAAATTCACAAGCATTCCGAATTTCATAGGGAATATATTTAGGTGATTGATGATGACAAGCAATTAGTCCCCAGAGGTTGCCATTTTTCATGATAGAAATTGACATTGATGCTGTCACGCCCATATTGTGCATATACTCAACGTGTAAAGGCGAAACACTCCGTAAGACTGACCTGCTTAAATCTAAAGGTTCGTCAGTCAAGGGATTATTGGTTGGTACAATGGCCGCAGGCTGATAATAAGTATTTGGTATTAATCTCAGCCAGTTTTGGCTATAGAGTTTTCTGGCTTGGGTGGGAATGTCAGAAGCCGGATAATGTAAGCCTAAATAAGCTGTCAGATATTCTGGTTTTTCTTCTGCAATAACTGTACCATTCCAATCTTGATCAAATCGATAGAGCATGACTCTATCAAAACCAGTAATTTTCTTGACTTCTTTGACAACAATCTGACTAATTTCTGCCAAATTGGATGCAGATTGTAGCTTTGACATTGCCATTTTTACTAAATGGTAAAATTTGAAAAATGTATTACTTTTTTCCGCTTTTGTCGGTTCTAATTCTAAAATTAAAACTCCATGAGAACGGTGAATAATCCCATCAAAATTTACAGGCTCATTTTTTAAGTTGATAGTCAATTCAATGGGATTAACAATCGGTAAATCTTCTTGTACTAAAGACTCTGTTAGTAAACTAATTTGGTCAGTTTCGAGAAAATAGTTTAAATTTTTATTTAGTAATTCTTCGGGGTGTAACCCAAATAAGTTGAATATATTATCGCTGACTTGCAGGATAGTTAAATCTGGTTCTTTTAAAGCAAAAAGCACTCCATGAGGCTGAATAGAGCCAGGAATATGAATTGGCTCTTTATTACATCTGCTAATATCAATTGTCACCGGGATGTTAATATAGTTAGTACTCACGTTTCAAACCTAGTGATTACAAGTTGTTTTAAAATATCCTCTAATATTGTGCCATAGCAGTTTTTTTCAATTTCTCAAACACCGTTAATGGTTAAATACTCTCATTCCTAGCATAACTATATTACAGAGTTAATTAATGGAGTTGATATTAACGAGTTGTGACTGTGTTCATCAGCAGTTCACAATTTCTTTAAAATTGCCGTATTTTTGCGTAAATTCCTGTTGACAGTCGGATAAATAAATTTTAATTAAAATGAATTATATATAATAATTTTTATGAACAATTCCAGCTATTTGTATTATAAATAACTAAGGAATCCCGGCAAAATTGCTTGTGAAATTTTTTGATGGTAAAAAAATGACAAAAGACAGAGGTGGGCGAGTCCCCGCCGTTGCGTTAAAAGCTAATTTGCTCAGATTTGTATGTTGGTGGCTCGATATGAATTAAAATCCTCACGGGACTGAAACGTTGTTCTAGTCGGCGTTCTACTTCTTCGGTAATGTGATGAGCAGTTTCTACATCTGGTGCATCGACGATTAAGTGCATTTCTATGAAGACTTGGCGACCGAGAACACCCCGTGAGGCGATTTTATGACAGTTAATTACTCCCGGAACCGCAGTGGCGATCGCATAAATTGTTTCTGGTGCTATGGCCATTTGGTCTACAAGCCAAGGTAAATTGGTTTTAACAACTGAGAACCCAGTCCAAAACACTAACAAAGCCACAGGAAAAGCTAAGACTACATCCAGCCATTGATAACCTAGCCAAACCCCGATCAAACCCCCAATTACAGTTATAGTCACCCAAACATCGCTCATAGTATGTGCCGCATCAGCCACCAAAATTGGGCTACCTACCCGCTTACCTACACGACGTTCGTAAAACGCCACAAAAATATTTATACCCAGGACAATCAGCAATAACCACAACTCCACAGGGGATATATTCACAGGTTCACTACCCTGAATTATCCGCTCCACAGCACCTTGGAGAATTTGCCAACAGGCTATGGCTAAAAAAGCTGCTATTCCTAAAGCCCCCACAGCTTCAAATTTCTGGTGTCCGTAAGGGTGTTCTATATCTGGTTCGGGGGCAGAATATTTACTGGCGATTAATCCTAAAACATTATTGGCAGCATCGGTAACACTATGCAAGGCATCGGCTAACAAGCTTAAAGAACCTGTCATGTACCCTAAAAATCCTTTCAATCCGATTACTAGCAGGTTCAGCAATAGGGTGATAATTAAAACCTTTTGCACTTCGGGGCGATTATCGTCAGTCATAGAGTAGATTTAACATTTATATCTATGACTAATAATGTAAAACTTAAAACTCAGTTTAATTGTGTCAAAGTCTTACGCCGTAAGGATTATATCTGTCTTTAGTCTCTGGTTTTTTGTGGGTTTAGTGAGAGTATTTATCACTAAAATTTTCTCTAACCTTGATAGATATAGGCGATCGCTATACAAATAACAGCACTTTGCCAGTAAATCAAGTACACATCTGAAGATGATGGATCTTGTGGTTCTTGCCCACCTTTGTATACTTCACTACGCCATAACAGCATATATTATCATTAATAGCAGTAAATTTCGGGAGCAATTTTTTATCCTAAATTCACACCACTCTGTCAAAATTTGCACGATGGCAGGGAAAGTCTCCGCGTTAAGCATCACCTATTCCGGTAACATAGATAATTATCAATCAGTTTTATCAAGAACTCATGTCTTCAACTCCTCTGACACTGAATCTGATTGAAGGTTCTGTCACTTTCAGTTTTTCACCCCAAGCAGCACGGGAATTAAAGGCAGCAACTGACCAATTAATGGAACGCCTGAAAGCTGTCGCCGCTAAACCCACTCCAGGGGGCGGTAAAGTCACTCCTCAGCCTCCCGTTGAGTATCGCTACACTGGTGATGTATTTTTAGAAGTTTTTTGTAACCCCAATATTTGGCCTACTCCCTTTGCGGCTAAAGTCCTGCTGACTATCCGCAATATCAACATTCGCTTAACTACAGAAGCTGAACTGACGCGAATTATTGAAGACGTTAACCAATATTTAGAGCAAGTAGGTTGACTATCAAAAAAATTACCGGGGCAGTTTAACATATTAAACCGCCCCGGACAGCAAATCTACATTATTCGTAACTGGAAAAATTGTATAAATTTCAGCGTCTAATGCTTCTGGGTTAATGGAAAAACTAAGATTCTGGATGGGGAAATATATATCAAAACTAGAGATTATCCCTCAAATTAGCTATTCAATTCGTTGCTGTCAAATATAGACATCCAAAATAAAGTCCCAATCCAAAATCTGAATCACATGATGATTAGTCGTTTTCCCATTGTTCACGACCAATCAGATCGCCAATGCGATCGCGTAATAAAAAATCACATTTTTCTAACTCACTTTCCACACAAACCCACTCTCTCGCAGGAATGTATTGGCAGAGGGTATATATTGGCTGTTGCCGACTGACCATTCCTCTTTCCACCAGTCGGCGTGCTTCATCTTGGATCACATCCAAAGAGTAGTAAGAGTAGTAATTGATAGAAGGCACCGTATTCACACTCATGGTTTTTACTCACAAAGTTTACAAGTAGATAGTGTTCCCATTAAATGCCGGAAACAAACATGACAAGGATTAGACTTGTGGCTAGGATTTTGTAGTTTGCTATACGGAACTCATTTTATTTTGACGCTATACACCTTCAAATTATCTAAAGAAATGTTAAGAATGTCAACAAATCCTGACTAGAATGAAAAATGCACTGGAGTTTGTGATCTTAGGGTAATTAACTTAACTTGCTGGCCAGATAGTTTGATTTGTCTTCAATATACCTCAAGGTCTTGCTGCTGTTAATTTTCAGCATGGTTATTTTGGCGGAATTATATCATATAGTGGATAGCTGATGTACAAAATAATCACATATAGCAGGGGAGTGGTCCGTGGTCCGTGGTCCGTAGGGTAAAAACCTTTCGGTGTCTAACTTTTATGATCAGTTTATGTCCTAACGTCCTTGGCGGTTGCTATAGAAGCTTTACCTGAGATATTTGGGAATTTGGTTATGGCTAATTTTCAGCCGGAAAACCGCCATAAACTATTGCCAAATATGAGGCCGTTGCCATATCAGAAAAACTTCAAAATGTGAGACTTTTGAATAATTGCTGAAAAAGCAAACAATTTTTCTGGTAAATTGTAGCACTGAGGTTAACGACTTTGTGTCGGTAAACACTTGTGATCAAATATGCTTTTTTGCCTTTATACTCAGCTTAACAGTATTTAGAACAAGGCAGTGCCAATTTTACTCATAATTGGCGTAAGATGATCACCACAATCCTAATACCTGCTCATTTGCCACCAAAGGTTACGTAAGTCATGAACGAGAGAATGATCAATTTTCGCCGCCATCATCATTTGTGCTAGCCATAAATTCATCAAGCATGAAATATTTGATTTTGTGGTGAACTCTTAACTTACGGGTAAAAACAATTTGCTACGGGACACGTCGCGAAACGTTATAGTGCGTATTAGCGGATTTTAGCATGGATGTTGCTTTCGTTGCTTTTCTCCTCAAAAAAATGTCCTGCTATCTACCTGGTATTACCGACTCTTTACACTTCGTTATATTCAGATTAAAACAGACGTGATATGATCCCGTCTGTAAACTCCTTAGCGAATTCCCTAGGGGTTAATTGTTCTAAAATGACATTGTTAATGAGTTACTTCTTCAGAAGATTCATCGTCTTCATCGGTCGTATTCTCGGATACTGTCATATTATATGGCGATCGCTCATCCTCAAGTTTGTTCAACAGCGACAACACCTTATTACCCTGTTCGATGGAATCGTCTTCGATAAAAATCACCTCTGGGGTGCGACGCAACCTGACTCTTGAACCCAGTTCACTACGGACAAAACCAGTGGCTGACTTTAAGCCCGCCATTGTTTCTGACTTAGCTGACTCTGTACCATAAATACTGACATAGACTTTAGCGTGTTGGAGATCACCAGAAACATCTACATAGGTAACACTGACCATTCCAGTACCCACACGATCATCTTTAATCCCGTGGAGTAGCATTTGGCTAACTTCCCGTTTAATCAACTCAGCAACGCGGGAAATGCGGCGATTAGTAGCCATAAATTTTTGCCTCCTCACAGAGGTTGTACGACATAAATTATATATAAACTGGTAGAACAGAGCTTGACGCATTCAACGGCCATAGCTGCTGCCTAGAGATCAACACCCGGACACTTTTAGCTTAGACTGTACTCAAGCCCAACATCGCCCGGACAGTGAGACTCACAAAAACTAGAGTACCCACAAAAAAGCCCACCAGAGCAATCAAGGTGACAGGGCGTTTTAGCAATGGCATTAATGGCTCAATCGTGTTCAGAAACACCCCTAAGAGGATTGTAATGAAGTAGCGGGGGTAGCGAAAGACGTTATCCCAAAATCCGTCAAACATTTGAATATAGACTGCCTTGTTATAGAATTACATTTGCTTTGATTCTATCCAATTGTAATCTATGCAGCCAAAAATTACGCAAATCATTTAAAATATGCTTCTGTAGCTATATTTGTTATATTTAGTAGCTGAGTTTTAGGTCAACCGTAAATACATGGTAAGTCAAATCCCCAAAGAAACTTGCCCGCGTCCCTTTTTAAAGTGGGCTGGGGGGAAAAGTCGGTTAATTCCACAATACATTAACTATCTTCCCAAGCAATATAAAACTTACTACGAGCCATTTTTAGGCGGTGGAGCCATTTTTTTCCATCTCCATCCCCCAGCAGCCATATTAACTGATATTAATGCCGAATTAATTACTACTTATCGCTGTGTGAGAAACCATGTAGAAGAATTAATTGGACTGTTGGAAGAACATCAAAAGCGGCATAACAAAGACTATTACTATGATGTGAGAGCCTATCCTGGAGGTAGTGATTTAGAACAAGCGGCTCGTTTCATTTATCTGAATAAAACTTGTTTTAATGGACTTTATCGAGTTAATTCCCAAGGTAAATTCAATGTGCCGTTGGGCAGATATAAAAATCCTAATATTTGTCCTGACAATATCCTAAGAGCCGCCTCAGCCGGACTGGCGACATCGGAAATTAAACAAGCAGACTTTACAGATGTCTTAAATCATGCCACTAGCAGTGATGATTTTGTTTATTTTGATCCACCATACTATCCTGTAAGTGAAACCAGCTATTTTACAGCTTATAGCACCTATTGCTTTACTGAAAATAAACAGTTTTTACTCAGGGATATCTTTGCACAATTAGCCGACCGTGGAGTAAAAGTTATGTTATCTAATTCAGATTGTACTTTTATTCGTGAACTTTATAGCAAGTTTAATATTTACACAATATCAGCAGCCAGATCAATTAATTCTAATGCCAAAAAGCGAGGCAAAATCACTGAAGTCTTAGTTACTTCCTATTAAATCAGTTATCAGTTATCAGTTATCAATGCTTCTGCTGGGGGATTTAGATCCACTACTTTTCGGTTAAGGAATGTAGAGACGTTTCATGGAACTTCTCTACAAAAGTTTTCGGCTCACGAATTTGCTTAACCGAGTAGTATTGGATTTAGACCCACTACCAACGCCTATTACTAATCGGCTGTCAGTAATTAAAGCCAATGAGGTTTCTTTACTGGTAACTATTAAAGATGATTATTAGACCAAATAATAAATTTCCTCAAGTCGTAAACTGCTAATAAGTTTTGGTTAGAGACAACTTGTGTTTCTAACCATGAGATTGCTTGTGTTTTCATACCTCCACCGTCGATTAATACGAGGGCTTGTGTGGGATAGCAATTTTGAATATTCAAATTGAGATAGGGCAGTTTTTCATCGACTGAACCACTACTTTGCTGCCATTTACATTCAATAATTAGTCCCGCAGAAATTGGCGCAGCACCAATAATATAAAAATCTACATATATATCGCTACCATAAATTCCTTTTCCAATATAAACCTGTTTTGCATATCTTTTGGGTATGTCATGGGAGCTTAAAAGGCATCCCAGGCGCTGTTTTCTGGGTAAATCACAGCCAACTTGAACATATCTATGTCCCAGTAAAGCACCTTCGACAGAGTTTTCTAAGACATTACCAGATGTAACTGCTCTTCCGCCTTGACTCATATTTATCCTGATTCATTTCACAAGGTTTCCTGATTTTACGATTCCCAGGAAGCAAGAGTAAGTCCTAAAATTTTTAATTTTGGTTATGTCAGTTTAGATTAATCAACAACAATCTCAAATAATGGTATTTTTGTACTATAAAAATCACAGTTTTACAAGTTTGGAGAAATTACGAATAAGATAAACTCCTGTTAATTTCCCGATGTTCGCCTCTAAGTTATCCCAAATCAGGAAAAATAGTAAAGGGAATTGATATCTGTAATTACAGGAGTTGAGCTTGAGTAAATTTAGCTTTAACTAGCTTGAACGTCATTTTGACCATTACGGATATCCCATGCTATTTCTAGCATTTGAGTCCAGCGCTTTTGTAGCTGTTTGGGTGTGCATTTGATAGTTTTAGCGATCGCCTGATCACTGTGTCGGCTAATTTTCAACTGCAAAATTTCTTCCTGCTCAGGAGATAATACACCCACAAAGATTTCCCATTGTCCAGAAGTTAAACCCAACTTTTGCTCTAAACCCGCACCTAACCATTGATGAACTAATTGCCAATGGTGATTTTTGGCGAATTTTTCCACATGATATTTAAAACGCTGTTGCAGATAATCGCGCTGACGGCTAGTTAAACCGAGAATTTCGTCAATTTCTGGGGCTGAGAGGTCTTGTAACTTCAGCGTCAGGTAGTCCACACAGTCAGATTGACCTTGAGCTTCCAAGTATTTTGCCAATTCCGCAATCACGCGATCGCGTTCCGACTCCTCCGAAGGATCAAAATTAGCTTGGGCAACCATCTGTGACCTGATTTGTTGCACCGCCGAGTTACGCTGGTAAGATTCAGCTTCTTCACTCTTAGCAGATTCCACCGCCATTTCAATATCCACAGTCGTTTCCTGGGGCTGACGACGTGCAAAACCTTGGGCGCGGAGAATAATCAATTGCTGATTATTACCACCAGGTAAATTAATCCGGCGTTTGGCATATTGCTCTGTAAACGCGATATATTCTGCCAATTGCAACTGAGTCCGGGGCTGATAATCTTCTGGGAGTTGGTTTTCCCGCCGGAAAGCTTTAATAGCTTCAATGTAAAACGCTTGCAGAAAATCTTCAATCAGACTGTAACGAGCATTAAACCCCAACTCAGAACCCGCAATCGTCACATGGCGATAAACCATAGCACCTAAAGTACTATGTAATTCCACCCTTCCCCGTCTGGAACCCAATTGGTAATAATGCAGGCACTTTTGCAAACGATGCCGAGCTAAATTAAGTTGCCATGACTGGATTTCGCCAGATTGTTGGATGCGCGAACTTTTATCACATATTCGTTCAACTTCTGTAGCGATGCGTGCTGATACGGCTTGTACACACTTAGATCCCGCCTTCACTTGAGCTTGCATTTCCTTACATAGCACTTGTCTCAAGCTATTGTGATTGTCCGCGAGCAATTGGTCCGGCGAAACATTGCAGAAAAAAGCGGATTGAGAAGTTGGTAGATTTGCAAGGTTGGCTTTCATGACTTTTCTTTAAGTGTGGTATTGCACCGTAACTACAACGCAGATACAGCAAATGAGACCAGCCTTGGCTGGAGAATTATTTGACCAAAGAGGCGGAGGGGCAGGGGGCTTTCTAGCAGGGGGAGCAATCCCTGACCCGAAGCCGTGAAGCGGAGCGGAACATGGGTATCAAGCCCCGCCCTTCCAGGGCGTTCTCGATTGGTGGGAGTACAAGCTCCTTCCAATCCTCCCCCCTGCTCCCTGCTCCCTGCTCCCCTGCCTCTTTTGACATTCTCAAAACCCACTGCAAGCACTGCTCATATATAAGACTGTAAGCTAGTTAAAAAGTTACAACAAAATTAGTGTGTCGCTTTTTGTACCAGCAACCACATTGGGGATAGCACATAGATATCTGCCACGCCTTAAAAGTGGTGAAAAGACTTGCTATATCGACATTTATCGCCATCCTATTTTACCCACTGCCAGATATTCTCGGTATGACGATCTCAAAACTGGAGCCTTTTTTATAACATTTCACCGAAAATTAAGAATCTGCCTGTGAAGTTTGTTTTTTATACCCAAGCTGCTGCTGCTTCCCAACCTAAACCCCGCCTTGTGATCATTGGTTCGTCTCCCGTCAAGTCCAAAATTGTAGACACCTCATAAGTTGTTTCCTCACCAGTGTCTATAATTACATCTACCAAGTTATCCAAACGATCAAACAGTTCCACCCGTGATAGTCTAGGTTCTAAATCTAGCTCTACTGGTTCATCATCTGGTGGTAGATGTGCCGAAGTTGAAATAATCGGATTTTCCAACGCGGCTAACAATGCCAAGCATACCGGATGATCGGGTACACGAATCCCAGTAGTTTTTCGCTTGGGACTTTGTACTAGTCGAGGCACTAACTTGGTAGCAGGTAGTAAAAACGTGTAACTCCCTGGTATCAAGCGCTTCATAATCCGATAAGCTGTATCACTGACAAAGGCATAAGTTGCCACATTCGATAGTGAGGGACACAAAAATGTCAGTGGTTTATCATTAGCTAACTGTTTAATTTGCCGCACTCGTTCTACTGCCGACTTGGCATTTAAATCACAACCAATAGCATAAACTGTGTCTGTAGGGTAGAGCATAACTGCGCCACTAGAGAGCGCTGACTTTATTTCCTCTATACGGCGGGTTTGGGGATTATCAGGATGGACAGCGAAAATTTTTGCCATAGCCAGTTCTGAGTAAGAGGTGGGAAATGTCGCAGTTCAGGGAAAATATTAAATTCCGCATTAGACATATTTTCACCGATGGATGAGCGCATTCCACAAATCCGCAATGATTTACATCAAAATAATTGTGCAAAGTCTAAAAATAAAGTTGATTAAGTTATCTATATGATTAAAGTTGCTTATCTTCAATGTCCGACGGGAATTTCTGGTGATATGTGTCTAGGGGCTTTAGTTAGTCTGGGTGTTCCCGTGGAATATTTAAGTGAAACACTCAATAAATTGGGAATTGCCCAAGATTATAAGCTCAGAGGCGAACTTGTGCAACGTAATGGGCAGCAGGCGACGAAAGTTCATGTTGATTTACTCCACCACCATCACCACCACGGCCGTCACCTGCCAGAAATCGAAAAAATGATCCTCAAAGCCGAATTACCAACACGGGCAGAAGCCTGGAGTTTGGCGGTATTTCGACAGCTAGCAGTGGCAGAAGGGGCAGTACACGGCATTGCGCCAGAAAAGGTTCATTTTCATGAAGTGGGCGCTGTAGATGCCATTGTGGACATTGTGGGTACGTGCTTGGGCTTGGATTGGTTAGGGATTGCTAGTAATGATCAGGGATTACCTTTACTATACTGTTCAGCGTTGCCCACAGGTGGGGGAACAGTGCGCGCCGCTCACGGTGAGATGGCTGTACCAGTACCTGCTGTATTGAAGTTGTGGGAAATGCGGGGTTGTCCGGTTTTTAGTAATGGCATTGAGAGGGAACTGGTGACACCAACAGGGGCGGCGATCGCCACTACCCTAGCTACAGAATTTGGTTCACCACCACCAATGAGCATTAAACAAGTAGGACTGGGAGCCGGAACTATCAATTTACCTATTTCTAATATATTACGTCTTTGGCTAGGCGATCGCCCTCATAATTCTGAAGATCCCCATTCTAATTTAGAAACCATCATCGTACTGGAAACCCAAATTGATGACTTAAATCCCCAGGCGATCGGCTATGTCTTTGAAGCCTTATTTGCCGTTGGTGCAGTGGATGTTTTCACCCAACCCATCGGAATGAAAAAATCCCGTCCAGGAATTTTATTAACTGTCATCTGTCATCAGGAAAATTTACCGGCTTGTGAAGCAGTTTTATTCCGCGAAACCACAACTTTAGGAATTCGCCGGAGTACCCAACAGCGCGCCATCTTACAACGAGAAATTCAATCAGTAGAAATTGAATACGGCCAAGTTCGGGTTAAAATAGCATGGAAAGGACAAAAAAAAGATAAATCTATTATTAACATCCAGCCAGAATATGAAGATTGTGCAGACTTAGCTCGCAAGCATAATATCCCTTGGCGTGAAGTTCAAAGATTAGCACTACAAACTTGGTATTTGCAAAATTAGTCATTGGTCATTGGTCATTGGTCATTAGTCATTAGCGCTTTTCTATGACTCTGAAAACATAAAGTATTTGTAGGTTTGGTTGAATGCAGTGAAACCCAACAAAAGCGAGGTTTTTTGGCGTTGGGTTTTGCAAACCCTCAACCCAACCTACTATGACTAGATTTTCTTTTTCTTTGCGCCTTTGCGTGACACAAATCCATATTCTTAGTTAACCCTAATTAGCCGAAAGAACCCCGATTTAGTCAATAAACCAGGGTTCTTTTACCTCAAACTAATCTAAATCAACTTCTCTCATAGTCCTTTTCACTGCATCAGCTGTATCCTCAGCTTGGCGTTGCAGATTAGTTGTGGTATCCTCAGTGCCACGTTTGACACTTTTACTCAAGTCTTCAGCAGCACGTCCAGTATTTTTCTGAATATTTTCCACTCCGCGCTGAGTTCCCTTGGTGACACCTTTACCTAATTCTTCAGCAGAACTACCAACATCCTCACCGAGGCGCTTGATTCGTTCATCCAAGGGTGTACCCTCTTGATAATTGCGGACATATTGCTCTGAACTATCAATACCCTTCTGCTCAACGTTTCTGCGCGCATTTTTCGCCAGTTCTGCGGCTCTAGCATTTGCGGCTCTTTCAGCTGCTTTGGCTGTAGGATCTACATCACTAAAGTTATTCATCCCACCTTCTGGGGCGTTGAGTTCATAACTTTTTGTGGGATTGTATTGTCGAGCATTTGGTGGTTGAGCATTTGGTTGTGGTGGCTGTTGCGCTATTCCCGGACGATTGCACGCCTGTGTCATCAAGAGGAATGTTGCTGCCAAAAAGACTGTTAAAATTTTAACAGGACGGATATTTTTTAGCCAAGTAATGACTTTTTTCATAATGTTACTCCTGAAATGCTTGTGATTAAGTTAAACTTATGCTGCACTCAGACGCGATGAATCGCGTTTCTGTTTAGCACTTGTTTGAGAGGATTTGGGATTGACTTAAAATCTCAAATCTGGGCATAAAACAAAAGTTCTATTTACCGACGGCTGGATTTTTTTGTAACTCAGGTCGAGAACTTGCTTCTTCTGCCTTGTCTTGCAAAAAACTAGAAGCTTCTTTAACTGAATCCTGCACTGTTTCAATGCGTTTTTGAATCCGAGTTCCTACATCTGGTTCTCGTTGAATCAAACCACCAGGCGCAGGTCTTTGAAAGTTATTGTCAGTGATGATTGGCAATTCCTTCTCTTTTTCAACTCTACCTCTGGGTGTTTCAGCACCGGGATAAAGTATTTCAGAGTCTCTATTTATGGCAATCAAAACTTGTAAATCTGGCTGTAAACTAGCTCGATCACTTTCTTTTTTCTCTTCTCTTTCAATCGCTTTGGGATCGGTGGTCATTCTATATTTGGTATATTTGTCTCCACCACCCTTATAAGGATTGTTAGCGCCACCAGCCTGGACGGCAGGATTTTCGGGGTTTGCACCTTGAGGATTTGCGCCACTACAAGCAGTGCTAACTATCAACAATAGACCAGCTACAAAGATAGTTAAAATCTGGCGTAGTTTTAATTTTTTCCAGAAAGCTATTACACTATTCATCTAGCCCTCCTTGATACAGGACAACAGGTCATTGATTTGCTTAGTTTAATAGTTTGGATAATCAGCAAGTTTTTGCTTGGTGTTAGACTTGGCAAATATTTCGTAACCCTTCCCAAGATTACGAATAAAAAAATAAGTTCGCCTCTAGCGTAGGTAACAATATACTTGATACTAAAATCAGACATTTATCTAACTGTAGAGAGATATCAGGCGAAAATTTAGGCGATTTTGGTGATTGAAAATATTTTTATTTTTGTAAATGATGAAGCAAATTTTACGCTGGCTAATTTTAGGGGGAACACTATTTTTTTTAGGGAAAGCCCTGAAGGATCACTGGTCTGAAGTGATTGCAATCCAAATTGATGCAGTAGGATGGGCTATTATGTCCATAGCGACAGGCGTAACTTTACTGGCACATATTTGGGGTGGTTGGATATGGACTTGGATTCTCAAGGAATTAAATCAATCTGTGCCATGTGCGGAATTTATTCAAGTCTACTTAAAAACAAATATTGCTAAATATTTACCTGGTAATGTCTGGCATCATTATGGGCGAATTGTGGCAGCGAAAAATGCTAATATTCCTGCTGGTGCGGCTACTTTAAGCGTATTGCTAGAACCGCTATTGATGGCGGCGGCGGCTTTAATTATTATTGTTATATTTGGCAGCCAATTTGCAGCTACTCATACTACTCTGTCTGTACAAATTTTACAATTTGTGAGTTTAGCTGTGGTGCTTTGTGCGGTTCATCCCCGGTTTTTGAATCCAGCAATTCGCTTTGTCTACAAATTAAAGGTGAAAAGGTCTAGTGCGAAGACTCAGCCGAATATTCCCTTTAAAGTTAAACGCTATCCTCTACGACCTTTGTTAGGGGAATTAGGTTTTTTAGTATTGCGTGGTACTGGGTTTATTTTAACTGTGTTTGCTCTAACTCCATTAAATCTGAGCCAATTGCCTTTATTATTAGGGGCTTTTAGCTTTGCTTGGTTGTTAGGTTTTGTGGTTCCGGGTGCGCCTGGTGGTTTGGGTGTATTTGAAGTGACTGCGATCGCACTTTTGCAGCACAGGTTTCCATCTGCGGTTATAATTAGTGCGATCGCCTCCTATCGTCTCATTAGTATTATCGCTGAAACTGCTGGTGCAGCCCTAGCTTCCCTAGATGAACGCCTGAGTAAATCAGTTAACAGTTAACAGTTAACAGTTATTACATCAAAAAAGGTCATACTTCAATATTACACTCCATCTAGCAAGTTAGAAGAACGCATTGTAAATCGTGACCCTGCCATTAGATAGATAAATATACCCTTTCATTTTTCATGGTTATGGATTTAAACTTAGATCAGGCAATTAAAATTGCTAACCAAGCAGTTTTGGCAAAGTGTAATAGAGCCTTAACTGATGTTGAAATAATTATAATTAAAGGATCTTGGAAAAGAGAAGAATATCATAAAATTGCGGCTAAAAATCAATATGCAACAAGTTATATTAGCCAAGACGTTGCACCCAAACTTTGGAAATTACTGACAAAAGCTCTAGGAGAAAAAGTCAAAAAAAGTAATTTCAAAGAAGCCCTAAAACGACATTGGGAAAAGCAATGTTGGGATAAGCAATTTAAAGATGAATATTGCTCACGAACTCCAGAATCAATTACTGCTAATATCCTACAGCACAACGGCAATCTCAAAGAAGTTACTACTTCTCTATATTTAACTCAAACTAAACACAACTTACCAATTCCAGAATTATATGTAGAGCGTTTTGCCATTGAATTTCTCTGCTATGAAACTCTGTTGCAGCCTGGTTCTCTGATTCGGATTAAAGCACCTAAACTCATGGGTAAAACGTACCTTATGGAACGGGTATTAACTCAAATTGCAAAGCAAGGCTATCGCATAGTCAGTTTAAGTTTAGAGATGGCTGAGAGGAAAACTCACTTCACTAACCTAAATAAATTCTTGCGTTGGTTATGTCTAAATCTTAGTCGAGAACTTAACTTACCTAATCAGTTAGATGAATATTGGGATGCAGAAGGTATGGGCGCTAAGGTAAGTTGCACAACTTATTTAGAAACATATTTATTGGCAGGATTTCCCAACCCTCTAGTTCTATACTTAGATGATGTAGACGTGCTTTTTCGTTATCCTGAAATTTATGAAGACTTTTTTGGGTTGTTGCGTTCTTGGTATGAAAAAGGCAGAAATCGTCCCAACTGGAAAAAGCTGCGATTAGCGATCGCTTATGGGACTATTGATAAGTAGCCATATTTTGTCCTCAAGTTTCATTAGTAAAGGAAGTGCGGAATGTGGGGTTTAGAGGCTGTTTAACTATTTTTAACTGCTATATAAATTTATCTGCCCACATTTTTTATCAGATATATAGCAGTTGTTTATATGATACCCAGCTTGTCAGTTCAATACTTGAGTTAAATTTAGGAGTTTAAAAAATCAGCCAATTTAGTTAAATTCAGTTAAATTCAGGTTTTGCAGGACTTACGCAAAATTATGAAAGAACGAACCGCAAAGGACACAAAGGACACAAAGTTAAGAGGGTTTTAGAGAGTTCTTGCGTAAGTCCTATTTTGAAAATCTTAAGTTGTGTAATAATTATAACTAAACCTGATTTTAAGCATCTGAATCATCCCAATGTTTGCCAAACTCAACGCCACCTATCAATATCAGTTAGGTGGCAGTCTGCCGCCTTATGCCCCTACCTACCTAGAGCGACAGGCTGACACAGAACTTTACCAAGGTTTATTAGCAGGGGATTATTGCTATGTTCTCAACGCTAGACAAATGGGGAAATCTAGCTTGCGAGTGCGGACAATGGATAAATTACGAGCTATGGGAATAGCCTGTACTGAAATTGAATTGAGCGGGATTGGTAGCCAGGAAATTACTCCACCTCAATGGTATGGAGGGATTATTCAGGAATTGATAAGCGGTTTTAAACTACAAATAAATCGGCGTAGTTGGTTAAGAGAACATGATCATCTTTCTCCTATCCAGTGCTTAAATAAATTTATCGAAACAGTATTATTAACGCAAATTCAGGAAAAAATTGTGATCTTTATTGATGAAATTGATCATCTGCTAAATTTGAATTTTTCCACAGACGAATTTTTTGCCCTGATTCGTCACTGCTATGATCATCGCGCTATCAAACCAGCCTATAGGCGACTTTCATTTGCTTTGTTGGGAGTAGCTACACCTTCAGACTTGATTCAAGACCAACACTACTCTAAACCTTTTAATATTGGTAGAGTCATTCAACTTCAAGAATTACAAATCAAAGATAGTCAGCCTTTGTTAACAGGATTAATAGGCAAAGTTAGTAACCCGTCAGCAATCTTAAAAGAAGTTTTTTTTTGGACGGGAGGACAGCCATTTCTCACCCAAAAACTGTTGTTTTTAATTGTGAATAACTGCCATAATAGTAGAGAAATTTACCCTTATCTAGAAGATGAAGAAAACCAGTGGGTTAAGCAAATTGTCCAGAAGCAAATTATTGAAAATTGGGAAGCTCAAGACGAACCAAAGCATTTAATAACTATCAGAGATCGCTTACTTTACAATATTCCTAAAAGCAAAAATCTATTGCAGCTATATAATAAAATTCTCCAACGGGGAAAAATCTTAGTTCACAATTCCCCTGAATATCTAGAATTATTTTTATCGGGACTTGTTACCCAACACCAAAGCAATTTAACAGTCAAAAACCCAATCTACGCCACAATTTTCAATTTAGATTGGGTAAATCACAAGCTGACGCTATAGGCGTTGACGAAACAGTAGTTCCAGATGTACGCTTGAGGCGATCGCCCAGTGGTGATCAAGGTAAAGCAACATTTACTGTAACCATAAGCTTGCTGTTACGGCAAACTTATGGGTAAAGTGACAGGCAGGTCTGCTTGTATCTTCAATTTTTAGTGGGGGTGGAGGGACTTGAACCCACACGACCTATTATGGTCAACGGATTTTCATTCTCCCGCAGCTTTCACTGCTGCCAGGTTTTAATAACCTTCGGCTTTGAGAATTGGACTCTCCCTTTACCCTCGGCTTAACGTTAGGGTAGCTCCCGTCGAGTCTCTGCACCTTCCGATGAGTTATGAGCTTTAACACTCAGGACTTGTTTCGGCTTGGCTCAGGATTGCCATATCTGTAAACAGATTTAGGTTTCCCTGAATTTGAGAGCTTCCACTTGAAAGATTTCTCGATCAAGGCTCAGTTTTCTAAGTCCGTAGCGTCTACCATTCCGCCACACCCCCATATTGATTGGGATCGGCTTTTGCTTAAGCAGCAAATAACTCTTGCCTAATTTAGCATCAATTGCGTCTTTTGTACAACTAAATTGAAAAATTTTTTCCAGATTTGGAAGTTTTTGCTGTTTCTTCTCAATTTATCTGGTTTTCGGATCTTCAATTTTGCCTTACTCAAGCAATTCTTTGTTACTGCCTTTGCAACTGTAGCATACATATCAGAAATATACAATAAAAATTTTCCACCTCTGGTAAAAATCAAATATGGCGTTTTTATGAATAGAATAAGTTTTTTGACTTTTGACCCCTTCGGGGTTCGCCAGTCGCTCATGAGGGAAACCCCCTTGGCGTTAGCCTCTCCCTTTGGGAGAAGACCGCGCTGGCTCACTTTTGACTTTTGACTTCCGCTCTGCGGAGTGGTTCAGCCTATGATGGAAAATAGATGCACTGAATGCTCTTGTCCACTTTAAAGAGAAAATCTATGATTGTAGCCCTGCTGTATCTAGCTCTGGCTGGAGCTTACCTGTTAGTAGTCCCTATTGCTGTCATGCTGTACCTGAAGCAGCGCTGGTATGTAGCTAGCTCCATTGAGCGGACTGTAATGTATTTTATGGTGTTTTTCTTCTTGCCTGGGTTGTTAGTTTTGTCACCTTTTGTGAATCTTCGCCCCCGGCCACGACAAATTGAAGTGTAAATAGATTGGTAGGTCATAACTCTCATGCGACGCATTGACGCTATTGGAATTGGCTTGGGTGTTTTTATTGCTGGTGGTTTGGGATATGTAGGTTTACAGCTAGTGGGTTTAGATGGTCAACAAGCTGGAATCTGGAGCCAAGTCTTACTGGTCAGTGGCTTGCTTGGCTGGTTAGCTTCTTACATATTCCGCGCGGTGGGAAATAAAATGACCTACCATGAACAACGGGAACAGTATGAAAAAGCCTTTCTGCAAAAACGGCTGGATGAACTGACTCCTGAAGAACTAGCAAAAATTCAAGCCGAAATCGCACAAGAAGAACAAAGTCAAGTGTAAAGTTATCATTGGTCAGTTATTCGTTATTTGTTTAACTGACCACTGACCACTGACTCATAATTTTTGACTCATGACCGCGATTTCTGATTGCTTTAAGACATTGGGACGAAATGGAGAGTGCGCTCTGATTCCGTTTATTACTGCTGGAGATCCAGATTTAACCACGACAGCAGCAGCTTTGAAGGTTCTGGATACTCATGGAGCCGATATTATTGAACTGGGTGTACCTTATTCTGATCCTCTCGCCGATGGTCCGGTGATTCAAGCGGCTGCTACCCGCGCTTTGCAACGAGGGACTAAGTTGGAACAGGTGTTGGAAATGTTGCAAGCTACTACTCCGAGTTTGCGATCGCCTATTATCCTGTTTACCTATTACAATCCCATTTTGCACCGTGGTATTGACAAGTTTCTGGAACAAATTGCGGCGGCTGGGGTATCAGGATTAGTCGTCCCAGATTTGCCCCTAGAAGAAGCAGCAGGCTTGCTCAAACCAGCCGGTGAAATGGGTATCGATTTAACTTTGTTGGTGGCTCCTACTAGTTCTGCTGACCGGATAGAAGCGATCGCTCGTTCTTCCCAAGGATTTATTTATTTGGTTAGTGTGACTGGTGTTACCGGGATGCGGACTCAAATGGAATCACGAGTATCAGATTTATTGCAACAAATTCGTAGTTTTACAGATAAACCCATTGGGGTAGGATTTGGTATTTCCGAAGCTGCACAAGCTCATCAAGTCAGAGAATGGGGCGCAGATGCGGCAATTGTGGGTAGTGCCTTTGTCAAACGTCTAGCAGAGGGTACACCAGAGCAGGGACTAAAGGCGATCGCTGAATTTTGTCAAAGTCTCAAAGCTGCCATTAAGACAACTGACAGCAGCACAAATACATCACTTGCTCAAAACGATAAAGTAGACTAAAAAAGATAACAGCGTCGTTTTTTTACCATGAACTGGTGGACAATTTAGCGAATATAGTTTTGAATATTAACAGCACATAGTAAGCTGTAAAAAAACTAGCTAGTCCGGTCGCTTATAGTTGAGTTTTATGTGACGTTGAGTAGGCGAATAATAATGAGTGTGAGAGTGAGTCAGTCACAAGTGACAGAGGAGCAAAGGCGATGAGTGAGAGTATGGCATTTATCGGCGGAGTCGCCGTGGCTGGGCTGGCTGCGCTTGTAATGCTCAGGGGCGCAGATAGTCCCATGCAAAGTAATTTCGCTGTATCTTCTCCGCAGATGCCGGCTAATCTAGCCCTGCCGATGATGCCGCCGCAAACCCCAATGTATCCGCCTTATGGGGTGAATCCATATTATCCTAACCCCAGTCAACCGCCTGCTCAGGTTAACCCAGAGCAGCGTGTGGAAATGGAACGGCTGAATATGCAGTTGGAACGTTTAAAGAGCGATAACGAGCAGCTCAGAGCGCAAAACCAACAACTCCAGTTCCAATACCAAAATTGGAATCACCAGCAGATGCAATTAGCCCAACAAAATAGCCAAAAACTTGCTGCACCAGAAGTATTAAAGCCTCAAACTGAAGAACCTTGGTGGTCTTCACCGATCATTTGGGCAGTAGGAGGCGCAACTCTCACTATTGGCGGTGGTGTTGTAGTCGCTGGTGTATTAGCTTTATTTTCACCACGGCAGCGTCCCACCCGTACAGTACAAGTAATGCATCCTTACCACGGTCCCACACCGCCCTTAGCTCCTGTACGTCGCGCGGAATTTTTGCCTTCGCCTCGGATGGACGCAAGACGAGTTGAAACCCCAGAATATGACCAGATGCACTAAGGGCAAAATAAAATACTAATTTTAGGTCAAGGAAGAGGATAAGGGGCAGGGGAAAAGAGGAACGGGGGCAGGGAGCAGGGGGCAGGGGAGAAGAGGAACGGTTTTTAAGTAACCGAAGTTTAAAGTAATTTCTTACTCCCCCTTGCTCCCTGCTCCCTGCTCCCCTGCCTCTTCTGTTGCAGATGCTTCTTCAGCATTGGGAATTTCCGGTGGGGACTGATGTTGATTATCTACTTTAGGTGATTTCTGTTTTGCCAAATTTTCATCGGCTTGTTGAAATAACAATTGTATTTTGTTGCGCCAGTATTGAGTATCAGGCAACTTTTCGGCATGATTTTTATAATCTAAAACTTTGTCCCATTCACCGTTGTCTATTGCCTTATTGATGTCATTAAATAGCGCCTCGGCCTTAGCCCAATCTTTTTGCCACTGATTAATCATAGAAACTGTCTCTTTAAAGCCAGAAGAAGCATGACCAGGAATAGACCGCATTAAAGCGATCGCTCCTCGCAAATCTCCTGATTCATACTTCTGTTGAGCTTCTGCTATAATCTTTTCACTATCATCACTAGGCTCTGATTGATTGGAAGTATCTGCTGGTTCTGGCTGAGGTTGTGGTTTAGGCTGAGGAATCGGTCGAGCGGTAATCAAATTACTATCATCTACTGTATTAATAGCAATGCCTTTGTCTCGGAGGCAAGAAACCCACTGTTCTTTATTGGTAATGACATCTAGGTGCGCCCAAGCCAAACCACCAGAGTTGATTTTAACTTCTACCCAACCCCGTTTTGTGCGCTTGCCAGTCACCTCAAACCCAGTATTTTCACCAACTGTTTGCACCACAGTATCAGAATTAATCGAGCTAGGTTCAGAACGAACATTAGAATTACCTGCGACCACAGCCAAGCAGTTCTTCCCTGGGGTATTATTCCCCGTAAAATTAGGAGCTAAATTCCTGACATTGGGGTAGACATTTGTGGCTAAAGCCGCCCCACCTGCCAAAAATAAGCCAATTAAGAACGGCCACGGGTCAATTTTGTGAGATTCTTGACGGACTGGTTTAGCAGCCAAAGGATTTGCTGGCGCTACTGCAATGGTTTTTTGTGGAGATAATTGAGATAAAGACTTAGTGGGTTGGTAGGGCTGATGGTGAGAGATTTCTGGAGGTGTGGCTGGTGTAAATACCCGATTAGTGCTGCTTATACAAGCTTGCAGTGCTTCTGTTGCGCTTTGGTAGCGGTCTTTGAAATGATAATGCACCATTTTGGTGATGACTGCTGCCAACCGATAGTTGACTTGTGCTAAATGCTGCCAGAGGAATTCTCCAGTATTGGGGTCTTCTGGTAATTCGGCTGCGGGTACTCCTGTGAGCGCTTGAATTGCAATAATGCCCAGGGAATAAATATCACTGTTGGGGCGGGGTTTACCTTGTCCTTGTTCGGTTGGCATATAGCCGGGAGTGCCAATGGCAACTGTTGCTGTAGGTTGGACTCCCACGCTGACCATTGGTAATCTTAACTGTTTGACTGCCCCAAAATCTACTAAAACTAATTTCTGATCACAGGCGCGACGGATAATGTTATCTGGCTTAATATCGCGGTGAATCACGCCTTGAGTGTGAACAAACTCTAGGATTCCCAGAACTCCTTGCAACAGTTCTATGACTTGGCTTTCACTCCAAGGCTCACCGGGTATGAGTTCCTCTGCTAGGGTTTGTCCGGCAATATATTCTTGGACTAAATAAAATTCTTGGTTTTCATCAAAGTAAGCCAGTAGCCGGGGTATCTGGTCATGATGTCCTAAATTTTCTAACGTTTCGGCTTCGCTGTTAAATAAACGCTTGGCTGTGTCAAAAACTCTGGGATCGGAAGTTGCAGGTTTGAGATGCTTGACGACGCAGATTGGGTTCCCTGGCCTCCTGGTATCTTGGGCAATATAGGTTTGACCAAATCCCCCGTGCGCTAGGACTTGAATAACTTGGTAACGATTGTCTAGTAGCTTGCCGATCATATTTTCCCCTCAGAGTTATTACCTGATTTTTCTGTGGTAATAAGTATCTCCAAATTTTATGGCATGAAATCCGCTATCTTGGGATAAAGATTTAAACTAAAAAATTTGCTTTTTAATCAAGTTAGACGGTTTATTTGTCAATTAGTGTCCCCTTTTATTACCAATGCCACCTAGAATATCTAACCCAGTCACATGGCAGCAGGCTGAACTCCTCATGCAACCTGCGTTTATTCGTGTTGTCGATAATATTCGCAAGCATCTTGACACGTCTACTTGGAAGGGAACTTACCATGATGTCTTGATTTGGCCAGCTAACACCACTGATGAAATTAAAGCTTTGGTAACTCAGTTATTGCAAGAAATGGAAACTGCAACCTTAGAACAGGCGGATGAAATTCGCGCGACTCTTGCCTCGCTGCCCATGCCCCATCCAGGATACCATCTGCTTTTGCAACGTCAACAGCATCAGGTGAGTATAGATTTGTGGGAAATTTGTTATCAAGTCTGTTTTCTTAATTACTCTCCTGTGAGTGAAGCTGTAAATATTGATAGTCGTTTAATTGATGAGGCGGGTGAGGTGGATTGGCAGTGTTTGGAAGATAAGACTAGGGATTTAGTGGGACAGGCATTTGCTAATTTACCGGAGGATTAAACCGTGCTTGTCTGAATTTTTATTAGTTATATCTGAATGAAATAAACAAGGGCGGGCATCTTTGCCCTCCCCCACAAGATTTATATATTGCAAAGTGCTGTAGGATGGCTGGATTTATATCCAGGTGTTAAACCACATTCGGATTTTGTAACTTTCTGGGGATAGAGGTAAACCCAAATATATGGGCATCCAAAAGATGAAGGCAGCAAGAATTAGGAATGTTATGCTGATACCTACTGCCCGAATTTCGCGGTAATAACTGCTAAGACACTGGTCTACAAGCCAAGCGATCGCTAAAAATACAAATACTACAGCACTCATATAATGATACATAAAAACGCACCTTGTTACTTTTACCCAAGGTAATAAGTTAGCAGCATAATTTAAAATTAAGTATAGGGACATCCAAGTATTAACGGTCATATTTGCAGGTACTACAAGTTGCTTTTTTTGCAACCAAGGAATCACCACTTGTAATACCAACATCACTGCTAAAAACAAAATGGCGGCGACACCAAACCACCACAAAAAAGGATTTCCCATTGCGTGGACATCATAAATAATTTTCTCGGTCCCAGGAGGTAAAGGAGGCTGCAATACTGACAAGGGTTGATTAATACTCTCAGCCGTTTGGTAATAATAGGCAATTGGTCGATTCATTAATGGCCATTTATACCATGCTGCACAGTAAGGATGCACATCGGCACTGTTTCCCCCCATCTGGAGGTGAAAACTCAAAATTTTCTGATGTACTGCAATAAATCCATATCTTCTATCTAGCTGGAGATGAGGAATCCAAATGATGCTGTATACGATAGCTGGGATAATTCCCAGATAAAATAGCATTTGAAAAATATTGATCTGCGTCAGCTTTTGTAGTGGTGTCTGAAGGGCAATTTCTGGGGATGTGCGATTGATATCAACCCATTTGCGATACCAATTATTCAGAAATATCTTTGTTTGTCTGATGACTGTTGCGGGAGATGTTACCAGATTTGGGTTATCAGGAAAAGATTGGATTCCGCGAATTATATAAGCTGCTATCCAAATTAAATAAGCACCTAACAAAAACCATAAGCCATTCCACTTAGTGGCAACTGATGCCCCAAAACTCACCCCAGCTAACACTAAATACCAATAACGTTGTTGATTTTGGTGATTTAATCCTAATAGTAAAAACCATTGTCCTAATAAACCAAAGATGATAATATATATATTATTTAAAGCATATCGCGATTCTACTAAAAAGAAACCATCACAGGCTGTAAATAAACCTGCCAATAAAGCAAAACGATAACGATGATTTAATTGATAGGCAATAGCTGCGACAACTAAAGGAATAAATGAGCCAGTTAGGGCATTTAACCAACGATAACTCCAAGGCGATCGCACTGAACCTGTAAGTTCATTTACTGTATCTTGTCCAAAGGGAAGATGACTACCCATCCAAATCCCAATACCAATAATATATTGACTCAGGGGCGGATGGGCATTAAAAAATGGTGTATTGGTGAGATAATTATTACCAAATTTGGCAAAATAAACTTCATCAAATACTAGAGTGTTAAATCGCTCTAATCCCCAAAACCGTAAGCACAGTGATAGAAGAAAGACACCTAATATCCCAATTTGAAACCACTTTTTAGTCATTTGTCAATACAGAAGGATATTATGCGCGAATAAAACTGAAGGTTTGGAAAAAGGTAGACAAGAAGGTAGTCAGGAGAAAGCACATTAAATTGCCATTAACTTACTAGCAGAAGGAATGGCAATTGAAGCGATCGCATCACTGGTTGATCTGAGTCTGTAGTGCAACATTTACAGCATCAACACTTCTGTTCTCAAGCATAGCTTTCTCTGTACTTAATGGCAGAAAATTAGCTAAAAGCATTCAAATTAACAGTATATTCATCCATCGGTAACAACCGCCAATTAGAGCTACCATCGAGTTCTAACACGTACTCATGGTACTGTAACAAACTGGGGCGATGTCCCACACTAATTAATGTAGTTTCCTTGGCTTTGAGTTGTTGATAAAGGTTCTTTTCATTAGCTAAATCCAGCGCACTGGTAGCTTCATCAAGGATGACATAGTTAGGCATACTCAGCAAAAGTCGAGCAAAAGCCAAGCGCTGTTGTTCGCCTAAAGAAAGTACATTAGCCCAGTCTAACTCGACATCAAAGCCACCAACTCGTTCTGGTAACTCTGCCAAATTCACCTCTTCTAAGACATGGCGCATTTTGCTTTCGAGGATATCATTGTCAGGATTGGGGTAGAGTAACTGACTCCGCAGCGAACCCAATACCATATAAGGACGTTGGGGTAAAAACATCATTTCCGATAGAGAAGGGCGGATAATTTGACCAGTACCCGCATTCCATAATCCGGCGATCGCTCTTAATAAAGAACTCTTACCACTACCACTATTTCCCACAATTACCAAACCCTCACCAGGCTGTAACATGAATGGTAAATCCCGAACCAAGGTGCGTTCGTAGTTGGGAGTCATTAGGGTGACGCTACGTAATTCAATCCGAGAGTCTTCCGTAACATCGATAGTCCTGATTCCTGGCTGTTGTTGGTCTGAAGTTTCCAGAACTTCGTCTAAGTCGCCCATCCGTTCAATACCGGCAGCAAAAGCTGTTAAGCTTTCAAATTGTCCCACCACCACAGATAAAGCACTAAAAATCTGACTGAAGGCGATCGCCGCTTGAGTGAATGTCCCAAAATCAGTCTCACCTGCAAAGTAAATAGGTGCAATTACCAAGTAAGGAAGTGCGGAAACAAAATAGTTATAGCTAGTAGTAAAAAAACCTAAATTACGTTGCCAATTTATCAATAAATCAAAGTTGAGAATTGCTCGCATAAAACGCTGTTTTAGCTGAAGTATTTCTTCTGTTTCACCTTGATAAAAAGCAATAGATTCGGCATTATCTCGCACATGAATGAGTCCATAACGAAAATCAGCTTCTCGTTTAAGTTGATTATAGTTAATGCCAATTAATCGTTGACCAATCCCAGCCGTAACCACTGTCCCCAGAATTGCATAAATTACCAGCGCCACTGATAAAGAAACTGAGATAGATAATAAAACTCCAGTGAAAGATATTAAAGTAATAATTGATGTCAGAATCAGCAATGTAAAAGATAAACTGGTACGAGTAAATGACCTAATATCTTCAGCAATTCGCTGGTCTGGGTTGTCAATTTTTTGATTAAAATTAATTTGGTAATAAGCACGATTTTGGAAATATTTATCGAGAAAATGGTTTGTCAACCACTCCCGCCATTGCAATCCCAATTTGTCTTGGATATAGCCATACATGACCACAATGGGAGTACCAAGGACTAACAACCCAGCATACAAGGTGATGAAGCGCCAAAAGATTGACGCATCTTTAGTTTGGGGAAAAGTTGCCAGAGAAGTATCAATATTCCGGAAAATAAAGCTAATACCGACATTAATCGCATTAACGGCTAATGCCAAGAGTAGCAAAAGTCCTAATAATCCCCTAGCCTTCCATTTTTGTTCAGAAAACCAGTAGGGTTTGGCAACCTTGAGAAATTTATGCCACAATTCGGGGTCTAATCGTTTGGGCTGAGGTGTTGTTGTACTCATTAGTAATTTTTTTGAGAATATCTAACTGTCTTTAATAATAAGTGCGATCGCCCCTGATTTTTTGTTCCCCTGCCATAGGCTAAACTCTAGGCTATAGCAGTAATTTTGGACATAACGCAACGCAGTCCTTGCCCTGGGAGTGGGAAGATATAAGATGAATCTGCAACTGCATCCGAGACAACTGGGATTTGTTTCTTTATACAGAGAATAATATTTACAGACAATATAAGTAAATTTCCTCCAATTCAAATAACAAATATGCTTAAATGTTGTTGTAAGCACCATAAAGGGAGACAACTTCAATGAAGTCTAATCACATTTCTGCCGAACGCCAGCCTCAAGAGTCGCTGTGGACAGAACTAACCGAGGAAGAAACCGAGAAGGTACAAGGGGGATTTGGATTTTTCTTTGACAGAAATAGATTTCGCAATTTACTGTTTAACTTACTCAGTCAAATTACTGCGCGAGTCAGAGAGGTAGGAGTTCAGAACCCGATGACTCCCGGTAATGAGAGCTTTAGTGTAGAAAGGACTGAGACCATTATTGTGAAAAACGGTCAGACCATTTTTAGCGAAAAAACTGAGGAAATTACTGTGCGATAGCCAATAAAGCTAGGGAGTGTTTTGAAACCCAAAATTAGACGTAAATGTAGGTTGGGTTGAGGTTTTGGGAAACCCAACTTTACCCAATATTTGGTTTGCTTCGTACAGGTGGCGCTGCGCTTAACCCAACCTAGTTCTAGACTTTGAAAACACGCCCTAGTTTTAAGTTGACAATTTATCTGTCTAGATTTGGTGACTCTTGGTTAAGTTTGTCTAGATTTTTATGAGCGGTTTCCCCAGGGGTTGAATTTCTAGATATTTTGCTCCACTTTGGCAATTTCCAACATTGTTTTTAACACCGAATCTGGATTCAAACTGATAGAATCAATTCCCTGTTCTACTAAAAATTGGGCAAATTCAGGGTAATCACTGGGCGCTTGACCGCAAATACCGATTTTGCGGTGATATTTTTTCGCCGCTTCTATGGCCATTTTCACCATGCGCTTCACACCCTGACTGCGTTCATCAAATAACCGCGCCACCAAGGCTGAATCCCTATCTATGCCTAATGTTAACTGAGTTAAGTCATTGGAACCAATGGAGAAGCCATCAAAAACCTCTGCAAACTCCTCAGCCATAATCACATTATTGGGTAACTCGCACATTACATACACTTGCAAGTCGTTTACACCCTGTTTTAAATGATTTTTTGCCATTTCTGCTAACACCATCCGCCCTTCATCGGGAGTGCGACAGAAGGGAATCATTGGGATAACGTTAGTTAAACCCATTTCGTCCCGAACTCGCTTAATAGATTCACACTCTAAGGCAAAAGCTTCTTGATATCCTGTGTCATAGTAACGGGCTGCACCCCGCCAACCCAACATGGGGTTTTCTTCTTTGGGTTCAAATTGCTGACCACCTAAAAGATTAGCATATTCATTACTTTTGAAATCCGACATTCTGACAATTACTGGCTTAGGATAAAAAGCTGCCGCAATTCTGCCTATACCTTGGGATAATTTATCAACAAAATATTGGGGTTTAACGTCGTAAAGGGCGGTAATTTGATTAATTTTGGCTTTGACAAATTTATCTTCTAACTTATCGTAGTGAATCAACGCCATTGGATGAATTTGGATTTGGTTGGCGATGATAAATTCTGTGCGGGCTAAACCTACGCCATCATTAGGAATTGCAGATAAACTTAATGCTTCTTGGGGGTTTCCCACATTCATTAAAATTTGGGTACGGGTGCGGGGTAAGTTTTCTAGGAGAACTTCTTTAATTTCAAAGGGTAATAAACCAGGATAAACTTTGCCTTCATCTCCCTCGGCGCAAGAAATTGTTACCTCTTGACCAGTTTTTAAGACTGCTGTCGCATTGCTACACCCCACAATGGCGGGGACTCCCAATTCTCGCGCAATAATCGCCGCGTGACAGGTGCGCCCCCCGGAGTTGGTGACAATGGCGCTGGCGCGTTTCATTATCGGTTCCCAGTCGGGGTCTGTTCTTTCTGTTACTAATACATCGCCGGTTTGGAATTGGTCGATTTTATTCACATCTAAAATTAGATGTACTTTCCCTTGACTAATGGCTTCTCCTACAGCCCGACCTGTTACTAGGGAATGGGGGAATTTTACTTCTTTATCTGTTTTCAGGAAATGATAACTCCGCAAAACGTTCTCTGTTTTCTGCGACTGGACTGTTTCGGGACGGGCTTGGACAACAAAAAGTTGATTGGTAATTCCGTCTTTTGCCCACTCGATATCCATTGGGGAGTAATGACCGTGGGTTTGGGAATAATGGTCTTCTATTAAACAAGCCCAATGTGCTAGTTGTAAAATTTCTGCATCACTCAGAGCAAATTTACCTTGTTCTGTGGGGGAGACGGCGACATTTTTGGTGAATTTTGAGCCGTCATCATAGATCATTTTTAATTCTTTGCTGCCCAACTTTTTATCGATAATGGGGCGGAAACCTGCTTTTAATGTGGGTTTGAAAACATAGTATTCATCGGGGTTAATGGTTCCTTGAACTACGTTTTCGCCTAAACCGTAAGCGGCTGTAATTAGTGCAGCATCTTTAAATCCGGTTTCGGTGTCTATGGAGAACATGACTCCAGATGTGGCTAAGTCAGAACGTACCATTTTTTGTACGCCGACGGCGAGGGCAATGCTAAAGTGATCAAATCCTTTGGTGTGGCGATAGGATATGGCGCGGTCGGTAAATATAGAAGCAAAGCATTTATGACAAGCTGCTAAAACTCCTTGGACTCCGACAACGTTTAAGTAACTTTCTTGCTGTCCTGCAAAACTTGCGTCGGGGAGGTCTTCGGCTGTGGCGCTGGAACGGACGGCGACATCTGTATCTGTGTTGTATTGTTCGCATAGTTTGAGATATGCTGAGGCGATCGCATCCCTTAAGTCTACAGGAAACGGTGTGTGCATCAGTAGCGATCGCGCTTTTTTTCCCCGTACCCGTAAATTTTTCACATCCTCAACATCGATATCCGCAAAGAGTTCCCGTAACTGTGCTTCTAACCCAGCCGACTCGATGAAATACCGATAAGCATAAGCAGTGGTAGCAAATCCTGTGGGAACGTTCACGCCTTGGGGTGTCAACTGTTGAATCATTTCCCCTAGTGAGGCATTTTTCCCCCCAACTAAGGGTATATCACCAATACCAACTTCATTAAACCAGAGAATCAGCGATCGCCCTTTGTCAGTTTGAGTCAATGTGTTTGGAGATACCGTAACCATCTGTATTACCTCTCAAGTAGACGCTCTGGTTGTCAGGTTGTTATCGCTAGGATATTTTCCCTATGTTTAATTTTAGATTTAAGATTTAGTATCGTGCTATCCCATGCAAGATTATAGTTAGGAAAATTTAACATTTTCTTAGATAATAGCAATATTAAAATCCCAAGTTTATGGCAAAATGGCACAACTAGAACGACTACTACAAATGGCAGAAGATGAGCTAACTGAATATAGCAGTGATGCCCGCAAAATCGAAAAAATGCGCCGTAAAATCAGTTTATCTCTATCACTAGCAGAACAACGGCAAATCAAAGCTGAATTATTAACTACTATGAAGCCTAGTATTATTACTAATATTGTCGAAGAACAAAGGCAAGCCGCAGCGTTACCATTTTGGGGAATTGCCGGATTGGGTTTATTATTCGGAATTTCTCTGAATCAGCCCCTAGTTCTATTAGTAGGTGTGGTGGGGACTGTCGCCGCCTTCAGAATTCAAAAGTGGGGTTGGAAATTACAAGCCAAGCGTTTATTGTTACAAACCTTGGAAGATATTGAAGCCCGAATCTCCCAACCCAGTGCCTAGTAGGGGCGGGTTCTCAGATATGATTCAACAAAGAAGGCGGGCAGGATGCCCACCCCACAATATTACTAAACCCGCCCTACGGACCACTCCCTACGGACCACTCCCCACTCCCCACTCCCCAATGCCATGTGTCACTGCAAACAACGGTATTATATGACATCCTGCCCTTGGTATAGAAATCCATCTCTAGTTAGTTGATAATTCTACCCACAGATGAAATTCATTTGCCACCTGATTCCAGCAAAAGATGATTACTGCTATGGGAATTGAATTGTAAAGTAAGTATAAAGGATTAAATATTCCAGCATCCTAGGGTTACACAATACACCAAGGTTACTAAACTAACCATTGTTACTTTTAAGCTGTTAGGAATCAACAAAAGAGGTAATATTTATGACTAAATATGACAAGATTTTTAATTCAACAAAGACCACAAATGAATCACTGAGTCCAGAAGAAGCCGTAGCAGCGATCGCAGTTGTCACAGAAATGGCTGATTTGTCTGTAGAGGAAGTAGATGGCGAAATTTTAGCCAGCATCCTGTGGGACTTTGAGGTTTTTGAGGACTACTCAGAAGATGAAATTGCCCAAATCATCGATAAACTCATAGGGATTGCAGAAAAAGAGGGAGTGGGAACCCTATTTAATCTCGCCAGTAAAAGCCTTTCTGATGAACTAGTTCTAGACGCTTTTGCCGTCGGGGTAATGGTAAGTATAGATGAAGACGATCTGATTATCCCCAAACAGAAACAGCCCTATCTCAAACAGTTACAGCAAGCCTTAGACCTGGAAGATGAAGAAGCCCATGAGATTGTACAGGAAGTAATTGCCGCCTATCAAGAAGCAGAAAACGAAATTTACCTAGACGACGAAGAAGACACAGTTATAGTCAGAGATTATGGCGACGAGATATATGAATCGCCCTCCGGTAATTTTTCAGTCCCCATTCCTGTTGACCCACAACAGGGAGGTAAAGTAGAAAGTCAAGACGGGGTAGTGGGCTTTTTTGATAACTTCGGGACAATGCTGAGAATTGATCACTATCCCATATCCTCAGAACAATGGGAAGAAGTAGAATCTATTGGACAAGAAGAATACTTGCAATCAATTCTCCTAAACAAGTATGTACCAGAAGCCATTTTTACGAATTTGCCCAGGGCTGAAGTCAGGCATACTGAATATTTGAAAGACGCGGTTGAGGGTTCTTACTTTGCGCTGATTGATATGCCCCAAGGTTCAACAATTTCCCAGTCAAAAAATAACGGCACAGCCACCAGGTTAGACGCATACCGAGGGCTGCTGGCATTTATGAATTCTAACTATTTGTATATAGTTAGCAGCCAGCACAGCTTTTTTAACGGTGAAAAACCAAGTTCCATTAAAGAAGAAGCCGAGGAAATTAAGGAGAATATTTTAGAGTTTGTGGAAACTATAGAATTCATAGAAACAGAATAAATTGGTCATTAGTCATTAGTCATTAGTCATTAGAGGTTGTTGCTGGCGTGGCAAAGTTGCATCAAAGTCTCCCCTCTCCTTACTTTCGCGTAGCGTCTCCCTTTGGGAGAAGGAGAGGGGTTGGGGGTGAGGTTTTTAGTCATTAGTCATTAGTCATTAGTCATTAGAGGTTGTTTGAAAAGTCCTATTTTCGGTAGCAAAACAACCTCTTGGGAATATGAATTAAATAACATCCAAATTCGGGTTTTTGCAATCACCCCGCCTAAAAAGTTGCATCAAAGTCTCCCCTCTCCTTAGTAAGGAGAGGGGGTGGGGGTGAGGTTCTGTATTTTATTAAATCCGCTAATGACAAATGACTACTGAATTAATTTGCGTCGCAGCAAATCCAAAGCCGTATTAGCACTCACATAACGAATTAAATCACGTCCCCGCATTGCGCCAAAGCGATATTCAAAACTAGCAACTTCATTTTTGGGACTGGCTAAACCGATGTAAACTAAACCCACCGGCTTTGTCTGAGTTCCCCCAGATGGACCAGCAATACCAGTAATACTTAAACCCCAAGACGTGGAAAGGCGGGTTTTTACCCCCATCGCCATTTGTTCTGCAACAGTACCACTCACCGCCCCAAATTTATCTAAATCCTCTGGGTTAACTCCCAGTAACCCCACCTTCACCGAATTATCATAAGAAATTACCCCACCCCAAAAGTAATCAGAACTACCAGAAATATCCGTTAACATTTGTCCCAAACCACCACCAGTACAGGACTCGGCTACTGATAGCGTTTCCCCTGATAAACGCAACAAATCACCAACTACAGAAACCAAAGTTTCATTATCAGCCCCGTAATAATCTAAGCCAGCAATATCTTTTAGCTGTTTCTCCACAGGTGAAATTAAAGCCTCAGCAGCAGCTTCTGAATTAGCCTTCGCAGAAATTCGTAATCTGACTTCACCTTTACCTGCATAAGGGGCGACAGTGGGATTAGGTAAATTAAAATAGGGCGCAACTTTTTCTGCTAAAGCCGATTCACCAATACCCCAAAACCTTAAACTCCGACTGTAAATAATCTCCTTTCCCCAGCCTTGGTTTTTCAGATAAGGGACTGCTGTATCTGTCCACATCCTGTGCATTTCTGAGGGGACACCGGGAAAGGTAAAAATCGTGATTTCGGGGCGCGGTTGCCAAATAATCCCCGGTGCTGTCCCAGTGGGATTTGGTAAAATATCTGCACCTTGGGGAATTAATGCTTGTTTGCGGTTACTGGGGGACATAACCCGACCACGTTGGGCGAATTTCTGAGTTATATCTTCGATAATTTCTGGACGTTCTATTAAAGGAACGCCAAAAAAATCTGCTATGGTTTCGCAGGTGAGGTCGTCGGGTGTGGGACCAAGACCACCAGTAAAAATAAGAATTTGCGCTCTTGATATAGCAATTTCTATAACTTGCTTTAATCGTTCTGGGTTATCGCCTACGACTGTTTGATAATAGTGCGGTATCCCTAGTTGGGCTAATTGTTGGGCTAAATATTGCGAGTTACTGTTGAGGATATCCCCTAGTAAGAGTTCTGTACCAACACAAATAATTTCTGCACTCATTGAGATGAAAGGGAAGGGAGAAAGGGCTGTATTTTACAGTAACCCGATTTTGGTCTATTTACCTGAAAATACTTGTAAAAATGTGAATTTAATCAAAGAAAGAACCTCACCCCCAGCCCCTCTCCTTACTAAGGAGAGGGGAGATTTGAATGCAGGTTTAAAGCCTCGGTTTTGATGTTATGGGAATCCGATTTGATTATTGAACAAATCTCAGTATATGTAGGGTGTGTTATGGCTTTAGCCTAACGCACCGTCTTCTGGGTGTTGGTGTTGTACTCTTAGGAATGTGAGTTTAATAAAGGAAAGAACCTCACCCCCAGCCCCTCTCCTTACTAAGGAGAGGGGAGATTTGAATGCAGGTTTAAAGCCTCGGTTTTGATGTTATGGGAATCCGATTTGATTATTGAACAAATCTCAGTATATGTAGGGTGTGTTATGGCTTTAGCCTAACGCACCGTCTTCTGGGTGTTGGTGCGGTACTCTTAGGAATGTGAGTTTAATAAAGGAAAGAACCTCACCCCCAGCCCCTCTCCTTACTAAGGAGAGGGGAGGTTGGAATGCAGGTTTAAAGCCTCGGTTTTGATGTTACAGAAATCCGATTTGATTATTGAAAAAATCTAAGTATATGTAGGGTGTGTTATGGCTTTAGCCTAACGCACCGTCTTCTGGGTATTGGTGCGGTACTCTCCTCGATAACACACCCTACGTGTATTTCATAAACCAAATATGAGTCCTATATTTAATTGCTATTCTTTATCCCTCAAATTGTTGGGGATTTTCTAGATTAATCTGGGCTAGTAATTGCATGATTGTGGCATCAAAAACACGTTTAAATTCTGGGTCGGAAGCGTAACGTTTGTATAAGTCGAGTTCACGTTTACGTTCTTTGTTGATGGCTTGTTTAATGAATTCTTCTAAGGCTAAACGGCGATTTTGTTCGTCTGGGTTGTTGACAATTTGGGTTTTATAGTCGGGATTTTCTATTACGTGTTGGGCGATGTTAATGAATTTTACTCGTTGTTCTTCGGGTGTTACATCCCAGTCTGTGAAAAAGCGATTGTTAAAAGCGGCGATGATTTCATCTAGCGGGTCTTGTTGTGGTGCTTCACTGTGGTATCCCCGGATATTTGAGTTTTGTGGGTCTATTTCTGATGGAGAATTATCAAGTTTTATGCTATAATTTAGTTTGGTTCTTTCTATGGCGTAGGTGGAAAGGTCTACACTTTCTAAAAGTTGATCAAGTTGGTCTTGCTCAGGATTTTTTACCGCTAGTTTGGGAATGAGGAATTTTAGGAACCAATACTGCATTTCCCATTGCAGATTATTATAGGGAATCATGCAGGCTACTTGTCCATAAATTTTGACGAACTGTTTTGCTTTAATTTTAAAGTCTATTTTACTGGCTGCTTCTAGTTCTAATTCTGAGCTAAAACGCGCGACAGCAATATCAATCAGAGGGCTGAGTTTTTCGGCTTCGACGTTATTAAAAAATAATTCGTTAAATTTCTCAATTTCTGACCATTCATAAACTCCCACTTCGTCTAATGCTTCTTTCAGGTCATGGAGAACATTAATATCTGTGGGTTCGCTTAATGATGTGGCGGTGTAGAAGGGGTCAAAGGCGGTTTGAATATCGCTGACTGTGTTGTTAAAGTCTAAAATAAATGTGTCTTGTTTCCCCATTTTGGCGTTACAGCGATTTAGGCGTGATAGGGTTTGGACTGCTGTGACTGATTGTAATTTTTTATCCACATACATGGTATGTAATAAAGGTTCATCAAAGCCGGTGAGAAATTTATTGGCGACGACTAATATTTTATAATCGGGTTTTTTGAACTCGTCAGAAATATCTTTACTGGGGAATTGATTAATGATTTCTTCGGTGTATTCAATTCCGTCTATGGTCTTTTTACCGGAAAAGGCGATAATGGCTTTAAAGGGGACTTTCGCCTGTGTTAATAAATCGCGGATGGCGAAAAAATAACGAATTGCTGCTTCAATATTGCGGGTGACAACCATTGCTTTTCCTTCACCTTTGAGCTTTTTGGGTTGCCACACTTGTGTGATAAAATGGTTAACTATAATCTCGGCTTTGGTGCTGATGGTTTGTTTATTTCCTTCGACGTAAGCGCGCAGCTTTTTTTGGGCTTGGGTAGTATTAAAGTCGGGATTATCTTGAATAGATTTTTTAATTTCGTAATAGCTTTTATATGTGGTATAATTGGCTAAGACATCTAATATAAAGCCTTCTTCTATGGCTTGTTTCATTGAATAAAGATGAAATGGTGTAAATTTGCCCTCTGGGTTTGGTTGACCAAATTTTTCTAGGGTGGCGTTTTTGGGTGTGGCGGTAAAGGCAAAATAAGAAGCGTTTTTACTCAGTTTGCGCCCATCCATTGCTTTGAGAATTTTATCTTGTAAATCTTCTTCGTCTTCTTCTTCGGCTTTACCAAGGGCTATATTTAAATTATCTGCGGCTTTTCCGCTTTGGGATGAGTGGGCTTCGTCGATAATTACAGCGAAGGTGTTTTTACTCAAGTCTTCAATACCTTCTATGATGAAGGGAAATTTTTGAATTGTCGTAATGATGATTTTTTTACCGTTCTCTAAGGCGGTTTTTAAGTCTTTGGAATTTGTGGCGTGGGCGACTATGTTTTTAACTTGGGAAAAGTCTTTGATATTGTCTTTGAGTTGTTTATCTAGGATGCGTCTATCTGTGACAACTACGACGGAATCAAATAGGGGACTGTCTGCGTTTTGGGCGTAGAGTTCTATTAATTGATATGTTATCCAAGTGATGGAGTTGGATTTTCCTGAACCTGCGGAATGTTGAATCAGATATGTTTGTCCAGTACCGTTTATTTTTGCGTGAGTTAATAGTTGGCGGACTACATCTAGTTGGTGATAGCGGGGAAAAAATAGGGTTTTTTCAATTAGGGATGTTTTGCTGTCGCTGGGAATGAGAATGGCGAAGTGTTCAATGATGTTGGTGAAACTGGGACGGGTAAGAATGGTTTCCCACAGGTATGCAGATTTATGTCCTTTGGGGTTGGGTGGGTTTCCTTTTCCGAAGTTAAAACCTTTGTTGAAGGGGAGAAAGTAGGTTTTTTCTCGGTCTAATTTTGTTGTCATCCACACTTCATCTGTGTCAATTGCGAAGTGAACTAGACAACGCGCAAATTGGAAGAGTGGTTCTTGGGGGTTGCGGTTTTCCCGGTATTGTTTTTTGGCGTGGTAAACTGTTTGGTTTGTCCAGGGGTTTTTTAATTCTATGGTGGCGATCGCACATCCGTTGATAAATAGTACTATATCTATGGATAATGCTGTATCTTTTTGGGAATAATGTACTTGACGGGTAATTGAAAAGATGTTTTTTTGAAAGTTTTCTGTTACAGCTTGGTTTGTGTCGTTGTATGGTTGGCTGTAAAGTAAGGTGAGATGGGCGTTATCTATGGATAATCCTTTTTTGAGGACTGAGAGGATACCATCTTTTTTTATTTTGCGATCGCACCGTTCTAAAATCAAGTTTTTCCAGTTGGGTCGGTCTTGAAGTTTGGCTAGTTCTTCTGGTTGGGTGGTTTCTAAGAAGCGCCAGAATTTTTCTTCGTCTATGGCTATTTTTCGGTTAAAGTCTGCGGGGTTTCCTTTTTCATAGTCAGCGCCTTCAATGAGTGCAGTTTCTATACAGGTTTCTAAGGCTGACTCGTTGGTTTTGCTGACCATAGGAAATTCATGATATTTTTTACACTGGCTTTTTTATCATACCTATTTTATTACGATTTAGGGGATAAACGAACCACAGAGGCGCAGAGGACACAGAGTCATGAGAGTTTAAGTATTTGTAGGTTGGGTAGAACGAAGTGAAACCCAACATTTAGGCGACTGTTTTATTACATCTGAGATAGTAGCTTGTCATATTCTGTATGTGTTCCTAGCCAAAACCAAATAATTTTATCTCCCTCTAACTGTCCAACGGCTCTATAGCTTTTGCTGACTCTTGCAGAATAAATAGGTAATTCAGGATGCACTTTTTTGAAACGTAAACTGGGATGGTTTGGGTTTTGTTTAAATTGGCGATATGCTTCGCGGGTTTGCTCCCGAACGTTTTCCGGTAACTTACCAAAAGTTTGGCGAAACTGAGAAGTGATATAAGAATTCACAATGTATCTGGATTTAATTCTTGAGTTTTACCTGCGCGATGTTCCGCCATTGCTTGAGTTGCTAGTGTAGCTAGTGCATCTGGAGAACGGGAAAAGGCTTCATCCCATTGCTGTTCTTCTTCCAGTTCTTCTAAAATTATCGCAGCTATGGCATTTTGTTCATTAGCCGGTAAGCTTTTGAGTTTGATAATGGCTTGTTCGAGTAATTCTGTCATGGTGAATAATTCTCTTTTGTCTGGGGAGTGGGTTTTATTTAGGCGATACCCTTGTTAATAGGTTATCAAACATTATTCATGCGCTGCTGTTTCCCGTACATCTATTTTCCCGGTGACTGCTTCTGATATTAAGGTGGTGCGGTATTCTTTTATTAGTTCTATTTCTTTTTCTATTGTGGTTATGGCTTTATCTATTGTAGTTAATTCTTTATCAATATTTCTGACAATTGCTAGTTGTTCATCATTAGGAGGTAAAATTATGGGTAACTCAGCAAATCCTGCCTGATTTACATAAGCTAGAGTTGTTGCATTGGCTATTTGCTCGAAGTAACTCTTAGATATACCAATTAAATACCTCAAATAGTAAGGATTAATTTTGATGGGTATGTATGCTTGTAATTGTTGATTGATAATAACTTGTAGGGTATTTACTGAAGATAAACCAAAGTTTCCTACACAACTAGCAATAACAGAACCTTCAGGTAATAATTTTGAACCTGCATTCATTGCGTCAATTTCACTAACAAGATAACCAAAAGTAGACTTTGATATGGAAGGTGAAGTAATATCTTCCATTGTTATCCAAGGAAATCCAATATTAAGGTTAAGGTTTGGTTTATTTCTTTGGGGTACAAAAACATAACTAATGTGCTTTGCTCGTGTCACCTCCCAATGGGCTGGAATATCACCTAACCACTCAATACCAGAAGGTTTCATAGGTGCATGGGGGTTGAGTCCCTTGGTAACAGCACGGTTAATGATGGCGGTTTTCTGTTCTTTGAGTAATTCTATCAGCCGTTGTTTGTTGCTGATGAACTTGTCTATCTCTTCTAATTTGCTATCAAGGAAGCAAGCGATCTTTTTTTGTTCGTATAGCGGTGGGAAAGTTATTTTTATTTGCCTTAAATGTGTTGGTCCATAATGTTGAATTGTCGTCCCTGTTTTGAGCAACTCAATTTGAGTAAAAAATAATTCTGAAGCAACTATTATTTTTATAAATTCTCTACAAATATTTGAATTAGCTGGTTTAAGCCGAATAATTCCTGTATATGCAATAGAACCCTCTGCTTTTTTGTCAACTATTGAAACTAATCCAGTAGATGCAGAGCAACTAATCAGAATGTCATCTTCATTTAACTTAAAATGTTTCCAAGTCTTTTCGACTTTTTGGGGTTCTAAATAATTACATCTTTCTAAATCTACAAAACCCGGTTTCAAATTATGAATGCGTAATAAAGGGACACCATAATCTTTGAAATCAGCCGCCATTATTCCGGGTCCTTCTTGAAAATTAATGAAGTTAGAAAATCTCACTATTTCCCAATGTTCAGGAATATCCCCCAACCAATCAATTCCCGAATCTTTATAATGTGGATAACGCTTCACCCTTCAACCTCCGCACCCAGAAAGTAATGTAAAAAGCCTGTTGTATATCCTTGCAAAACCTGTCACCGCTTATACTTGCTCATCAAAAAACACATATCATAGCCCCCTCCTCGCTTGCGGGGCTACGTTGTACACATATCTTGGTAAATCAAGCACAAACCCTGAATTTACCCCCCTTAATCCCCCCTTGGAAAGGGGGGAAACCGGAAAATCTAGTTCCCTCCCCTTTGCAAGGGGAGGGTTAGGGTGGGGTAATGCGAGGACTGGTAGTGATTCGATCACTTGTGTGTACACCGTAGCTTTACAAGGCGGAGTTAGAGGGGGTTCAAACCCCAATAACCGCTTTTAAAACCCCTTCCGTCTCAGCTTCCAAAGCCAAAATATCCGCCGCAATATCAGCCAAACTCCGCAAAGGCTGAAACTTGTAAAAATATTTAGTAAAAGAAATCTCATAACCCCGTACCGTCTTCTCAAAATCTATCCAAGCATCAGGGACATGGGGTAAAACTTCCCTGTTAAAATACTCCTGAATATCTTCCTTTAAAGGCACATTCTCAGTATCGCGCAACTCAGAATCAGACTCATAAACTACCCCCGCCTTCGTTTTCTTCTTAATTACAGCTTCCGCCGTTTCATCCTTTTCTGTAAAAGTATCATAAACCAACTTCAAATCCTTAGCCGCTAACTTAAATCCTTCCGCCTTCAAAGCTTTTTCTAACTTCTGTTTAACCAAATTAAAATCTTGATAAACCTCATCCCCAAATAAATCCTTTAATATCCCCAAAACCGGATATAATTTATCATCAGCTAAACTGCCAAACTGCTCTACTCGTTCTGGTGTGACTTGAAAACTTAACCTTAAAGGACGCTCCACAGTAATTTTATGATAACCAAAATCTTGATTATCAAAAATCTTTGATTCTGCTGTTTCCTCAAACCTTAAAAACGTTTCCGTTATTTGCTGAATATTTTCAGGCGTTAACTCACAATTCTTCTTACCTAAATTCTTTCTTAACTTGCCATACCATTCAGTACCATCAATTAATTGTACCTTGCCTCTACGCTTTTCCGGTTTCCGGTTAGAAAGCACCCAAATATAAGTAGCAATACCCGTGTTATAAAACATATTCAAAGGTAAACCCACAATACATTCTAACCAGTCATTTTCAATAATCCACCGCCGAATATTACTTTCGCCGCTTCCCGCATCCCCAGTAAACAAAGCCGAACCATTATGAATAGAAGCAATACGGCTACCCAAAGGACTTTGATTTAGGGGTTTCATTTTCCCCACCATATCCATTAAAAACAGCAATTGACCATCAGAAGAACGGGGAATTGCTGGTAATGTTTCTAATTGTCCCTGAAAGTTTTGCAGTTCAACCTGAAAGCGAGGATCTAAAACTTCTTTACCATCTAAAATATATTTTTGGTCAGATTTATAAGATTTACCATAAGGCGGATTTGATAACATAAAATCAAACCGCATTTCCCCAAAATCATCCGTCGCTAAAGTAGAACCAAACTTAATGTTTTCTGGGTCATTCCCCTTAATCATCATATCTGATTTACAAATAGCATAGGTTTCGCCGTTGACTTCTTTCCCATACAAATACACCTTAGACTGAGAATTAATTTCTCCTTCTGCTGCTTCGATAAAACCTTGAGATTCTGTCAGCATTCCCCCGGAACCGCAAGCCCCATCATAAACCGTAATTACTGGCGGAATTTCATCTTTAATGGGAATAAATAATAAATGAATCATCAACTTAATAACTTCGCGGGGGGTGAAGTGTTCCCCGGCTTCTTCGTTATTTTCTTCGTTAAACTTGCGGATTAATTCTTCAAATACATAACCCATTCCCAGGTTACTCAGCCCAGGTAATGTCTCTCCCTTGCTGTCTACAATCTCATGGGGACTCAGGTTAATGTCTGTGGAAGTAAATTTCTCTAAAACATCGTGTAAAACATCAGCCTCCACCATGCGCCGAATTTGGTTACGCAGTTCAAATTTGCTGATAATTTCTTTAACGTTGTCGCTAAACCCATCCAAATAAGCTTTAAAATTTGCCTCTAAAATTTGGCGATTATTAGCAGCAGTTTTGACCGAAAAACGAGACGCAAGCCCCTGACTTTAGGCATGGGGAGAAGGCGGTAGGAACTTTTAAGTTCCGTCAAACGATTGCGTGGCTTTAGCCACAGTGTTAAAATAGATTAGCGAGAAAACAAGTAGGAATAACCTTCAGCGCCTTGAAATATCCTAGTACGGAGCAATCCCGGCAACGGACATATCCGACTCGATTCGGAATAGTTAAAGGGCAAATAAGGGCAGGATATGGAGCGTTCATCTTTAAAATATGAAGGACTCAGAAAGTATGCGCGAATGAGAGCAAAAGCTCTTTGAGTGAGTAGAGGGATACTTGAATGTCCCGTTGTCGCCTTTTTCAGGTGGGCAAGAATCCCCCGGCTTTAGACGTGGGGAGGTTCAATAATTTCTTTAATGTCCACTCAGAAACATTATAAAATACATAACCCGAAGCTTCTTGTAAACCCGACGGGTCAAGCACCTCAAATTTGGCTTCTTCCCGTTGAAAGCGCACCTCTTCCAGGACATCTGCTTTAGTTGATTCCAGCAAACAATCTAGCCGCCGCAAAACAAACATAGGCAGAATCACATCCCGGTATTTGCCTCTAACGTAGACATCCCGCAGACAATCATCAGCAATTGACCAAATAAAGGAAACGATTTTGTTTTGCAGTGATAAATCCATCTAGGGTGAGGTTGTATAGGGAAAAACCATTATATATTGTATGACTTTTTACCGCTTTTTTCTCATCTGGACTTTTCACGTTATGTGGAAAACCTAACCCCCTAACCCCCTTCCCTACCAGGGAAGGGGGAAAATTTAAAGCCTCTCTCCTTGCAGGGGAGAGGTTTGGAGAGGGGTTTTACACATAACGAGTAGAAGGCGGGCAAGATGCCCACCCCACAAGAGTTTAATCTAATTGAAATATGCAAACTCGATGTTTTTCAGCGTTGATCACTGATAACTGTTCACTGTTCACTGATTTAAGCTAAGGCTGGTACGGGAATTTGGAGATGTGGGTACAAGGGGAAGCGATCGCACAATGCCGCTACCCGTTGCCGACAATCTTGTGCTACTGTCTCAGAATCAGGCGACAGCAGTCTGTCAGCGATAATATTCCCAATCTCGGTAAATTCTGTTACACCCATGCCCCGTGTCGTCATGGCTGGAGAACCTAACCTCAAACCACTGGTAACAAATGGTGATTGCGGATCAAAGGGAACTGTATTTTTGTTAGCGGTAATATTCACTCCACTCACCAGTTGATCGGCTTGCTTTCCGGTAAGTCCAATGTTCTGTAAATCTACTAACATCAAATGATTGTCTGTACCATTTGACACCAGCTTTAAACCACGGTTTTGCAGTTGACTTGCCAAAGCACGAGCATTTTCAATTACTTGCGCTGAATAGTCTTTAAAATCTGGCTTCAGTGCTTCTCCAAAAGCCACTGCTTTCCCGGCAATTACGTGTTCTAAGGGACCGCCTTGAGTGCCAGGGAAAACGGATTTATCGAACTTTTTACCTAATTCGGCATCGCGGGTCAAAATCAACCCACCACGAGGGCCACGGAGGGTTTTATGAGTTGTGGTGGTGACGACATCACAGTAAGGAAGGGGGTTAGGATGCAGACCGCTAGCCACTAAACCAGCGATATGGGCAATATCCGCCAGCAAGTAAGCGCCGATTTCATCAGCAATACTACGGAACTTTTCAAAATCAATTACACGAGGATAAGCAGAATATCCACAAATTAAGAGCTTGGGACGCTCCCTCAGCGCCTGCTCCCGAATTTGTTCGTAGTCTAGCTGTTCTGTTTCTTTGCTGACACCGTAATGGCAAACTTGGAACCATTTACCCGAAACATTTACAGGTGAACCGTGGGTGAGGTGTCCGCCATGTGACAAATCCATCCCCATGATTTTGTCACCGGGTTGCAGTAATGTCAGGAAAACTGCAAAATTTGCCTGAGCGCCGGAATGGGGTTGAACATTCGCATGAGCTGCACCAAATAGCTGTTTAGCTCGGTCGATGGCGATTTGCTCGATTTGATCGACAAATTCACAACCGCCATAGTAACGTTTACCTGGTAATCCTTCGGCGTATTTATTGGTTAATGCGGAACCTTGGGCTGCTAGGACAGCAGCTGAGGTAAAGTTTTCACTAGCAATTAACTCTAGGTGGTCGCGTTGACGCTGTAGTTCTTGGTTAATTAACTCCGCGATCGCGGGATCGGAGTTCGCCAAAAATTCGGAATTCGTTCTAGTCACTTACATTTATCCTTGGTGAAAATTTGCACAACTGTCAATAGGGGCTGGTATAGCAGCTCCGTCAAAAGTTTTTCACTGCTGACTACTAACGTTGTCAAGTTTTTTCCTGAATCTTAAATTTTACACTTTGATTGGATACTGTGGCATATCTCTACTCAAAGCGAGAGTCTGTGTTTTTGTATGATTTGTTACGAAAAATGCCATATTTTCGATACAGAACATAAAATAAATGAAAGTTTACTAGGGATTTTTTCTAACTACCCTCGTATTTACCTACAGCATCTGAAGAAGCTCGCTGGAATTTAGGCGATCGCTGACCATAATCACTTTAATGCGGCTTCAGGCGCAATTTTAAAACCTATAAAGATAGTAATCAAAATTTACAGGAGGGATGGGATGTTAGTCATTTTAATGGATAATCAAATCCTTGCTCCCACGCAAGTTTGCCAATCTTGTTTACTTGCTGACGGTAGCGGTCAACCCCGTTGGCGTGGGGGTCAACTGCGATGCGGTCAAGCAATTCGCCAACTAACTGCACAGCAGCCAGCGCAGTATCAATGTCTGATGGGTTTCCGAATTGCCGATATAGAATAATCGGATTTGTCAGCAAGATAAAGCAACTGCGTTATCCTAGGCTCAAGAAGTCTTACATTTTAGCCATAGGAGAACGCACAATGACTTGGCGCGGGTCTACAACGGTTTCCGACCGGATTTTTGCTTGTTTACCTTATTTGCTACCCCTGATTGAAGGCCTAGCCTTTGGTAGATATTTGTTTGCACAGTTTCCATTACTAGCGTTGCTGTTTCTCCCTTTGAGTCCCATACAGGGAATTTATGCCAGTATCCCTTTTGCCAGCCTGATTATTTTCTTTGCCTTATTATTTTTAGTGGTGAGAAACGAAAAAATTAGTCACTTCATTCGTTTCAACACTATGCAGGCTATTCTTTTGGACATTGCTTTATTTTTGTGTTTCATAGTGCTGGAAGTTTTAGGTTCAATTCCTGGTGTTGACTTTGCTTTAGAAACCATCTCCAACACCATTTTTATCGGCATAGTGGCAGCAGTGGTATATTCTGTTGCTCAATCTCTGTTTGGGCGTTATGCAGAAATTCCGGCAATTTCAGATGCAGTACATATGCAAGTGCGCTAAGAGTTAACGCCTAGTTACTTTGTTTTCTAGGCGACCAATGCCTTCAATTTCGATCCGGATGCGATCGCCTATGTGTAACTGCCCAACACCCAATGGTGTACCAGTTAGCACCACGTCTCCTGGTAGTAGTGTCATCACCTGACTAATGTAGGACACTAGCACATCAGGGGGAAACACCATCTGATCAATACAGGCAGATTGCACAGGGATAGGATCGTCATTCAAAAAGGTCTGTAATCTCGCCCCAGGATTCAATTCTCGGACAATCCAAGGGCCTAAAGGACAAAAAGTATCAAAACCTTTGGCGCGAGTCCATTGGCTATCTTTTTGTTGTAAATCCCGCGCCGTGACATCGTTAGCGATGGTATAGCCCCAAATTTTGGTTTGGGCTTCCTCTATTGTGCAGTCACAAGTGCGATCGCCAATCACCAGTGCTAACTCACCTTCGTAATCTACCCGTTGCGACTGGGGCGGATACTTAATTTCTGTTTCCGTGGGAATGATTGATGTCGGCGGCTTGAGAAATATTAATGGTTCAGTTGGTACTGTAGTTCCCATTTCTTGAGCATGATCTGCATAATTCTTACCCACCGCCACAACTTTTGAGGGCGCACAGGGGGTAAGAATTTGGTAATTGTCGGCTTCTAGAATTAAATCTGTGGGTTGCCCTTGTAACCAAGGTGGAGCATCTAGCACCTGCACATTCAGGGATAGTTGTAGCAATCCATAGTAAATCTTGCCTTCTAGATTTTGAACTCGCACATAGCGCTGCGCCATAACCTTGATGATTATCCTTTTGTCTGCGATTAAAAGCTGTTAGCGGGTAGCTATCTTTAGTCTGTGGTAGGCCTGAGCCTCAGACTGATAACTACAGTCTCAATTTGGGAAGTATACCTGTACTACCCCTTTAGCTCAGTAGATAGCTTCAAAGGCAGCTTTTTGTTAAAGAGGCGAATTTTGCGGATTTAGCTGATGATTTAAATTGAAAACTGGTAAGATTATAGTTCCTTGTTGCTTAGATGTTGATTATTCATAGTATTTTTTATAATACTTCCGTATAAAATCACATCAGCAGCCCCTTCGTCCATAAGGTGACTTAAAATCATGTCCACAGTTTACGAAACAATTTACATTCTGCGTCCTGATCTAGGAGAAGAACAGGTAGAGCAAGCAATTGCTAAATATCAGGGACTGCTGACTGAACAAGGCGCTGAAAATATCGAAATTCAAAATCGTGGTAAACGTCGCCTGGCTTATGAAATTAAAAAGCATCGGGATGGCATCTACGTTCAAATGAACTACACTGGCCCAGGAACTGCGATCGCTCCTATGGAACGTGCTATGCGTTTGAGCGAAGAAGTAATTCGCTACTTAACTATTAAGCAGGATATACCAGAAGCAACAGTAGAAGAAGAAGCAGAAGAAACAGTCGCTGTTTCTGCCTAAAAAAAACTTCTGAGTCAGCAAGACTGAGTGTTGAGTTTTTCCAACTCAGTACTCAGTCATCAAAACCGTAAATCTCCAAAAATTTTTACCATTTGCTTATTTCTGGGTTGAGTTGGGAATGCTAAATTAACAAGTACCTGCTAAAGGCAGTACCATCGCAGTTATACCTAAGATTAGACAAGCATTCGTCAATGGGAGCTGTAAGCCACTGTGAGCCAAACTGACACACCCAACATCCAAGCGCTCTCTACCGAAGTATCGCAGCTGCGCCAAGAGTTGCAGCTTCGCGATCAATTAGTGCAGCAGCTATCTCAAGAACTCTTCCGGCTGGTAAAGGGTAATACTAACTTTATGCCCCAGCAGCGCTCTCAACCTGAATTTGATCCGAGTCACTTACAAGCATTGCAAGAACAATTGCAAGCAGTTGAGCAGCAGGTAACTTTCTACCAAGAACAAATTACCACTCGTGATACCGAAATTTACCAACTGCGGCAGTCAGTTCAAGAACTAACAGATCGCAGTCGGATGTTAGAGCAAGTTGTACAAGAATTACCGCAAATTTACCGTCGTAAGTTCGAGGAGCGTATGGCTCCAGTTAGAGAAAAAGTGGCAACATTACAACGAGAAAACCGCAAATTGCAGGCAGAACTGCAAAGTGTAAGTTATCGTTTGGCCATAAAAACCCGCACAGCGAGTCACAGTGGTATTGATTTACCGAATTTTGCCCGCCCAGAAGAATCTGACCGAAAAAATGGGATACAAGCCCCGTCTTTTTAAGATGGCTTTCTGGTAAAATTAAAATAAGTATAGTCGCCATAGGGCATTGGGAGACTTTAAACGAACGTCGAGGGATGGTAAGACTATTTTTATAGGACAACCCAATGAAGCGTTAAGGAATCCTCTCTCCTTCAGAAAGAGGAGGTATTTGATACTCCCCAGCCCTAAAGGGACGGGGATTCTTGAAGAGTCCACAAACGGATCTTCAAAGGCGCTATCAATTCGCCGCTACTGATTCCACTGAGATTAAATCCCAGTTTTACCGCTACTTTTCTTAAAATATTGGCAGCCCCATTCGCATCTGCATTTATTTTTAGTCCGCTAGAAGCCTGATACAAACCACGACTAACTCTTCTTCCTGACGCTTTCCACCCTTCTGGTTTGGAACCAAATACAGGTAGAAAATCGCCATCAACGTAGGATGCTTTAGAAGTGTAAGATTCTTCCGTTTCTATAAACTTGATGCCATATTGCTTACATAATTGGGCAATACGGTCTTTTAATCGTGCAGTAGGTATTTGGACAAATTTCTGATTAGTTTTTGAACCCAGATTTATCTCTTGTCTGTGTCCTTTGTTCCAACCAAATACAATACTACCAATCTGAAATTCTAAACAATGGTTGACTACAATTCTTGCTGCTTTATTTACTGCATCTCTAACTTGTCTGTTACGTTTCTCGGTTATACCACCTAATTGTTTACTCCAGAATCCTTGGGGTTGATTCTTTTTAAGGACTGATACCCGTTTGTTGTACCATTGATTTAAGCTTTTGAGGTGCAATCCATCAACAATAAAGCTAGTGGCTGTATTACTTACACAAGTTAGCCAATTGTTTAAGCCTGGATCTATACCTAGSACTTTCTCAAAGTCTAATTCTACTTTTATTTCTTCAACTGAATAAATAAACTCAGCATAGAAACATCCATTGCGAGGACAAATCCGAATCTCTTTTAGATCAGAATATTTTAAGTTTGACGGCATCGGTAAATAGAAGGCATCTATTCCGAACCATGCTTTAACTTTAGTGCCTAGAGGAAAGCGTAATTGCCCATTCTTCAATTTGACATCTGCGCGAGGGAAAGTAACTAACTTGAGAGCGTTTTTCTTATACCCTGGTAATTTTGGACGCTGCTCAACAGTTCCACCTTTAACGCCTTTGAGCAATCCAATAAACGACCGAAATGACTCAAATACAGTTGTTAAAGTTTGCTGTGCTACGTGGGAATAAAGAGCCTGAAAATGAGCGTTAGATTTCAATAGCCGATGCAACTCAGCTTTGCTCGGTATCTTGCCAGTTTTAAAGAATAACTGGCGAGAATAATATAGTCCACAGTTAGCAAGTTTGTTTGACTGTTCGCAAACAAACTCTAAGATGGCTCTCAATTCTTTGTCTGGACTGATTAAAACTTGTTGGCAACCATAATTAGACATTTTTTTGATTTTCGATGTATTGCTTAATAACTGAAATCGGCGCACCCCCAACAGTTGAAACAAAATAGCTATTTGTCCAAAGTGTTGGTAGCCGACTTTTTAGCCAAGGAAACTCTTGTCTCAAAAACCGAGATGAACGTCCTTTCATATATCGAATTAATTTTGCAATTCCAAATTGAGGATCTACCTCGACTAATATGTGTACATGATCTGGCATTACTTCCATCTCGATAAGTTCGCTCTTGAACTCTGTAGCTACTTCCTGCAAAATAGCTTTAAGGCGAACATCTACACCTTGAACTAAAACTTTCCTCCGATATTTGGGACACCAGACAACATGGTATTTACAAGAGTAGGTAATATTGTTGTTTGATTTGTATTTTTGGATCATTCCGTAATTATACAGCTTTGAGCTAAATAACAATTTAAAGATTATATGAAGCTGGTTCTATATATCTTTTTAATGCGGCTAAAGCCGCACCCGACTTATCCCCATGTCTGAAGCCAGGGGCTTGCGTCTCGTTTTTCGGTCAAAAAAATCATATTTCTACTGTGCAGAATGCCTGATAGCCATTGGAAATTTTACGGGTAGATATAGTTACATTTGATACTCTATATGCTCCTCACATTCCTCCTACAGCACTTTGCTATAAAATCCATAAATTAGCTCATTTTGGCATAATATCGGCAATTATTCCCAAAAATAAACCACTTCCCTCTGCGGAAGTGGTCAGTTCTGGCAAACTTTAGTAGCAATCTCAGATTTTTACTTGGTGCTTGTTAGGTAGCAATTGATTATCTGGAAATTAGTAAATTAGCTTGCTAGGGCTAAATTTTTCTCATTGGTGTGGGTGAAAATATCCTCGTAAGTACCGAAGATTTCAAACACTGAGTCCAGTTGTGTGAGTTCCAAAATTAATCTTACCGGAGCTTGCACGTTGCACAAAACTAGACGACAACCACATTCACGAGCAGATGTTAGTCCATTGATTAACGGGACTAATCCTGAACTGTCCATGAAATCAACTTCTGACAGATCAATAACCCAGAGTTGATCAGGCTTGGGTGTCACCTCAAGCATCTGTTCGCTAAAAGTCATTCCACCCTGCAAGTCTATACTGCCCAGAGGCTTGAATAAAATCACTTTATCTTGTGAGATAGTCATAATTTAACTAAATATTTGGAACACGTAACAGAACAGAAAATTGGCATCAATACTGATTCAGTGTCAACGGCAAAATTACTGTTTAATTTTGAGATTTAAGAATTTACAGCCCTGGGGTTGAGACAATTGACTCCAGTAATTATGTCGTATAGTTTATGTTAACTTTCCTAAATATAGGCATAATGCCTTGACAATTTCGGTATCAATCGTATCTTTTATCAGAATTTTTATATTTAACCAGGATTTTCATAAATTTTTTATAAAAAATACTTGCTCAAGTGGCATCAAATATGCATTTGTGGTAATGACCAATGACTAACGAGAAGAGGCAGGGGGAGTGTGGGGAGTGTGGGGAGTGTGGGAGGTGTGGGGAGTGTGGGGAGTGTGGGGAGTGTGGGAGGTGTGGGGAGAAGACCGTAACTTCCCAATGACTAATGACCAATGACCAATGACCAATGACTAATGACCAATGACCAATGACCAATGACCAATGACCAATGACCAATGACCAATGACCAATGACCAATGACACGTAGCGGATTCATTGACAGCCCAGCCATAGAAGAGCAAGTCCTAAGTTGACAATTTCATAAACAAAACTATACTTATATTGACAAAAATCAATATATATTTTAGGAAAAAATCAACTACTTGATATATAATACGGTGATATCAAGTATTGAATTGAGACTATTGCCGACGCGAAAACCAAGCAATGATGGTGGTAGTCTTTTTCAGAAACTTAATTGGAACACAATCGCGTCTGGCTAAGGCGTGAAAGTCTACTGAGGGATAACTGCTCCCATGCTCCCGTTGAAGTAGAAAGTAAAGTCTAGTTTTGTCTAGGTTTTATATAGCAGCCAAGATATATGAAAGGTAAAAAATTGTAAAGGCGGCGGTGCGGGATGTCTCTTGAGCTGATTTCACTAGAAAACATCCAGGAATTTGCCCACCAGTATGGTTACTGGGCAATTTTTTTGGGAATTTTACTAGAAAATTTGGGTATTCCCCTTCCTGGTGAAACCGTGACCTTGGTCGGCGGATTTCTGGCTGGGAGTGAGGAACTAAACTATTGGTTAGTTCTCAGTGATGCCGTTGCAGGTGCTGTAATTGGTGGTGCTTGCGGTTATTGGATTGGTAAAATTGGCGGTTGGCCTTTCCTGGTACAAATAGGTAAACTCTTTCGGATTTCCGATGAGCGGTTGTTGAATATTAAAAATCAATTTAGTGAAAATGCTACTAAAGCTGTATTTTTTGGGCGATTTTTCGCATTATTGCGAATTTTTGCAGCGCCACTAGCTGGTATAGCTGAAATGCCTTTCAGAAAATTCTTTTTGTACAACTTAGCAGGAGCAACCACTTGGGCTAGTGTGATGGTAACGTTAGCTTTCTTTGCTGGCAAAGTTGTCTCCCTAGAACAACTAGTTGCTTGGGTGAGTCAATTTGCGATCGCCGCTTTACTTATCCTTGTGGCCTTGATTGCTATACCCATCTGGTTAGAGTCCCGCCAAGTCAAACGAGCCGCAGGAGAGTAGGAAGAAGCAGGGGAGCAGGGTGCAGGGTGCAGGGGAGAAGAAGCAGGGGAGCAGGGTGCAGGGGAGAAGTTTTTTCCCAATCCCTACTCCCTATTCTCCACTCCCTACTCTCCACTCCCTACTCTCCACTCCCTACTCCCTAACTTCTACCTTGCTGCGCCCAAATGCGAGTGGGTAAACCCCAAACGTAAATAAAGCCTTCAGCAGCTTTGTGGTCAAATTGGTCTTCAGAACCATAAGTTGCCAAATCTGGGCTATAGAGAGAATGGTCACTCCAACGCCCAACCACAGTAGCGTTACCTTTAAAAAGTTTTACTCGGACAGTTCCCAAAACACGTTCTTGTGTCTTTTGAATAAAAGCATCTAGTGCGCTTTTGAGTGGACTGTACCACAGACCGTTATAAACAATTTGGGTGTAAGTCTCTTCAATACCTCGTTTGTAGTGACTAACATCTGCTGTCAAAGTCAGGCTTTCTAAATCTCGGTGTGCCTGAATTAGCACTAACATAGCGGGTGATTCGTAGATTTCCCTAGATTTTATCCCTACTAAGCGGTTTTCAATCATGTCGATCCGCCCAATCCCGTGATTTCCCACCACCTGATTGAGTTGTTCAATTAGCTCCACGGGGTTTTTAGGTGTACCGTTGAGGGTGGTAGGAATACCGCGTGTAAAACCAATTTCAATGTACTCTGGTTCATTAGGCGTATCAGCGATCGCCTTAGTCATTTCATAGATTTCTTCTAGTGGCTCAACGGCTGGATCTTCCAGTACACCAGCTTCAATACTACGACCAAGTAAATTTTTATCAATACTGTAGGGAGAAGATTTTTTCACTGGGGAAGGGATACCACATTGCTCACCATAAGCGATAGTTTCCTCACGACTCATCCCCCATTCTCTCGCCGGTGCAAGTATCTTCAAATTGGGATTAAGAGCAGCACAAGCCACATCAAAGCGAACCTGATCATTACCCTTACCTGTGCAACCGTGAGCGATCGCATCAGCACCATATTTATCAGCAGCTTCTACTAATATCTTAGCAATTAACGGACGAGCCAAAGCTGTCCCCAAAGGATAGCGATTTTCATAAAGAGCATTTGCTTGAATCGCCGCAAAAGCATAATCTTTCACAAAACTGTCTTTAACGTCAACCACTAAAGACTCACTCGCACCCGATTTCAGCGCTTTTTCTCGGATTGGCTCTAATTCATCTCCCTGACCTAAATCTGCTGCGAGGGTAATCACCTCTTCTACACCCCACTCATTTTTCAGGTAGGGAATACAAACAGAGGTATCCACCCCCCCAGAATATGCCAAGACAACCTTTTTAGCGCGACCCATTGGTTTCTCCAGTTAGAAAAACAAAGAATGAGTCATCATTATAAGATATGTAGGTTGAAAACCATCTCAAAAATTACCCCTCAAAAACACAGTAAATATATTCTCGTTAATTTTCAATTCATTATCAGCCCTATCTCTACCATAGTCGTACTCATTATTTCTCCAAGATAGGTTGAGTGTAGGACTATTTTGATTTTTGCCCAGTCTCAATCGCGCTCCAGCACCATAGACAGAACGAGCAGCATTTTCATTAATCAGATTATAGTATCCTGATAATGAAAAACTCTTGCTAAATTGAATACCAACACTTGTTACCAGAGTATTCTTAATTGCATCGGGTAAAACATCCCCAAAATAGTTAGTTAAACCAAACCAAACATTACCTAAATTTGCTCTAGCTCTGACTGTAATTGAGTTCACAAAGTCATTAGGGCGAGTTTCTCTATCCAAAGCATAATTAACTCCAGTGGATAGCACTAAATTACTATTCCCACTCAAAGATATCCGTTTACCAACACTACCTGTTACTTGACTGTAATAATCAACATCTGGATTAACATAGCCAATCACACCTCCAGAAAAAGTCCATCCATTGGCAGTATTTTTCGTAAAATCTACGCCACCATAAGCTTTAATTTCTTCTGCACCTATCACACCTGTATAATATCTCAAAGCTTCCTGCGTCCCTGTGATATTTCCTGTAAAACTCAGATGTGGAGCATATTCGGTTTCTTCTCTATATCTGTTAGATGTAACATTATTTACTTCTTGATTGAGAATTGTAACGTAAACCTGAGTGTAATAATCTTGTAAATTAGCTGTAGAAAAAATTTCATTATTAATATTAGAAACAAAACTCAAATTAGATGCAAATCCCCCTTCTTCACCCCCAGAAGATAAAACTGTCTGAGGGCTAACTTCTTCAAAACGAGTAATAAGATTAGACCTGCGTTTAATAATAGGTGATGCACCCAACCAAATACTATTGAATGTCGCAGCAGGTACTTGTTTCAAATTTGTCGCTTTTGGCGGGACACTCTGCGCTCTAGCAACTCCCCCATGATAAGCAGTTAAACTATTAGCAGGAAGTCTGACATTATTAGCAGCTAAAAACAAATTGTTGTTGACATTTGGGTTGACTCGATTTTCTGAACTAGAAATATTAGGTAAAATATCAGGTAACAAAGTATATCCCAGTTGCAAAGCTGTATTTAGTAAAGTATTATCATCATTTAAAATGAAGCTAAACCCCCGGACTGTCCTACCCATTACAGCTTCACGGTCATTCACCTTCACAATCTGTCTAATTCTAGAATAAATAGCTGTGGGTGTATTTTCTATCTCTTCTCTTCTGGTAATAGAAAGTTGATCTCCCGTGCTATTCCCAACAAATGAACCTGTATTGGGTAAAAACAAGTCTATACCAATTTCTTGACCATTCGCCCCAGATTGAAAACCCGGTTGGCGAATTGCTGCTAGTGTTTCTGGTTCTACCACATCACCTACATTTGCAGTTTGCAAAATCCGATTTGGTGTCTGGGTATCAGGGTTGATATCAGCAGATTTTAACCCAGGAGTATATGTGCATATTTGATTGGGGTTAGCACCAGGTAATATACATGAAGCTGTAATACTTAATTGGAGTTCTGTACCCAATACAGTCCGGGGTTCTTTGAGATTTACAGTAATTTCTCTCTTTTGTCTCACCGTTTGCAGTTGCAAATATTCTCCTGTTTGCTCTACAGTGAAAATATTATTGGTTGTCAAATTCTCTTGGACTTGTCCGTTAAGCTTGACCAGTCCGTTAATATCAAAAGTAGTATTTTGGTTATTACCAAATCTGGAACCTACACTAAGTTCTCTTTGAGTCAAATGATTAATTAACACACCATTCATGGGGATGGTAGTTGTGCGGGGATGAATTTTTTTCTCATCAGCAACTCTAGGGGTAATAATATATTCTTGTTCAGCTTCGGGTGGTTTTTTTGTTGGTGATTTTTGGTCAATTTCCAATTCATCAACTCTAGGTTGTGGAACTGGTGGAGGGTCTTGTGGATCTAGTTCTTGGCGATTAGAATTAGATTCTGCTTGACTCATCCTATTGGGAGGACAAGATTTAACTGGAAAATTAGTGTTTGCTAAATCTGTGACTTTGGTGAATTCTGTTTGTCCAGCATTGGGGGGAGGACAAGATGGAAACTGGGAATTAGTGTTTGCTAAATCTGTTACTTGTGGTAATTGCTTCTGGGAACCTGACACAAGCCTCAAATATTCCAAATTAGTAATTAATACAGAAGCATCTTCTGAGGTTGCAGATATCTCAGCACCAGCCGTTTTACCAAAGAATATTGTGATTGAACTAAATAATAATACAAATACCAGTTTGGAGCTTTTTTGCAACGAAATCATCATAAACATTTATAACAGACCAGCAATTAATACCTGGCAAAATCTGATTTTTGCGGTAATTCGATAAAATTAGACTATAATATTGAATGGGTAAAAATTCAAAATGGTGCTATTTTAGCAGTGATTTAATTCGCTGATATAATGAGCTAGAGACATAAGGTAATCATGTCTCTAACAGATAATCACAACAGATATAGGGTTGAAAGAATTTAAGAACACTATCAGTCTGACTCCTGATATTGATTCTTCTTAATTCTTGATATCCTATTTTTTTGTAGTTGTTAGGGATGCTATAGGACTCCTATTTGATTTCTGTTGGCGTAGTCTGCGCTTTGCGCTGACAACTCAAAAAGCTGTTTCCCACGGACTACTCCCTACAGACCACTCCCCACCTACGCAAGCTATCAAAAATCAAAGCGGATTACTATAGATAACTGACCTTAACACTACTTGGATAGAGTGTGAGTGAGAGCAACAAGACTAGAAATCAACTAAAACCCAGTTTCAATAGATCCGATGGGGGTTTCAGTGAAGGTAGCAATAGAGTTAGCTTGGTTATTTTCTAAAGCAGTGTCTGTACCACCTTCGATAGTGACGTTGTTGTAAACTTCTTCCTCAGAAAAATCACCCTCTGAGAAGGAATAAAATCCGTTATCGCTGAGTAGTTGGATGACACCAGCGCTTCCCAAGGCGGAAGCTGAGATTACACCAAAGTTAGCGGTAGCTACAGCAGCAGCATCATTTTTACCAACAGCGCCAGCAGCAACCATTTCAATTACCAACCCATCAGCGTCAAGTGTAGCTGCTACAGCGCCAGCAGCACCGCCTTCACCGGCAGAAGCTACAGCACCGAAGCCAAATACACTAGTGGAAACTGTAACTAAGGCGATCGCTACTTTTTTGTTGAATTTCATGGATTTTTATTCCTGTTATTGAAACTTCAATGTCCTGACTATCTACGCATCTTAACATCTGTGCTGTGGTCATTTTCACTATTTCATTTACTGTGAGCGCCAGTAATTTTTTCAACAGAATATGTTGATTTTAAGGTGTGCTTACTCTTTAGTATCTGAAGTAATAAAACATGATATTACAGCATGATTTAGGTTAACTTTAGGTTAAAAATGCAATACGTAAATTTTATCACAGATTTATATTACTTAAAAAGAATTACTTAGTCAAGTAGTTAAAATCAATTTTCTAGTTATTACTGATTTCAGCAATCTTTTAACTAAATTTAACCTGATCTTAAAACAAATACAAAGTAATTACTTATTGTTTTTGCCATTAAAAAGCCAACAGTTGCTATTAATATAAAAGCATTTGTTCAATGTCAGCATAAATAAACAGAGCATTCAAAATCAAAAGCCAAAAGTCAAAAACCTTGTTCCGTGCGCTTTTCATTCACTTGAGATGTAGGTCTATTTACGTTGTGCTGTACTGGTTTTATTTAATTAATTTAATGCTGAGAGCGAAATATCAAATTTCGGTTTTTAAACCCTCAAAATCAACTACTGCTATCTATAGCGGTTATCTAATAGGACTTACGCACACTCTACATTTTCTTGGCGTTCTACAGCCCTTGCGGGCATCGCTGCGCGCGGGCGGCTTGGAATCAAGATTTTTGGCAATTATTGCGTAAGTCCTGTCTAATTAGAGAAAGTACTTTTAAATGCCTCAATTTATTGGCAGAGATAGAGAATATATTTATTAGTTTGTTATAGACCAATATGATATCAAAGCATATCCTAATACCTTAACCCTTCATACTAATGATTTAAATTAAGTTAAGATTAACAAAAATTAAAGGTTAAGTTTTTATTTATTGCTACTACCAATAATAATTTTAATCAACCCGCCCCTACTGGCTTTATACTCAGCACTTTGTAATACCATAAAATAGGGTGCATTAATTAAAACGCACCCTCATATTTCAAATTAATTCAATTAATTTCAGTTTGTGCGATCGCTACCCTCTAATTACATTCCCCAACGGCTTGTAAACAGGGGAACAGCAGCTTACAGGCGGGTAGAAGTCGTGGATATTTAGGTTCTTTAGTAATCGATTTCCTTGAGGTTGTGTTCCTCATCCATTGCCACATCTAAGAATGTACCGGTTTTGCCATGAACCTCAGTTCTAAAGCTGTACTCTTTTTTGTCGTAAGGCAACTTCACCTTGAGGAGATAGTCAGCCTCTGGTAAGTTCTTGAACCAGAAGTTACCATGTTCATCAGTACGAGTACTTTGGGGTGGCAAGGTATTGATGGTAACTTTGGCATTTTCTACCAAATCTTCTGCTGGGAGACCGTTCCAGCGATGAGTATCAGCGAGTTGACCGTAAATTATGCTGTCGCCTTGGGGTGGGTTCCACAAACCCATAGCAGGTTGCTGAATGGCGATCGCGGCGATCGCAGTAGCCATGACTAACAAGCCACTCACGAATCGTCGCAGTTGTTTGGCGCGGAAGCTCCAAAAATTCGGCTGAAGTTTCATTTTCAACATATCTTACACCTACTAGTGAATAATTACTAATTCGTCATGCTCCCTTTGGGAGAGCTACGCTCTAAGCGCAGCTATGCCGCAGGCTTTACGTAATTCGTAGTTAAGTTATATGTAATCAGTGGGAGTTGGAACTCGCCACTGATTGCAATTGATGAATTAACGATTACGAATCTTTTTGAGATTAGCGAAATGGACGCACTGGACGCACTGGAGGTTCAGGACGAACTGGACGCTGTGGACGTTGGGGATCTGGTCTGGTTTCGGTCAACAACTGAGATAAGGCGTTGCGATCGCGTACACCAGAAATCGCGGCCGCCATGCGTTGGAATACTTGAATGTTATCAATCGTACCGTTGAATAAGGTGCTACCTGGCCCTTCAGCTGCGATCGCTACGTCATCAGCAGTGTGGTTAGCAACTGTAGTCGCACGTTGCAAGTCAGCAGTTAACAGCAGTCCTTCTGGATCACGGGCTGGATTGACTTGAGTCCCATCACCACCTACAGCTGGCGCTCGGTTAATGTCATCAGTTAAAAAGTCAGTACGGAAGACTGGGCGAGCCGAAACACCGATGGCTAATTTTCTAGAAGGAGTTGCATCATCGGGGAAACCATTACGATCAGCATCAACGTAATTGGTAAAGCCAGCACCACCGAAGGAACGCATAGCATCTCTGAGATCAATTCGACCTTCACGGATACCAACGCTGTCTACAGTACCACCAATGGTTTGACCTTGGGCATGGTCAGAGGTGACGATTAACAGAGTGTTACCTGAGCGTTGAGCATATTCGCGTCCGCCTTTAACTGCTTTATCAAGTGCCAAGACTTCATATATTGTCCGGTCAGTATCCAGAGGATGAGCTAACTTGTCACTTTGAGAAGATTCTACCAGTAAGATCCAACCTTCAGGATGCAGTTGATCTAAAACTGCGATCGCCTTTTGGTGCATTTCTGCCAATGTGGGAATGCTGGCAAATTCTGAAGGAATAGGAGGATTAAGTTCATTAGCTCCGCGTCCTTCAATTTTGGCTAAACCTCTAGAGATTAATAGGTCTAGTTCTGAAGGAATATTTGAAGCTCCTAAAGCTGAACCTTCACGGAAGTCTCCTAAAAATAGGCCTAACATCGGACGGTTGTTAGGAGCGCTGTTTAACTCGTTTAAGTTTTTAACAATGCTGTAGCCTAGTTCTGATGCGACTTCAGTTAAATCTTTGCCATCAGGACGAGATGCAGTGTCTTTAAATTCATCCCTCCGGCTTTGGGGTACATAGTTCCGTGCGCCAGGTCCTAAAATCACATCAACTGGTTGGGCTAATTTCTTCCAACCTTGGTAGCCAGTGGCGGGTAGAACATAGCCATCATCACTAAAAAAGTCGAAATAAGACTGTGCGATCGCGGGATTTTGACCACGGTTAACAATATTAGTCCCAAATGATCCCGGTGTTGCATCGGTAGTGAACGCAGTGGTAACTAAACCAATACCCCAGTTAAATTTCCGCTTCATGTACTGAGGTAGAGTTTCAACGCGAGGATTGTCGAAGGGATTACTCGGAGTGTTGTCTGGGACAGCGTTCATGGCGTTGTTAATGGTTTTAACGCCAGAAGCCCAAGCCGCAGCAGTGTTAGCAGAGTCAGGAATAATGCTATCCAATGAATGGGTAGACATTAAACCCAATTCTGGCATTTGCTCAATTTGCATATAGCCAGCAGGTTGACCATCTTTTACACCATATTCCATAATGCGGGCCGCAGTCCGCAGGGGAACCCCCATACCATCACCGACGTAGAAAATAATCCGACTGAGGTCGCCGGAGCGTTGGAAACGCTGTACTTTGTAGGTATTGCGAGCAAAAACGCTTCTACCACCAATGTTGACTGTGGCTTCTACGGTGTAAGTACCAGGATTTTCAAATGAATAGTTCCGCAGTGTTTGACCAAATAGTCCTGCATTGGTTGGCTTACCAATTTCCAGTTCACCACCGGGTAGTTGCAACTGTTCGTTAATACCTTCTCTAAAAGTATTGGTAAAGTCTACTCCATTGATTCTCAGAGAAGTTAAGGTAGGTTCCTGACCAGATTCGGCAGGGAATGTGCTTTCTACCCGTAAATCAAAACGTTGGTCTACCAAGAGAGTGGAATTATTGGTAGGCCAAATTCTCACTTCGTCTTGCAGATTATTAAAGGGTTGGGCGTAAGCTGGAACTGTTGTTCCTAACCAGCAAGATAGCACCAATACCAGTACCATTCCTGCTGCTTGCAATCGAGTCCTAACAGACCCGAATCCGGAAATATCTTTCATCGATTAAAAGACCTCATAGTAGGTAGTAACCAATTGATAAATTGGTGATCATATGCTTTGACTGGTTAAAAAACAGGGTAAGCATCATGTTTAACATCGAATTTAAAGGGAAAATTTATATTTAATTAGATTTATTAGCCGCTAACATCAGTGATAAATCTTGGTTAAACAACGGATGTAGGGGAAGTTTTGCCGACTTTGGTGGGCTAGTTAATTGCAAAGTTGTTTCCGCAATTTTAAAATTTTCTTGGAGGTGAATTTGCAATTTATTGATGAGGCGATCGCGCTCTTGATTTGTGGCACATTCTACAATTACGTTGGCACACAGCATGACTTTATTACTGCTAATTGTCCAAATATGTAGTTTTTCTACTTGCACAACGCCGGCAAAAGATTTGATTAATTTTTCCACTTCCACAGGGTCAATAGATTTAGGTGCATATTCCAAAAAAATCTTGATGCTTTCTTGGACTAAAGGCAATGCACTCACACCCGTGAAAGTTGCCACTACCAAACTAATCGCCACATCAGCCCACCACCAATCCCACAAATGAATCATCACAGCCGCAATAATTACTCCCACAGAACTAGCAGTATCAGCGATAATATGTAACAACGCTCCCTGCAAATTCAAATCATTATGAGAGTGGGGATGTAACAAGCTGATATTAAGCAAATTGACAATTAAACCCATGACGGCAACTACCAACATTGGTAAGCCTAAAATCACCCCTGGGTGTTGCCAGCGTTGAATTGCCTCCCAAGTTATAAAAGTAGCGATCGCTAGCAAACTTAAGCCATTTAACAAAGCAGCTAAAACTTCAACGCGTTGATTTCCAAATGTTGCCTTACCTTTGGCTGGTTGCTGTGCTAAATAAGTAGAAAATAAAGATATTACCAAAGCGGCAATATCAGAAAACATATGTCCAGCATCAGCCTGTAAAGATAAACTTTGACTCCACAAACCCACAGTCCATTCAACCACAAAAAAACAAGTAAGTAAGCCTGCTGCTAACCATAAAATCTTGGTTTTTTGCTGACTTTGCAGTATTATTTCTGGATCATCTGTACAGTCACATTCACACCATTGAAGTGAAAACATTCTCCAAAACCTTATTAGTATCAGCCTAAAGTTGCTCACTAGCAGAATATTTCCATAGAGGATGGAAATACTGCGGTTAAAAGCTTATCTTTAATACAGCGATGGGTAAAATATGCTATCCCACACTTTTTGATCAACTGACCCACAAATTTTTCCGTAAATACTTGATTCTCAATATCAGAATGCTTGAACAGCAGTACACATACAATAATATGATAAAACCCCTCTTTGTTAATTTAAGAAAAGGTAAAATTAAGAATAAGATATCGAAAAAAGTGAAAGAATAAAAGAAAAAAGATCCCCGACTTCTTCAATAAGTCGGGGATCTGAAATCCAAAGTTATTAGTTTTTAACTAATACAGCATCAAAGATTTATTCACCAATAATGCCACCGTCATCACGGGTAATGACCACAGTTGCCGAACGGGGGCGACCTTGGGGGCCATAACCTTGGCTGTGTGGCCAGTTACTTCTGCTGGTGGGATTAGCAACACTTCCGCGAGAACCTGGATGCTGAATGTTGATGAACATGGTTTTGTGATCAGGTGTAGTAATCACACCAGTTACTTCACAGTCTGTGGGGCTGCTGAGGAAAAGTTTAATTTCTCTAGGATCATTAGGGTTGGCACAAACCATCGAGTTACTGCCAATGTTTCTTAAAGTACCTGTACCAGTACCTGATTGGTCAGTTTGAATCCAGAGACGACCGTAGTAGTCGAACCAAAGACCATCTGGTGCAACGAAGTCGTGGTCGCCATTGATGTTGCCTTTACGATTCGGGTCGTTGTCTTGTCTGTCGCCACACAAAACATAAATATCCCAACTGAAGGTGGTAGATGCAACGCTGCGTCCCGTTTCACGCCAACGAATGATGTGACCGTAAATGTTGCTTTCTCTGGGGTTAGCAGCATCAACTGGAGGACGTGAACTACCTCCAGGGGTTGTACCATCTGGGTTATTAACGGAGGACGGAGTTGTTCCGCGACGAGAGTTGTTGGTCAACGCACAGTAAACTTCAACTTCATTGAATCCACCAATGCGGGGACGTTCAGCAATCCACTCTGGGCGGTCCATCATGGTTGCGCCAACTCTATCGGCAGCTTGTCTGGTTTTAATCAGAACTTCAGCTTGGCTATTAAATCCGTTAGCTGGAGTTAGTCCGCCCTGACCGTAGACTAAAGGAAGCCAATTGCCAGTACCATCATCGTTGAATTTAGCAACGTACAGCGTACCGTGGTCAAGCAGGTCACGGTTGGCACTACGAACATTGGGATTATATTGTCTAGAGCAAACGAACTTATAGATATACTCGTTTACGTTGTCGTCACCTGTATAGTAAGCCAGACGGTTGTTATCATCGACAACATATTGAGCGCTCTCGTGTCTGATGCGACCTAGAGAAGTACGCTTGACTGGTTTGCTGTTGGGATCATAAGGGTCAATTTCGACCATCCAACCAAACAAATGAGGTTCTAGGGGATTGTCAAAAGCATCAAAGCGTGGATCAACCACAGGCCAGCGATAACCGGATGATGTGGGGATACCGTAGCGTCTTTGTCCATTGACGATATCAGCCTTTTTCCCTTCCAGACCTAGATTTGCCAGGACATCGTTATTTACATCGTCAGCTTGGTCGTTACTAAATGTCCGGTTGGCAAAATAACCTTGGAAGTTTTCTTCAGCAGTCAGGTAAGTACCCCAAGGTGTTATGCCGTGGGCGCAATTGTTTAACGTACCATAAGCTGTGTAGCCATCGTTGATACCAATTTCAAATGATCCATTAGGTTGAATGGAGAATTTCTTGGATTTCATCAACGCATCACCCGCAGCTGGCCCAGAAACTCGCATCTCTGTGTTACCAGTGATCCGGCGACCATAACGAGAATTGCGGTCAACACTCCAGCTCTTACCAGATCTGTCTATTGAAAATAATCCGCTCCACCCGAATTTGGATATCTCTACAACAGATACACCATGAGCAGCTTGAGTTTTCCTGGCTTTCTCAATTGTCATTTCGGCATCACTTGTGTTCCCAGTGGGATGAAGGAAGATTTCTTGGGTATATTCGTGGTTAACGCACAGCAGCCCCCGATTGTTATATGCGCGTCCTTCTACAGGTACTGGCAAACCTTTTGTCCGGTTGAGATAGCCGCTTCCTGGTAAAGGGAAGAAGTGCATCCCATCAGTATTCATCCCAAATTGCTTTTCTTGTGCCGCCGCATCCTGAGAAGCATCTGGTAACCAGTCTGGCGCACCAGGCATAATCGGATCACCCCAAGCAACTAAGACTCTGGCTGTGTAACCTTTGGGAACGGTGACAAGATCCTTCTCTAATAGTCCTGTTGCTTCGTTGAGCAGATTTGGCTGAATGCTCTCGAAACCAATACCACCAAAACCAAGTCCGGCTGGAACTGGTGCTGCTTCTACAGTTTGGAGAAAACCACTGATGGCAATATCACTAAACACAGTTGCCGCAGTAGCTGCCGCCGTTGTCGTGATGAAACGTCTGCGCTTCATGCTGACGCGTCCAATCACGTCAAGGATTGACTCGTTACCGGATGGGTTAATAGTTACGTTATTTTTGGGGTGAAGATGACCTTTCATTGTGTGTTCTCCATTTTTAAGTTCAGAAAGTTGCTATTCAATTAATTTCTTTATTGCAACAGGACTTACGCAAAATTATGAAAAAACGAACCACGAAGGACACAAAGGACACGAAGTCAAGAGGGTTTCAGAGAGTTCTTGCGTAAGTCCTATGCAAGTGGAATCTGGTAAACAAAAAATCTACATATTGAGAGAAAAATCTGAGATATGCCTGGAAAATCGGGGTCTCTTTTTTTCCCGCAATAAACAATAAAATTGCTTTTGTACTGCTGATGTCTACAACATTGATGCAGTTGCTTTCAATTTAGGTAATCAGCATTAACATCAGGTTATGTATTGTTTAATTTGAATTTATAAACAAGCTTTTTTTGCCAAAAATATTGTGTTTTAGATAACATTCACCTGTTTTCTCAGGAATGATAGAGAAAGGAACAGTGTTCAGTACTCTGCTGTCCTATCCTGGAGATGTGTAATACTGTTGTGGGTGAGACTGTGTTTTTTAGCGTTGTTATACCGACTTATAATCGCCAGCCGATTTTAGAAAAGTGCCTCCGCGCGTTGGAGGTGCAGGAATTGAGTCGATCAAGTTCCGTAACTGATTACGAAATTGTCTTGGTAGATGATGGTTCTACTGATGGCACATTAGAATGGTTAGCAGCACACAAAGCAGAATTTCCCCATGTGCGTTGTTTTGAGCAAGACCACGCCGGGCCGGCTGCGGCTCGTAATTTGGGGGTGGAAAAGGCACTGGGAGACACAATTATCTTTATTGATAGTGATTTGGTGGTGCTGAAGAACTTTCTGCAAGCTCATGCAGATGCGCTGGTGCAGGGAGGGGAAAAATTAGGGAGCGATCGCTTTTTTACTTACGGTGCAGTAATTAATACTTGTAATTTCGCGCAACCCACCGCCGAACCCTATAAAATTACGGATTTTTCCGCAGCTTTCTTTGCCACGGGTAACGTAGCCATTCCCAAACATTGGTTAGAGAAAGCTGGACTTTTTGATAATAGCTTTCAACTCTATGGTTGGGAAGATTTAGAATTAGGTGTCAGACTCAAAAAACTGGGACTACAACTGATTAAATGTCCAGCAGCAGTTGGCTATCACTGGCATCCACCATTTAATTTAGAGCAAATTCCCCGTTTGATTGACCAAGAAATTCAACGCGGACGCATGGGAGTTTTATTTTATCAAAAGCATTCCACTTGGGAAGTGCGAATGATGATTCAAATGACTTGGTTTCATCGTTTACTTTGGGGCATTCTCTCACTCAATGGCACACTGAACGAGCGAACAATGGCTCCCTTTTTGCGATGGCTAATTAAGTTAGGTAAACCCCAGTTAGCGTTAGAAGTTGCCCGAATTTTTCTCAACTGGTACAACGTCAAGGGAGTTTATGCAGCTTATGCGGAAGCTAATAAATATCAACAAACTTAAGATTTCATCAAATATAGGCAGCTAAAGCAGTCAAATCATCGAATGCCTGTTCAGAGTCGGTATCAAGAATGTTGTAGTTTAGAAGCGCATTGAGTCTATCTTGCTCATTTTGCGGTATTGGTGAGTGTTGCATTGATGGTAATTAATACTTATATATTTTTTAGGATATATCAGTATATATACGATGAAATATCATGATGTTAGTTGCTAACTGGAAAAAAATTTAAAAAACTTAAAGTTAAAACAATAGTTTAGTTATGATAGCCAATTGGTTGTGATATAGTAGGAGGGTTGTCTAATCTCGCACATCCAGTAATTCGGGTGTTTCCTGATGGGGAAATACAACTGGGTGGAGGTTTAACCCGAATAGGAGTTCAAAAAATATGCCAGTAGTTTCATTGGCTCAAATGATGGAGTCAGGGGTACATTTCGGGCATCAAACCCGACGTTGGAACCCAAAAATGTCTCCGTACATTTATACTTCCCGCAATGGCGTACACATCATCGACTTGGTGCAGACTGCTCAGTTGATGGATAATGCGTATAACTATATGCGATCGCAGTCGGAGCAAGGGAAAAAATTCCTCTTCGTTGGTACTAAGCGCCAAGCAGCCGGAATTATTGCCCAAGAAGCGGCTCGTTGTGGCTCTCACTACATTAACCAACGTTGGTTGGGTGGAATGCTCACCAACTGGGCAACCATCAAAACCAGAGCCGACCGTCTCAAAGATTTGGAACGCCGCGAAGAAAACGGCGCACTAGATTTATTACCCAAAAAAGAAGCTTCAATGTTGCGTCGAGAGATGACGAAGCTGCAAAAATACCTGGGTGGTATTAAGAATATGCGGAAAGTCCCCGATGTAGTGGTGATTGTAGACCAACGGCGCGAATATAATGCAGTTCAAGAATGCCAAAAACTGGGATTGCCAATTGTGTCTATGCTAGATACAAACTGTGATCCAGATGTAGTAGATATCCCCATTCCAGCTAACGATGATGCGATCAGATCAATTAAGTTGATCGTGGGCAAATTGGCGGATGCGATTTATGAAGGTCGTGGCGGTACCCTCGAAGGTGAAGACGATTACGAAGACTATGATGGTTCTGAGTATGACGACGACTACGACGAAAGCGAATACGCCCAAGGGTCTAGTGATGAGTCTTCTGATGAATAAGCGAAAGCATAAGCAGAATAAGTAGCGGAACAATTGAGTATGGAGACTAAAAACAGCTCACGCTTCATACTAAATTATTCACAGTTCATACTTCATCGCTTTTTCTTCACCAGCCCTGAGTAAGATAGAAATACTCAACACCCGTGAGCGATAACAACTCAAGGTCAAGTTAGGAATTGAGGCAACATGGCGGAAATATCTGCAAAACTCGTCCAAGAGCTACGCCAAAAAACTGGTGCAGGCATGATGGACTGCAAAAAAGCGCTGAAAGAAAATGACGGCGACATCGAAAAAGCTATAGAATGGCTACGACAAAAGGGGATTGCTTCGGCAGGTAAAAAAAGCGATCGCATTGCGGCAGAAGGTCTAGTAGACACCTACATTCAACCGGGTGGTCGAGTGGGTGTGCTAATAGAAGTTAACTGCCAAACCGATTTTGTTGCCCGTAACGAAGCTTTTAAAGCTCTAGTTAAGAATCTAGCCCAGCAAGCCACTACGGCTGATAGTGTTGAGTCTTTGTTGGCTCAACCCTATATTGAAGAAACAAGCGTAACTGTAGACCAGTTCATCAAGCAAACCATTGCCCAGCTTGGTGAAAATATTCAGGTGCGTCGCTTTATCAACTTTGCCCTCCCAGAAGGCCAACAAGGTGTTGTAGACAGCTACATTCACACTGGTGGTCGCGTTGGTGTTTTGGTGGAACTTAACGCCCAAACTGAGACAGCTGCTCAGAATGAAGAGTTTCAAACTCTGGCTAAGAATGCAGCGATGCAAGTTGCAGCTTGTCCCAATGTGGAGTATGTCAGCGTAGACGAAATTCCAGCCGAGTTTGCCCAAAAAGAAACCGAAATTGAAATGGGTCGGGATGATTTGGGTAACAAACCACAGAATATAAAAGAAAAAATTGTTCAGGGACGGATTGAAAAACGCCTCAAAGAATTAACTTTGTTGGATCAGCCTTTCATCCGTGATCAAAGCATTTCTGTGGAAGACTTGGTAAAACAAGTTAAAACCAAAGTCGGCGAAGATATCAAAGTTAATCGCTTTGTGCGCTATATCCTGGGTGAAGGCATTGAGAAGCAAGAAATTAGTTTTGCTGAAGAAGTTGCTGCACAAATGGGTAGTAAGTAACTTTAGTTAGAAGTTAGGAGTTGCCTGTGTAACTCATCACTTGTATAATCGCAGGTCAGTCATAATTAACTGGCCTGTGTTTTATTAATTAGGAGTGCGGAACCTCACCCCCAAGCCCTCTGGTTACTAAGGAGAGGGGAGATTTTGAGCAAAATCAAAGGCAGGTTATTGGATTGACATTTGTGAGTGAGTATTGTAGTGGGTAGAAAGAAGTTAGGAACCACAGATAAACACAGATAAATAAAATAATAGGTACGTTTGTACCATAATAAGGTATGGATCAGATTGGCAAGTAATAAGAGAAGATATGGCTAGAGCAATTGAGCTAATTGAACGGGATATTGCAGCATTGCAAGCAGCGATCCGAGCGATCGCCACAGAACTCTATAATGCTTATGCCAGTTATTTAACTACCTTGGGGCAAGCTTTACGAAAACAGTTGATTCTAGCAAGTTACCATCTATGCACCCAAGGGTATCCCGAAAACTTTCTCAAGTTATCTCTAAATCAGCGCCAACAATTGCAGCAAGCTATCCGCAATTTGGGTCAAGAGGCGGCTGAGTTATTACTTTCTTATCTCCAGAGTCAGGAAAATGAGGAAGATGAGAGCGATGAGGAAGATGAGGAAGATGAAAGCGATGAGGAAGGTGAGAGCGATGAGGAAGGTGAGAGCGATGAGGAAGATGGGGGATTTGATATAGATGAGGTAGTAACATATATGTTATCTGAATCATCTGCTTTGCCGGTGATCACTTCAACCCTGAAAAGTTTCAACCCTGATCTCACCAACCCCATAGAACTAGCAAAATGGCAACACAACCTGGAAAATTTAATTCAACAGACGTTAAAAAAGGTTTCCCACGACGCGAATCTTTTATTACAAAAGGCTAGTATTTTACCCAAGAAATTACCAGAACCCATTTTAGAAGCGGCGGCTGCTGTCTCAGAAGCATCTTCTGAGGTGATGCCAGGGCCACCCAATCTTTTAAACTTGGTGGTGGAAATCCAAAATGAACAAGAGCCAGAAGACTCCAGACTCACACAGATTATGGCGATTAACCTACGATTGGGGGACATTGAATTTGCCGACACAAAGCTCTCCTCTGAGCGCAGGCAAATTCGCCATATATTAGTTCAGCTAAACAAAATAGGGCGAGATTATCAAAAAAAGCAACGGGAACGCTCCGTTGCTGAAGCTGAATCTGCATGGCGTGCGAGTTGGTTTGAATAGACTAGGGAGTGGGGAGTCGGGAGTCGTCCGTAAAGAATTTTGGATTTTGGATTTGCGATTTTAGATTGCAGTCTAATCCAAAATCTAAAATCTAAAATCTAAAATTGATTGACTAATGACTAATGACACACCAGATTGGGTAAGATTGCAGAAAGCCTTGGCAATAGAAGCTGACAAAGGCTTTACAGACTTAATCGGCAAACAATACCGCTTCAGTGAATTTCTCTGCTTGACTTTTGGGAAATTCCCCACAGCTTTGCCCTCAGTAGAACGTGGCCGTTGGCAAGAACTAGCGGCGAAATTTGCTAACTATCCCCATCTGGAAGAGTCAGAAAGACAGCATTTAGTCGCTGAAACTCGGAGGTATCTTTACCAACTACAGCAAGAACCAAAAGAAAGTAGCACAGAGAAATCACAAATATACCAACGCCAAAATTCTCAACCGAAATCGCCCATTGTGGCGGAAGTGAGTCGGAGGTTAGCGCCAAAGATTGATCAAAAACTCAGCGATTTACCAGAAATCGGCCCTCGTCAGGCTGATAAATTAGCGGCGCTGAATTTGCTTACTGTGCGTGATTTGCTTTACTACTATCCCCGTGATCATATTGACTATGCGCGTCAGGTGAATATTGGGGAATTGCAGGGGGGTGAAACGGTGACAATCATTGCTAATGTCAAGCGTTGTAACTGTTTTACTAGCCCCAAAAATAAGAAATTATCGATTTTAGAATTAGTTCTCAAAGATAATACTGGTGAAATTAAAATTACCCGTTTTTCTGCGGGGGCGCGTTTTGCTAGTCGCGGTTGGCAAGAAGGTTTAAAACGCCGTTACCCTGTGGGTAGTATTTTGGCAGCTTGTGGGTTGGTGAAAGAAAGTAAATATGGCTTGACTCTGGATAACCCGGAACTTGAGGTTTTAGCACATCCAGGAGATGCTATTGATTCTTTGACTATTGGTCGGGTTGTGCCAATTTATGCTCTAACTGAGGGTGTAATGGCAACTATGGTGAGACAGGCGATAACGGCGGCTTTACCAGCTACGGTTCACCTCAAAGATCCTTTGCCGAAAGGGTTAAGGACAAAGTATAATTTGATGGAATTGAAGGATGCGATCGCTAACATCCATTTTCCAGACGAAAGCGCCACGTTACAAGCTGCTCGTCGTCGCCTAGTCTTTGATGAATTCTTTTACCTGCAACTCGGCTTATTACAACGTCAGCACCAAGCCCGCCAAATCCAAACCAGCGCTATTCTCGCCCCTAAAGGTCAGCTAGTCGAAAAATTCTCCGAAATTCTGCCTTTTGAACTGACCGGCGCACAGCAACGAGTCCTCAACGATATTCTCACAGACTTGGAAAAATCCACCCCAATGAATCGGCTGATACAGGGCGATGTGGGTTCGGGTAAAACTGTGGTGGCTGTAATTGCGATCCTCGCCGCCATTCAATCTGGATATCAAGCAGCGTTAATGGCTCCCACCGAAGTTTTAGCAGAACAGCATTACCGCAAGTTAGTGAGTTGGTTTAACCTGTTGCATTTACCCGTGGAATTACTGACAGGTTCTACCAAAGTTGCTAAACGGCGAGAAATACATTCTCAGCTAGTCACAGGTGAATTACCTTTATTAGTGGGAACTCATGCTTTAATTCAAGACACTGTTAACTTTAACCAATTGGGGTTAGTGGTAATTGATGAACAACATCGTTTTGGGGTGAAACAAAGGGCGCTATTACAGCAAAAAGGCGACCAACCTCATGTATTAACTATGACCGCCACCCCCATTCCTCGGACGTTAGCATTAACAATACATGGGGATATGAATGTTAGCCAGATTGATGAGTTACCACCAGGACGGCAAAAAATTCAGACCACTATGTTAACAGGTAAACAACGCACTGAAGCTTACGACTTAATGCGCCGGGAAATTGCCCAAGGAAGGCAAGTTTATATAGTTTTACCTCTGGTGGAAGAATCGGAAAAATTGGACTTGCGGTCAGCCGTAGAGGAGCATCAGAAGTTACAAGAAAGTATTTTCCCTGACTTTCAAGTGGGATTGTTACACGGTCGCATGAGTTCCGCAGATAAGGATGAAGCGATTACCAAATTCCGTGATAATCACACGCAAATATTAGTTTCTACTACCGTTGTAGAAGTGGGTGTGGATGTTCCCAATGCAACGGTGATGCTGATTGAAAATGCTGAAAGATTTGGCTTATCACAACTGCATCAATTGCGTGGGCGTGTTGGTCGTGGTGCGGCTCAGTCTTACTGTTTATTAATGAGTAGTTCTAAGAGTGCTGATGCTCAACAACGGCTGAAGGTATTGGAACAATCCCAGGATGGCTTTTTTATCTCCGAAATGGATATGCGGTTTCGAGGCCCTGGGGAAGTGCTGGGAACTCGTCAATCAGGTGTAGCTGATTTTACTTTAGCCAGTTTGGTGGAAGATGAGGAAATTTTGCTGTTAGCCCGACAAGTTGCGGAGAAGGTGATCGAGATGGATGCAACTTTGGAACGTTGGGTTTTGATGAAAGCTGAGTTGAAGTATCGCTATGAACGGTTAATGGGTGGCGCGATTTTGACTTAATTCATTTTCTCTACAATACCTTAGCCAAATTGAAAAAAGCCTTAATTCGTAGGTTGGGTTGAAGCATGAAACCCAACAAATGCGTTGGGTTGCGCTGTCGCTTAACCCCTACGACAAAAAATGGCTAAGGTATTGCTCTAGGAAAATGTTAAACTTGTCATACAAGCTGAGGACAAATTTTCATAACTATGCGAATCAATGCCCGTTTAGATGAAGAAGATGCTCATAAACTAAGTTACATTCAACAACAGACTCATCAAACAGTAACCGATGCAATTAGGACTGCTATTGACTTGTACTTCCAGCAACTTCAGCAGCAAAAACCCCTAGATTTGCTCACACAAAATGGTTTTATTGGCTGTGGTGAAGCAGAACCTGATTTGTCTCTAAACTACAAGTCAATTTTGCAAAATGGCTTAAAAGGTAAATATGGTGATTGTTGATACGGGCTTTTGGTTAGCCTTGGCAAATCTAAATGACTCCTATCATACTCAAGCAATAGCGGTACTTGCGAATCTTAACGAACCTCTGATTACAACTTGGGCTGTTGTCACAGAAACTTGCTATCTACTTCTCACAAGGATGGGGAACCATGCCCAAATCAGTTTTATTAATAACAGGACTTACGCAAAATTATGGAAAAACGAACCACGTTCGCGAAGCGTCTCCCCTTGGGAGAAGGACACGAAGGACACGTTGGCGCTAGCCTCTCCCTTTGGGAGAAGTTAAGAAGGTTTCAGAGAGTTCTTGCGTAAGTCCTAAATAACTTATTTTTAGGAGGATTTACAGTTTTTGATTTGGAACTGCATCATGGTAAACGCATTTGTGAACTGATGGAAAAATATGCAGACTTACCAATGGATTTTGCTGATGCTTCTCTCGTAGTTTTGGCGGAAAACTTGGGACATGGACGAATTTTGTCGATAGATTTCCGCGATTTTAATGCTTACCGTTGGAAAAATCAGTATCCTTTTGAAAATTTGATGCTTGGGGATGGTTGAATGATTAAAGATTAAGAAATGGTTAAAGAAGTGGGCGATCGCATCTGTATCACCTTGCTTTATACGTATCGATATTTTACTACTGGAGTATAATACGGACTATCAGGCTCTCTACGAATAGAAGAATCAACAACTTCACCTGTTGTTATAATCCAATTGCGACTGGCTCCGGCTCTTGACATCTGACAGATAGCATTGATAACCACGTATAATAAAAAAATTGAGAATACTAATGAGAAAACATAACTTAACATATATGAACTCCTGAAAATTTCTTTACCCTCACCGTGCCGTTGCGAAATATTTTAACACTTCTAGATAGTGGTAAAATCCAATTAGTCCCTGAAAAAATTACCCAAACTAATCTTTTGTTTGCTTTATATCGCTAAATCTAGAGGCGGATAAACTGATAAATTCAGTCTATTTTTACCTATCATTTGTGTTGCATTTTGAATATAAAAACAATCATCTAATCATCTGGTTCTAAACCTACCCCCTAGTGATAGGCTCAGATCCCCGACTTCTTGAAGAAGTCGGGGATCTTTGGTTTTGGGGAATTTGAGTTTCTGATATCAGAGGGTGTAACATCTGACACACTAGAATAGCAATCATCAGCTATTCCTCACCTCACCATCAGCAAAATGAATGTGGGGATCGCTTGCTCTATTCTTCACAGTTTGTTACAAAAGTATAAAGAACTTCTAGAGATCCAAAACTTCATGTTCGGCGGACTTACTGGTTTAAAAGATTCTCAAGGCACAGATTGGGGAGAGCGAATGCTAAACACAGTCGCCAGCCAAACGATTCGCCACTTGTTTACCCAAAGCGAGTCAGTAGAAGTCTTTGTGCGCTGCTATCCCTCCAGCAAACTGTTGCAAGGCAGCATTGATAGCTTTAAGATGAGCGGTACTGGGTTGGTGATTCGTAAAGATTTTTTGGTCGAGGAAATGTCCTTTGAAACCGATGCGGTTGCTATTGACTTCGGTGGGGTTATGAGTGGTAAGCTCAACCTCAAGCAACCCACCCAAGCGATCGCTAATGTCATCTTATCCGAAGCGGGCATTAACCAAGCCTTCAATGCCAAACTGGTGACACAGCACCTGGTTAACCTCACAGTACCTTCCTTGACTGCAATATCCGGGGGTACACCAGTTTCCTTTACCGATATTCAAGTAGAACTTTTAGCAGCAAATCACCTGCGGATTTTAGCGAAAGCAGATTTAAATAATGGCGAAATCATCCCACTGAGCATAGTCATGAGTGTAGCTGTAGAACGACGGCGACGGATTTCCTTTAAAAACCCCCAAATTGAGCTTGACTCAATACCAGAAGCACAACGGGAAACCTCCCAAACATTGAGTATGGCGCTGGCGGAAATTTTAGATAATATGGTTGACTTGGATCGCTTTGACCTTGATGGTGTGAAATTGCGACTGAATCGTTTAGAAACTGAAGGAAAAAATTTAATTTTCAGTGGTTATGCGGAAATAGAGCGTATCCCTCGTAACGCTTAAATCACAGAACCTCACCCCCTACCCCTCTCCTTAGTAAGGAGAGGGGAGACTTTGACGCAAGTCAAAGGCGGGGTGAGGTTTTTCTATCGTCCCACACCGACATATTGGAAACCAGCCCTAACCATAGTTTCAGGTTCCAGGAAGTTACGACCATCGATCATTACCGGATGGTTCATTAATTTTGCCATCTTAGTGTAATCTAGACTGCTAAACTGCTGCCATTCGGTGACTAATACCAAAGCGTCGCAACCATCAGCTAGCCTTTCCGCGTCTGTTTCCACTAACACGCCTGTCAGACCATGACGTAAACCTGTTTGGGAAACAATGGGGTCATAGGCTTTGACTTTCGCTCCTAGTCGGTTTAGCTGCTCAATCAAGTTGAGTGCTGGCGCATCCCGCATATCATCTGTATCTGGCTTGAAGGTTAAACCCAGAAGTCCGACAGTTTTACCTTTGAGAATTTTGAGAACTTGCTGGAGTTTTTCCAAAGCAATTAAACGTTGGCGTTCGTTGACACTCACAGCAGCTTTCATTATCTGGGCTTCATAGCCATAGTCTTCAGCTGTGTGAATCAGTGCGGAGACATCTTTGGGGAAGCAGGAACCACCCCAACCAATACCAGCGTTTAAAAATTTGTTACCAATGCGGGAATCTAAACCAATACCTTTTGCTACTTGGGTTACGTCCGCACCAACGCGATCGCAAATATTCGCAACTTCGTTAATAAAGCTAATTTTAGTGGCTAAAAAGGCATTAGCAGCATATTTGATCATTTCTGCGGAACTGAGGTCTGTAGCTAATACAGGCACTGCTGGTAAAGATTTATCAACCGCATACTGGCGTTCCACAATGGGCGTATACAGTTCTTTCATTAAGGCGATCGCTCTAGGACTATTGCCGCCTAAAACGATACGATCCGGGTTAAAAGTATCATACACCGCCGAACCTTCCCGCAAAAACTCTGGATTGCTGACCACATCAAATTGGGCTAAATCTTCAGGTGATTTTTCACCACTCGCTACTCCACCTGCGGGGACAAGTGTTTTCTGACGTTCCACAATCCCATCTAAAACAATCATCCGTACCCAGTCGCCAGAACCAATGGGGACTGTAGATTTATTGACAATTACCTTATAACCACCGTTGAGATTTTCGCCGATACCACGAGCGACAGCTTCCACATAACGGGTATCACTTTCGCCAGTAGGTAAAGGTGGTGTTCCCACAGCAATAAATAGAACTTCCCCGTGAGCAACTCCGGCAGCTATATCTGTAGTAAAATGAATTTTTTCTGTTTTAATCGCAGACTGCATAATGTCCGAGAGTCCCGGCTCAAAAATCGGGGACTGTCCAGACTTCATTAATTTAACTTTTTCTTCATTATTATCGACGCAAATGACATCATGGCCGATATGAGCTAAACAAGCACCTGTAACCAAACCAACGTAACCAGTACCAATTACGCAAACACGCATTTACTTTAACTCCTCACTTTTTTGGGGTTAGCCTTGAAAAAATTGTCAAATATGACACTTTTATCCACTGGTAAAACCAGTAACTGAAGTACAGGCTACTGAGAAGATGAGCCTGCACAAAGATTGAGAGCGGCGTGAAGCGCTACCCCCAAATCTAAATACTAGGTATCGCTTGTCATCCGCTTACGGAAATCTTCTACTGTCAGTTTTAACCCTTCTTGTAGCCCAATGGTAGGTTCCCAATTTAACAAGGTTTTAGCTTTAGTAATATCAGGCTGACGACGACGCGGATCATCAGATGGTAATGACTCGTACTTAATTTTTGCGTCCGGGTTCACCATGTTTTGTACAGCTTGCGCCAATTCCAAAATTGTGTATTCCCCAGGATTTCCCAAATTCACTGGGCCAACATAGTCGCCATTCATTAGGCGTATAAACCCTTCTACCAAGTCAGAAACGTAACAGAAACTGCGAGTTTGCGAACCATCACCATAAACAGTTAAAGGATTACCCTGTAACGCTTGAACGATGAAATTACTCACTACCCGACCATCGTTTTCTAACATTCTCGGTCCGTAGGTATTGAAAATCCGCGCCACCCGAATTTCGACTTTATTTTGTCTGTAGTAATCAAAAGCCAAAGTTTCCGCAATGCGTTTGCCTTCGTCATAACATGAACGGATGCCGATAGGATTAACACTACCCCGATACTCTTCTGGTTGGGGATGAACTTCAGGATCACCATAAACTTCGCTGGTTGAGGCTAAAAAGAACCTCGCCTTAACGCGTTTAGCTAGTCCCAACATATTCATTGTCCCCATAACGTTAGTTTTAACGGTTTTAACGGGGTTGTACTGGTAATGTACAGGAGAAGCTGGACAGGCTAGATGATAAATTTGATCTACTTCTAAGCGAATTGGTTCTGTGATGTCATGGCGGATGAGTTCAAAGTTGGGATTATTCATCCATTTGAGGATATTGCGTTTATGACCTGTGTAAAAGTTATCTAAGCAAATTACCTCATGTCCTGCTGGTATTAATCTGTCAATCAGATGGGAACCAATGAACCCAGCACCGCCCGTTACCAAAATTCTCATAATTTCCGAATTATTTTATTAATACTTATCGTTGATTTCTCACGATAATTTAGATTACCCAGTTTTCATGCAAAAATAATATATAACGAACAGACCTAATTTGAAAGAAACAATTTAATGCAGTATATACTTAATTTTGTGAAGTTTAAACTCAATTTTTTAGACTAATCATATACCAAAGTATCAAACATTCCCTGCTCATTGTCTTGTTTGGCTAAAAATTCATCAAATCTTTAATCCTCTCAACTTTTTTCAATATTTTACCGTGAGATTATCTGAGCCTAATTATAATTATTCAACCGGAACCTCACCCTAGTTTTTACCCAAAACCTTTCCCTGTCCTTCTCCCAAAGGGAGACGCTACGCGAAGGTAAGCAAAGGGATGTCGGTGAGAAAAAAGTGAGGTTGGGCAAAATTTTGGGGTAATGCGATGACTTGTTTCTACACTGTAGCCAATGTGAAAAGATGCGAAAAAAGCAGATTTTTCCTGGCTTAAATAGCAGCTGTAGGGTGGGAAATCTCTAGTATTGACATTTTACTTTGAGTGTGCTGTGGTTCTCCCAGCATGACTATAGAGCAGGTAAGTTGTCCAGCTAACTGGGTTGTGACATCGCTAATAGCTAACCCACCAGGATTTGTCCGATTTCGGATAAAAGGCAACACTACTAAATCATATAATCTTGCAGCCTGTAAAATTGCTTGGGCAGCATTTTGATGAGCGATAATTTGAATTTCTGGGGGATGAGGTACAGCTAATTGAGACATTAATTCGGCGAGGTGCGTTCGCTTGGTAGCGATTTTCTGGGAACCACGAGCTTCATTCATGCACACATGGAGTACAGTAACCTGGGCTTGATTAGCCTCAGCCAGCATCTGGGCAAATTGTACAGGTTGCAATGATGATGCTGTTAAATTTTCTAAGGGTACTAAGATGCGTTGAATTTTTTTGGGTGAGTCCATCAGACGCGTCACCGCTACTGGACAATGAGATGCCCAAAGTACATTATCAATTACATTGCCAAATAAACGCGCTCTTAACCCATGACGTTTACCCCAACCCATGATAATTAAACTCGCCTGTTGTTCGCGAGCTGCTCTACTAATACCTAGAGCAAAAGCATCATCAATTCGCAGCAATGGTTCTGCTTCTACTCCCAATAATCGACTTTGTGCTGTGGCTTTTGCTAGTAACCATTCACTGCGACGCAGAGAAGCTTCTAACTCTGGTGCATCCATTTGAGCCGCAGCAGTGGCGATCGCCAATGGTATAATTTTACCTTTAGCTTGATTTGCCAATAATGCCGCCATTTCCAGCAAATACTGCTGCGTTTGAGGATTATACACAGGGACAACTATGGTCAAAGGACTGTGTTTTGCTTCTGTCTTCTCCTCAGATAAACTGGTAGTAGGTACTTCGGGAACTGCGGTGGAAACCAAAGCCACAGCTGTGTGATTGGTCATCCATAGCCCTAAGAGTGAGGTAACAACCATTAACACAACCACACTATTTAACACTGCCTCTGGTAACAACCCAGACCGATAACCCACTACAGTAGCTGCTAAAGTTGTCCCCATCTGAGGTATTGATAGCGACCACATAGTCAGTATTTCCCCCCAGTTGTAGCGGTAAAGCAGTTTTGTGAATAAAGCGGCGATGAATTTGCTGCTAATTAAACCGACGATCATCAAAAGCGTTAATTGCAGGGTGCTAATGCTGGTCATCAAAGCAGGTAAATCGATCATTAAGCCAAAACTAACCAAGAAAATGGGAATAAATAGGACACTGCCAATAAATACCACCTTTTCCCTAACTGGCCCTTCACCTACGGTTTCATTTACCGCCAAACCTGCTAAAAAGGCTCCGACAATTGTTTCTACGCCAATGAATTGAGCGCCTACCCCAGCCAGAAACACGGTAAGTAACACAAACAAAAACTTATTACCCTCGTTGTCTCCACATCGCCGGAAAAATTCTTTGCCAGCCCAATCAAATCCCACCAAAATGATCATGGTGTAAACACTCAACCACATCAATAGAGGAAGTAGTTGATCTAAGCTGAATAGGCCAGTGTCAGTAGTAGCTATACAAACTGCTAAGATCAGCACAGCGCTAAGATTGGTAAAAACCGTGGCTCCCATTGCGACAGTTACAGCTTCATTCTTGACCACCCCCAGACGACTGATAATGGGATATGCCAAAAGGGTATAAGAAGCCAACAAAGAACCCATTAAAATCGCAGCATTCCAGCCCAAATTAAATATCTGTCCGATTAAGGTTCCCATGACTAGGGGGAAACTCAAGGTAAGGATGCCAAATCCCAAGGAACGTTTTTTGCGGCGGCGGAAATGCTTGATTTCTACTTCTAAACCTGCGACAAACATCAAATAAAGTAAGCCAATATTTGAGAACAGGCTGATAATGGGTGATTCTGTGTGGAAGAAATTCCAGCCTGATGGTCCCAGTACTACCCCAGAGAAGACTAAGCCGATTAATCCTGGTAATCTCAGTCTCTCAAAGAGGATGGGTATAACTAAAATGACCACTACCAAAACAGCAAAGGTAACAATTGGTTCCTCGCCCAGAACTTGATAAGTTGGTTCGGTGAGAACTTGTAAGATTAATTCCATAGATTGGACTGTAAGGAGCGACGTGAATTGAGGATTATTTAGAAGGAGTTTGACTTAATATAAAAGCCACACTGGCGAAAAATTTAACAAAACTTCATTTAAACTACATAAGTAGTTGTCTAATAATTAACTACCTATGGATGGATTTGACTTAAAATAAACCGTAGGCGATCGTAGTCATCTTTTAATAAAACGCTCAGAGTCCGTCCAGCTTTAATTAGCCATTGTCGGTCAGTTTTGCGTAACTGGTAAACATGGCGAATAGCTGCTGCTGTTAATGCTTCTACTGGCGCATTAGTTATAGTCAGTAATGTCCGCAAAAAATCTAGTTCCTCAGTGAATTTAATGATGGCTTCTGGTTCACAGAGATAAACAGCTTGGTGAATTTGCGGAGGACGAGGTGGTAAGTACTGATATATCCCTTGGTTTGTCCCTAAAGAGTGGGAGGAATGCCGAAACCCCACAATCGCTGCTCGAAATTCAGTTTTGAGCATGGCAAAAATTTGGGGTTGTTCCTCGCGTAAATCCTGCAATGACAACCCCAAAGCTACAGCCCGATGTACAGAATCTATGGGCATGGTTGTAGCGTGATACAACACAGCATAAATTTGATTGCCTGACTCTTCATCCACAGCACAAACCCAACTACCAAACGGCGGGATGGGGGGAAAACTTAAGTCTTCTGGTTCCAAACACTGTGAGAGAAATTCGGTAGAAGTAGTTTCGATCACCTCCGCAATGTGGTTGGGGTGGCGATCGCCTGTGGTAAACTGTGGTAAAGGTAGACGCATATTAATTATTAGTCCTTGGCCATTAGTCTGTAGTGATTAGTCACCAGTGTTTTAATGACTCATGACTAATCACTGATCACTCATGACTATGAATCTATTTCCCTTTTCGTCCGGCTGTCAGTTCTACGAGTTCTAATTCTGATAGGCGAAAGGTAATTAATTTATCCCAGTTGCCACCTTCAAATAGTACAGCGACTTTGCCATCACTGACACGTTGTACAAGTCCTTCGTAGCGATAATAGGTGTCGGCGGGATTCTTAACGCGAACTGTTGATCCTGGCAGAATCATGATGTTTACCCTCGCTGGTTTACTGTTAATAGCTTAATAGTTCCAAAAAGCATAGACAAATATCTCATGCCATTTGTTTGCCGGGAATAACCCCGACAGGGCTAACTACAACGCCCCCTATCCCTAGACTAAACGCTGTCGGGACTACTTTACGTCAAATCTTCAAACTACCATTGATATCAGCGTAAATGAGTTAACCATTAATCATAACATTTTTTGCTCCTTGTGTCAAGAGTCAATAGTTCCTTGCATCAGCTTCAATTGGGAAATATTGTGGAAATTATTTAGCCAAGGCAAATAGCATTTTTGCCAAAATTCTTAACTGTCAGGGAGAATATCATATAGAGTAATACTTCATAAATTTTAATAATGACCGGAACTACACAGCAGCTACCTTTAGCAACCTTAGAAAAACTGGTTTGGACTTGGCAAGGTTACAAAATTCAATATACCGTCATGGGTACAGGTCGCCCCTTGGTACTGGTTCACGGCTTTGGTGCTTCTATTGGACACTGGCGGAAAAATATCCCTGTTTTAGCCAACGCAGGCTATCGGGTTTTTGCTTTGGATCTTTTGGGGTTCGGTGGTTCAGATAAAGCAGCAATTGATTATACTGTAGAAGTCTGGGTAGAACTGCTGAAAGATTTTTGGGCAGAACACATCCAAGAACCTGCGGTATTTATCGGTAATTCCATTGGTGCGCTTTTAAGCTTGATGGTGCTGGCTGAACATCCAGAAATTACGGCTGGTGGTGTTTTAATTAACTCGGCTGGTGGTTTGAGTCATCGTCCCCATGAGTTAAACCCACCTTTACGGATGGTGATGGGAGCTTTTAACAGATTTGTGCGATCGCCTATTACAGGTAAATTTGTTTATAATCGCATTCGTCAAAAATCCCAAATTCGTCGCACCCTATACCAAGTTTATCGCAACCGTGAAGCCGTCACAGATGAACTAATCGATATTCTTTATACTCCATCTTGTGACCCCGGAGCGCAGCAAGTCTTCGCCTCCATCCTCACAGCCCCTCCTGGCCCTACTCCAGAGGAACTATTGCCCAAAATCCAACGTCCTTTATTAGTAATATGGGGTGCTGATGATCCTTGGACACCAATTACCGGAGCCAAGATTTATGAACAGGCGTGTGATCATGGCAAAGATATCAAGATTGTTCCCATTCCTAACGCGGGTCATTGTCCCCACGATGAAGTTCCAGAGGTTGTTAACGCCCAAATTGTTGCTTGGTTGGGGCAGAATTCATAATTGAGCATACAAGGGTTGTTAAACTGGGTGACTACCTCTTAATTTTTTAACAGTTATCAGTGAACAGTTTCATTCGCAGCCTTTAGGGACTTCCCCATCAAAAATATTCCCTACATCCTCTGAACATAGGTCTGATATAGCAAAAGTCAAAAGTCAAAAGTCAAAAGTCAAAAGTCAAAGACTCGCTGTGACTGGATTTTAGGTTTTTGTCATGTCCTAACAACCTTGGCGGTTGCGATAACTGTTTACTGATAACTGTTCACTGATTTAATTGCACCTTGACAAAATCAAACTCAAATGGTAAGTTTAATGGAGCTTGATGTAGATAATCGAGAGCCAATTAGCCTAAGTCATTATCCTAATTTTTCTGAGCTAGGCTATCAAGTTATTAGAGAACTAGGACGCAACCAGGTAGAAGGGCGTATTACTTACTTGGCTAAGGTTTGTAAATCTCATCAACAGGTAGTCATTAAAGAGTTCAATTTTGCTAGTACGAGTGCTGACTGGTCGGGTTTGAAAACTTATGAACGTGAAATTCAAATCTTGCAACAACTTGATCATCCTCGTATCCCTCGCTACATAGACTCTTTTGAAACGCCAAATAATTTTTATCTAGTACAGGAGTATAAAAACGCTCCATCGCTGGGGTTAAGTCACAGCTTTAACCCGGAAGAAATCAAACAAATAGCGGTATCAATTTTAGAGATTTTAGTTTATCTGCAACAACGCACCGACCCAATTATTCACCGGGATATTAAGCCAGAAAACATCTTAGTTGATGAACAGCTAAATGCTTACTTGGTTGATTTTGACTTAGCTAGGTTACAGGGAGTGAAAATGGCTCTGAGCAGTTTAGCTTCTGGAACTCCCGGTTTTATGCCACCAGAGGAACAACTTGGTCATACCCTCACCCAAGCTTCGGACTTGTATAGTTTAGGGGTGACACTGATTTGCTTACTTACTGATACCAGTTCTATTGATATTTGTAAGTTAATAGATCATAAGTATTGCTTTAATTTCCAGAAACTATTTCCCCAACTTAATCCGCGTTTTAAATCGTGGTTGATGAAATTGGTGAAATGTCAGAGTAAATACCGCTATGCTAATGCATCTTTGGCTTTAAAAGCACTTCAGCCAATTCAAGTTAATTGTACTGATAATAACATGGATACTTCAGTTGCGGCAATAAAATTCAGACATAAAACAGTTCTGCTATGCCTAGCCATGATGGGCATCATAGCAGCAGCAACTACAACTTTGATACTTTCCGCGCCCGGAGGCATAGCCAAGCAGATGGAAATTAGGAAGTAGGAAGTGGGGAGAAGAGGCAGGGGAGCAGGGCGCAGGGTGCAGGGGGAGAAGACGGTAACTTCCCCATGACCAATGACCAATGACCAATGACCAATGACCAATGACCAATGACCAATGACCAATGACCAATGACCAATGACCAATGACCAATGACCAATGACCAATGACCAATGACCAATGACCAATGACCAATGACCAATGACCAATGACTATTACCCAATGGCTAGTTCTAGCAACCCAGGGGGGGGAGTAATTTCAATGCGACGGGATGGTAAATCTACCACAGGGGCGATCGCCTTAACAAAAGGTATCAAAAGTTTCTTCGGTGATTGCGGCTGTAATGTTTCTGACTCGACATCGGGAATTTGCTGATGCAATTTGACTTCCAATAAAAAATTACCAGCCGGAATGACATCTACCACCTCCCCCACAAGTTCCCCAGATTCCTGCATAAATACCAACATCCCGATCAAATCGGTGACATGATATTCATCTTCGCCTAATTGGGGGCGATCGCTTGCGGGAACCATCAACTTATAATCGCGCAAAGCCTCAGCATCATTGCGATTTCTCACACCAGCCAAAGAAATTATACAAAGATTTTTCCCCTCCACATAACGTCCTGACAACAACTCCACAGGTTGTGGTTCCCTATCACCAGGATGCCATAACCAACGAGTTCCCGGAACCTCAAACCGCTCCGGAAAATCCGACTCCGGATAAACCCGCAACTCCCCAGACAAACCTTGAGGAGCGACAATCTTCCCAATTTCCAACCATTCATCAAGATTCGGGACTGGGTTGAGAAACTTCCCCCCTGCTCCCTGCGCCCTGCTCCCCTGCTTCTTCTTGGCGACCTTTGCGCCTTGGCGGTTCGTTTTCATAATCTTAAGCACTCACAACAGCACGCTGATAAACTCGTTCAGCCACTTGTGCCAAAAGTTGCATACCCGTGACAATTTCCGCATCACTACCAGTCAGACTAATGCGTAAACACTGATGCTTGTGCGGCCATTCTTCCCGCAAACCAGGGAAAAAGCTACTACCAGGAACAACAATCACACCCACTTGCTTTAATTCTTGGTAGAATTCCCAATCAGTGATGGGTAAATCCTGGAGCCACAACCAAGCAAAAATAGCACCTTCACCGCGATGGAGGAACCAAGGTAAATCCTTGGGCATTGCTGTATCTAAAGTATCTTCTAGCACAGCAAATTTTTTCTGGTAGAAGGGACGAATCACTTCTTCAGCGATTTTAGCTAAAGCACCAGAATTAATAGCACTAGCGGCGATCGCTTGTCCATAGCGTGAAGGATGAATACACAAATTTGTCTGAAAGGACTCCAATGCTTGGATAATGCCTTCATCACCAATAGCGACACCGATACGTTCACCGGGTAATCCGGCTTTGGATAAACTCAGGCAGTGTAAAATATTCTCACCGAACACTGGTGTCATTTCTGTGAAATTCAAAGCTGGGAAAGGCGGCGCATAAGCCGAGTCAATCAACACAGGTACATCATGAGGTGCAGCCAAAGCCGCAATTTTTTTCACTTCATCGTCGCTGAGAACATTACCTGTGGGGTTACAGGGACGAGAGAAAAGGACACAACCCGTGCTTTCTGTAATTGATAGTTGGCTGAAGTCTGGACGATATTTAAACCTGTGAGCCGCAGCATCAATATCCAAAGTTGGTTTATAGGCTTTTAAGGCTTCTTGCTCTAAACAGACACCGCCATAACCCGTATAGTCGGGACTGAGAGGTAAAACGATTTGTTTGAGTTCACCGTTATTTGTGTATCCACCGAAGGCATTGGCAGCGTAGAAGTAAAGGCTTTGACTACCGGGTGTAATTAAGATATTGCGATCGCTCAAGTTTAAACCATAGCGCTTGTTGAAGTCATTGGCGATCGCCTCAATTAACGGAGCATAACCCTGACTGGAACCGTAACGACAAACCACCTCACCGTATTCCGAACTAGCCAATAACTCCGCCGTACAGTCGCGCCATAACTGTTCCACCTCCGGCAAAATCAACGGGTTCCCAGCGCTCAAATTCATAAATTCTTGCCCCGCCCCAGCTTTTAACGTTTCTACAATGTCCTTCATAATCGCTCTTACACCAGTCAGGTTAGACATTTGAGCGCCAATTTTCGTTAGGGCAGGGTTCATAAGCTTTGTAACAATAAAGATAAGATCAAAGTTAGCAAAATTCTGGCGGCTTGATATCATTGTCCAGGTTTGCCGCCTGTAACTAATGTACCAATATCATCGGCAAAAGCAATTGGGCAATTTTCCTGGACGCAAGACCCCATACAAAATGTAGTGCAGTTTGGGGAATGAGCGATCGCAGTACTTTATCTACTCAAATTTGACTAATTCATCTATTGCAATTTATTTGTAGAGTTGAGCAACTGTTCGGTTTGCACCTACCAAGCTACCCAACTCAGTTTTATTTTCGGATATCGTCACCGACATCACAGGAACAGGTCTGGACTCTTCTTCGGCACGCTCGACGCATTCCCATACGCCGACTCTGGCACAGAAGAGCGCTCGCGGCGGAAACTACAACCCGAAAACCGATGTTGTTGTTCCTATTGTCCGGGTCGTTGTTGTTACGATACGCAGAACGGCAATTCCTCGGATTGTTGTTCCAGGAACCACCGCGCAGCAGCCGGAAGTGCCTGCCCCTTCTTCACTCTCTCGTAAATACAAGAGATGCGAATATCTGTTGACGTAATCGCCAAGTGTCCCCGTATGTAATGTGGGCTACCCAGCTTTCAATTGAACTATGTACGTCTTTAAACTCAATCTTACCTTGACTGTAGTCACTTTGCAGCTGTTTTAATCTTTGCCGTCCCCTTCGCAGATTCTCAGTTCGCACTCGGATTGTATCTGGTAGAATGCGAAATCCTAGAAAACTTGCTCCATGTCGAGTTTCAAATAATTGACTTTTTACTGGATGCAGTTTTAGCCTCAGATTGATCAAGTGTTCTTCTATGGCTAATTTTGCTGCTGCTAAAAATCCATAGTCATCTGAAAACAAGGCAAAATCATCAACATAGCGGACATAATTCTGGGCTTTTATTTGCTCCTTGACAAAATGATCTAAATTATTCAGATAAACATTGGCGAAAAATTGACTGGTGAGATTGCCAATAGGTAATCCCTTGCGTCCTTGTAAGGGCGAAAGTAAATCATCCCCAGGAAAATAGTCAATTACAGATTCTTGAGGATTACTGCTATTAATAATAGTTTCTGCCAACCACAGAGTGTCTTGACATTTTAGTTTGCGGTGTAGCAGAGATTTGAGAATTTCGTGGTTAATACTGGGAAAATATTTTTTAATGTCGCACTGCAAAACATAGCGGTGAGAACGAGCAAAGGTAGTGAAGCGACGTAAAGCGCGGTGAGTCCCAAAACCCAACCGATTGGCATAAGAATCAGTAATAAAAGTTGGCTCGAAAATTGGCACTATAATATTGCATAGGGCATGATGCACTACTCTATCTCGGTAGGGTGCGGCAGAGATTAAACGATGCTTGGGTTCACAAATCTCAAAAGTTTTGTAGCGTCCTGGTTGATAAGTTTTTGACTCTAACTGAGTTTTAATTTTTGCCAGTTCAGCTTCCAAATTATAGTTAAATTTTAAAATATTTTCTCGAAACCGCTTTCCTTTTTGTGCCTGACGTGCCGCTAATATTAAATTACTAAAATCTGTGATTTGAGGATAAAGATTGTTATATCGTTTCATTTCTTGGCCTTTTGGCGCTGTTGTTTAATCCAGCCCCCTAATTCATTGCCGATTTCATTTAGCAGTTGACCAACATATTCATATCGTCGCTGATCAAATTCCCGAAAATCAAATAATAATCTGGTTTGATGACGCAGGATGTCTAATTTAGCATTTAATAGTTCTAGCTGAGTTAACTTTTCTTGGGCGTATCGTGCTAAAATAAGACCTTCGAGGAAGTCGTACAATCCTATGATCATCCTGTCCCCTAAAGTAAATTTATGTTTTTTGGGTAGACGATTCAAAATTGGGACATACCATTTAATCAGGTCGTAGGTTTTTTGGACAATTGGTAAATCTGGCATTGGGTCAATGATAAATTTTTAGGCTACGAAAACATCTTGACAAAATTTACCACTTCTTGCATACTATAGATAGTCGTGCTAAATATAAAAAAAATATCGGCCGCCTTCGGCGGGGGGTTAGGGAAAAAGAAAAAGCGGAGAGGACTCAAGAGCAAGAGTGTAAAGAATTAAGTCCTCGCGGCGGAAACTACAACCCGAAAACCGATGCCGTTGCTCCTATGGTCCGGGTCGAGGTTGAGACGATACGCAGAACGGCAATACCCCGGATTGAAGTTCCAGGAACCACCGCGCAGCAGCCGCGATTGATTATCATTATCATTATTCTTGGTTAGCCAAGCACTACCATTATTGGGTGCGCCTTTATAATTTTCATGCCAATGATCATAACACCATTCCCAAACATTACCGTGCATATCATATAATCCAAAGGCATTGGCTACATAGCTGCCTACTGGACTTGTCTGACCTACGGATTTACCTTTTGGCTCATCACCATAGGTAGTTTCAGCACTGTAATTTGCTAAATCCGATGTAATAGTTTCGCCAAAGTGGAATGGAGTTGTCGTGCCTGCTCTACAAGCGTATTCCCATTCAGCCTCACTAGGCAATCGGTAGTCTTTTTTGGTGTGTGCTTTTAGTCTATCACAAAACTCCACCGCTTCATACCAAGAAATTTGTTCTACTGGTAAATTGTCACCTTTAAAATTCGATGGGTCAGGCTTCAGTTCCCTATTTACTTGCGGGAGAGCGGCTACAGCCCGCCATTGTGCTTGAGTGATGGGGTATTTACCCATAAAGAATGGCGGAACTGTGACTTCATGCTGAGGTCTTTCGTCATCATAACTTTGAGCTTCATTTTTTGGTGAACCCATGAAGAATTGACCACCGGGAATAGACACCATTTCTAAAGTGACATTATTCGGCAGGTGTTCGCTGAAATATTGGGCGGTTTTGGTTTCTGTCTTAATAATTTCTCCGCGACGGTTCACTGTAGGCGTTTGATATTCAAACACCATTGGACGAGGTGGAGGAATTTCACCTTTGAGCAACCTGCCAACTTCTTCAGCAAGTTCTCTTAATGAGTCATACTGACTTAACTGGGGTTGAAACTCTGTAATCAGACGCTGTAACCGGGCTAATTCTGCTTGTCCATTTTTTCCACCTTCAACTAATGCTTGTAACGCATTTCTTATTTCCTCTTCAGCTTGAGTGCGCTGTTCATCTAAATAAACCATTGCAGCCCATTGTTGCGCTTGCAATTGGTCTGGTTTATGGGGGTGAGTTCGCATTAAATAAGTTACATAGTCCAGCAATAATTGGGCTATAGACTTGAGACGATTTCTGCCAAATTTATCCTGAAAAGGTTCTTGTGTAAATTTTGCTAATAAATTTGACCTGACAACCGGAGTCATGGCGTACAATTCATAACCCACTGGACGACACAAATCCGACAACAGTAAATCTGCTTCTGCTATCCAAGGAACTTCTTCGTTGAGTAAAAATTGCACTCGGATATAATTGACCAATTCAGGAGTCAAGACCAAAGGTAAGGCGCAGTGAGCAGCTAAATATTCATAGGATGGCTCAAATCGTCCCACAAAGCGGTTAATTTGCTGCTCGGCTATTTCTTGAATTAATTCATCAGATAAGGGAGTATTCATAGTTCGCCAAGATTGCCAGTACCAAAATCTTTAATTTTACCATCTGATTATCTATAATATAATTGAATTGTCGATTGCTCTAATTATTGGCAAAATGACCATGACGACTGTAACAAAGACTCAAAAAATATACGATGAGTTTATTGATTTTATCGCTCAAGGAACTAGCTCAGAAAGAGTGACCAAGTTTCAATTTTCTGAGGCGACGAAAGAACAGATAGTAGATTTAGTTGAACGCGCCAAAATAGGAGATTTATCTTCGTCTGAAAAAACTGAACTTGAGCAGTTTTTAGTGATAGAGCATCTGATCCGATTGGCAAAAGCTAAAGCTCATCAATACCTTAAATCAGTTTCTGACTAGAGAGATTAATTATGCTTTAAATAGGTAGGCGGAAAAATTTCAAGGTATGTCATTGCGAACGGAGCGTAGCGGAGTGAAGCAATCGCAAGGGTTTTGAGGTTTTTACTTTTAGTTACATAGTTTTTATTTGTGCCTACCTACTTACAGTTTAATAATAGCGATCGCCTCATATCAAGTCCGCTTAATCACTTACGATATGTCATTGCGTTCGCGGAGCGTGGCGTTAGCCATGTGCAACGAAGTGAAACGAAGCAATCGCCTGGACTCTGCGATTACTTCACTTCGCTATCGCTACGTTCGTAATGACAAGTAATTTGCCGGAAATGATATCATAGAAAGACAATTATTAATTGATGTCAATAGATACCCTTCACCTGAAGCTTTAAGAGACCTCCACAAAAAGAAATGCCCAATTGTCATTGCGAATGGAGCGAAGCGAAATGAAGCAACCGCAAAATCTTGGGATTGCTTCGCTACACTCCGTTTCGCTCACAATGACAGCTTTTGGATCAATCATTCTGTGGAGTTCTCTAAAACGAATGAAATGATGGTTGAGAAAATATCCTTTTTAACGAATCTCGGCGATCGCCTGATTTAAGCCATGAGGATCAAGGGGATACATTGGTAATAAATTGGCGATAAATTGGGCTGTAGTTCCGCGCCAGCGTTCTGGGGGTATGGGATTTAACCAAGCGATTAACTTGGTATGTTGTTTAATTTGCCACAAAACTTCCGCCGTAGCTGAAAATCTTTGGGAACGGCGATCGCCTCTTGCTGCTCCCCCATCACTGACAATTAATATACTGGTATTGCCGTCACCAGCTGCTAAAGTTGACTCCAATAGAACTTTCTCTGTTAAATAGGGATCTCGATAGATATATTTTGCCGGTACATTGTGAAAATAACCAACCCGTACCTGCTGGATATTACTTTCGTATTGGGCAGTTTGAACCAAATCCCGTGTAAAGTGGTGAAAAGGGGTCATTGAGCCTTCTTGATCGATTAATAACAGCAAATCAACGTGATTTCGTTCTCTGCGGCCATATTTTGGTGCTAAGAAAAATCCCTGTTCGCAGACTTGAGCGATGGTTGCGGCGACATCTAAAATATCCTCTCTACCATCCCCTACCATTCGCCGTAAATACCGCCAGCTATAGACCATATACCTGCGCGAAATGGGAGCATAAGTTTGGAAATCCCGATCCTCTGTTTGCTGTTCTAATAAACTAATGGGGGATTTGACGGGAAGTAAGGAAAACTCCGGTGTGGGAGTGGGAAAACTGTCTACAGTCGGATGTTGTTCTTCAGAGGATGGAGGGGAAGGATTGGAAGATGGAGTTGATTCTGAGGATGAATCTGGGTTATTTTCCCTTAATTCTTCCTTTTTTGGGGCTGCTTCAGCACTGATAGACCGAAAAACCACTTCTAACTGGTCTTGTTGTGCGAGAGAATGACACCAGAGGGATTTTAAAAGTTTTTTCAGTGCATTTGCATCTTCAGTTCCCCACCCGCCATCAATAGCTTTTAGCGTCACTAAATATTCACTGACACCCAAAGCAAATCCATCCCGCCGCAAGCGGTAGAATAGGCGATCTAACAGAGGATAGGGGTTAAAGTCACTCATACTGAGGGATAATTGGGATTTTGCCAGTCTTGTCGTAATTTAAAGAGTAAGTCTCGATAGGGAATTGTCTTTTCTTGCTGGAGTTGAGTTACAGGATAGGGTTTTGGGGTAAAATGGTCTAAGGCAGCCAGCCAATCTAGAAATTCACTTGTACCAGGGAGCTTAAACAGGTTTTTATCTTCACGTATCTTTAAAAATTTGGCGATCGCTTCCTTGACTAAATCTGCTTTAGGTATGGTAGTTTTATCTACTTTCTGTTTTTGTGTATAGTGAGCATTAACAATCTTTTGTAACTCTTCTGGTTGATTCGGAAACCTGACATAATGATATAAACAGCGTCGTAAAAAGGGAGTGGGTAAGCTACCTTTTTCTTTATTACTGGTAATAATAATAATTGGTAATTTTTCTGGATTAGCTTGGATTTCTTCTCCAGTTTCTCGAATAAAGAATTTCCAAGGCTTTTCTAATATTGAAAGTAAATCATTGGGAAAATCCACATCAGCCTTATCAATTTCATCAATCAACAAAACCGCCGGACATTCATGGGATTGAAAGGCTTTACCCAGAGAACCTAATTCGCGGTAATCTTTAGGTTCTTGAGGATTTCGAGGTTTTTTAGTTTGGGGATTAATTGATGGACTTAAATTTTGGGTTTGGACATCATGGAGGCGCAAAATTGCATCATATTCATATAATCCCTCTTGAACTTTCGTAGTTGAGCGAATATCCCAGCGATAAAAGGGTAATCCTAATTCATAAGCGATGGCTACAGCTAATCGAGTTTTACCACATCCGGCTTCTCCTTCTATTAAAAGTGGTCTTTGTAGAAATATTGCTAAATTTACGGCTTCAATTAATGCGCTATCTGCAATATATGGTTCTAATTCTGTGGGGGAATCAGGATGAGGGTTTTTAGGTCGTGCTTTAGGGTCGCATTTGAAGGTGTATGGAGGAGGATTCATTAATTATGCCTCTAGCAATTTATGTAAATATTTTTCTAAATTTGAACAAACTGTAACGGGAATACCAGTATTAGATAATTTATAAATCCTTTTAGCTAGCTCTTCACTTTTGTTTATAGATAATCCATATACTTCTTGCAGCCAATCATCAATATTACCTTCAGTCCAGTTGTGCAACGGTAACTTTAGGATTTTTAGACTATCAAAATCCTCTGAATTATAACAATAACTCAGATGACCATAAGATTCAGAAGCCATTGAACCTAGAGAAATAAACAAAATAAATTTCACGCAAGCATAATTCTTGGAAATCTCTTGATGTTTTTTGTTTAAGGGATGCCAAAAATACTGAATAAACCAAGATAAAAGTTTATCGTCATTTTCTAGAAGAGAATCCCAGTTGGTAAAATCAAAAAAAACAATACTGTTTCCCTGTACACTGGCACTGATTTGATCAATAATATTCTGAACGTATTTTTGGTCATTAGGATGGGATTCAACTGGCTTAAAATAATCCGCGATCGCATTTAGCAAGCTTCGCTCATCAGAAATATCCTTTCTTAATAAGGGGTCGATAGGACAATACTTAAATTTACCATAACTTTTGCTACTAAGAGAGTATTGAATCTCTGCGACGCATAAATCTCCTCGCATCAAGGAAGTATTTTGCAGTAGAAATAAAGCCGTTCCTCCTTGTTTACCCAAACGGTTTTCTAGTATATCATTGACAGTTTTTTTGGGTTCACAAAAGTTAATTTTAGATAAATTTTGCGTAATAAGCTGTTGTTGATTTGGTATAACAGATAAATTACTTTGACTTTTTAATAACTCAATTTCGTTGTCTACTTTTTTTAGGCGTTGTAAATATTCGTTAAATTGCCTATCTAAATTGCCCTTGTCAACCCAATTTGAACTGTAATTGTATTGTTTACAGATTGCTTCAATATCCTCTTCAATTACTTTTTTCCTTTCTTGCAGAAATTTTAGTTTAGTTTGAATAGAATCTGTCATTTTAATCATTATATTTATCTAAAAATCAGAAAGTTCTCGTTCAATCTTTTCAAGTTCTTCAAAATAGAAAGTAATTTGTCTTTCCAAATTCAAATAATTAGATAAATTGGGATCAAAACTCATCTGCTTACTCACCGCTTCAATATTTTCCTCCAATTGTTGCTTCCGTTGTTCTAGAAACCTTCTCTTGGCTGGTAACAAAGCTGGCTTAACTGACTTCTCTATGGGCTTACTTGTAATAACAACTGACTTCAAATATTGCCAAGCCTTGACTAAAGTTTGATTGGGAATCATAAAAGAGGCTCTTGCAGCTTCTCGCCTAGTATCTGCTGCAACTACCATCCCAACTACTCCCTGTAATTGTTCATCCCAAACCGGAGAACCACTAAATCCTTTAGCAATAGCGTATCCAGTCACCTTAGTATCTTCCAGTTGTACCCATTGTTTAGCATTTTGATCTGATAATACCCCAGTTGCCCAAACTCCAAAAGCAACACCCTGGGGACAACCAAAAACTTTAAATGGATGCTTTGAGAGATTTTCTGATAAAATTAACTTAGTTACTTGGGCTTGAGAAGGTAAGTGTTCCAGCTTTAAAACAGCAATATCTTCAATTAATACATCCGAATTTAAGTCAGATGTAGGATGCCAACAAACAACCGTCGCCTTAATTTTCTCAGTAGAATTAGCTAAGGGAAAATCAACCTGAATTTCTCCATCAGGTATATTTGCTATCGAGCTAGAAATTAATAATGCCTCTCCCACGACATGAGCGCAAGTCAAAGCATACTTTTCTGCCACCAGAAAGCCAATACCAACCACATCTTTCTGATAAAATATCCGAATAATTGAATTTTTATGACTATTAAAATCAATAGCATTCATTAACCATTACCCTGTCCTTTACTACTCCATTTCAAAGTAATTTCATAGCTAACTTCGCCCCCAACAGACGCAAAAATAGCTCCAGCATCCGCCGTTAACTTCAGACCAAATTTAACCTCTACCTCATCGGCGGGTTGGTTGAGGTCGCGTAATTTAGAGATAATAGTAGAAGCCACGGGTTTAATGTTCTCTAAGGCTTCTTCAAATGTCTGCTGCGCCTTGAGGACTTGTCTTCCTGATGGGAGAGCAACTCGCTCAATTCCACGACCTTCTGGTTCATCAACTTCCACCAGGAATTTAGTTCCATCTGCTAGGGAAAACTCAGCTATTTTTTTTTCTTTCATCGTTTATGTATTAATGTGCATAATGGTTAGTCTAGGTAGTGCCTATACAAAGCTACAAATGTACAGAACATCATTCCAGACTTATATTATCAGTAAAATTACGAAATTTATTACGCTTAAGAAAATCTAAACTTTGGCTAAATCTTGCTGTATCCTCTCGCCTGCGCGGACTAACATAAAATTAAGGTTTTCAACCCGCGTAGGTGGGTTTCGCCTGTGTAGCCGCGACTTATAGTCGCCTGGTGCAAGATATGAATTTATAGCCTTCCCTAATATACACTCATAACAGCCCATAACAAAATTTTTATAACATAATGCAAGTTAAAGCAGCAGTTGCTTACGGCGCGGGTAAGCCGTTAACTATTGAAACCGTGGAACTATCGCCACCACGAGCCGGGGAAGTTTTAATTGAGATTAAAGCCTCTGGGGTTTGCCATACCGATGCTTACACCCTTTCCGGTAATGATCCTGAAGGTTTATTTCCCGCAATTTTGGGACATGAAGGCGCGGGTGTGGTGGTAGAAGTTGGTGCTGGTGTCACAAGCCTCAAACCAGGAGATCATGTCATTCCCCTATATACCCCAGAATGCCGACAGTGTGAATATTGTCTAAGCATGAAAACTAATCTTTGTCAAGCAATTCGCGTTACCCAAGGGCGCGGTGTCATGCCTGATGGTACGAGTCGCTTTAGTATTGGTGGAGAAATGCTACATCATTATATGGGAACATCTACCTTTGCTAATTACACAGTTTTACCAGAAATCGCCGTCGCCAAAATTCGCCCAGATGCTCCCTTTGATAAAGTTTGTTATATTGGCTGCGGTGTAACTACTGGTGTGGGTGCTGTAATTAATACAGCAAAACTGGAAGCAGGCGCAAATGTTGTAGTTTTCGGCTTAGGCGGTATTGGCTTAAATGTCATCCAAGGGGCGCGGATGGTAGGAGCAAATATGATTGTCGGGGTAGATATTAATCCCAGCAAACGCCCTTTAGCAGAAAAGTTTGGGATGACGCACTTTGTTAATCCCCAAGAAGTTGAGGGTGATTTAGTGCCTTATTTGGTTGATTTAACCAAAGGCGGTGCTGATTATACTTTTGAATGTATTGGCAATGTGAATGTGATGCGTCAAGCCTTAGAATGCTGTCATAAAGGTTGGGGCGTGAGTGTCGTTATTGGTGTGGCTGGTGCTGGACAAGAAATCAGAACGCGTCCATTTCAATTAGTAACTGGACGCGTTTGGAAAGGTTCGGCATTTGGTGGCGCTAGGGGGCGTACAGATGTGCCAAAAATTGTCGATTGGTATATGGATGGTAAAATAAATATTGATGATTTAATTACTCATGTCATGCCTATTGAGGAGATTAATACAGCTTTTGATTTAATGCACAAAGGTGAATCAATTCGCAGTGTAGTCACATTTTAAAAAAATTGTAGGTTGGGTAGAACGAAGTGAAACCCAACAAATTCGCGTAAATGTTGGGTTTCGTTCCATTGCTCCGCAACGCTGACGCGAACAACACAACCTACCTAGACGGGGTGAAAAGACCTTTAGTCGTTATACCATAGAACAAATTCTCAGCGATCGCTTTTATCCAGAACAACCGGCAAATGATGATTTGATTCATGACTAATCTGAACCTGATCTCAGAATATCAAAGCTTTGGTGGCAAACTCGGCTTTTACTGCTATATAAAACCTAGACAAAACTAGACTTTACTTTCTACTTCAACGGGAGCATGGGAGCAGTTATCCCTCAGTAGACTTTCACGCCTTAGCCAGACGCGATTGTGTTCCAATTAAGTTTCTGAAAAAGACTACCACCATCATTGCTTGGTTTTCGCGTCGGCAATAGTCTCAATTCAATACTTGATATCACCGTATTATATATCAAGTAGTTGATTTTTTCCTAAAATATATATTGATTTTTGTCAATATAAGTATAGTTTTGTCTATGAAATTGTCAACTTAGGACTTGCTCTCACCTTTCCTCCACCTGTAACGGTGAAATGCGCTTCGCCGTCTATCAACCACCACAAGCCACTCAACAGCCAGCACCTGTCCTCTATTTCCTTTCTGGCTTGACTTGTACAGAAGAAAATTTTATGCTCAAGGCTGGGGCGCAACGCTACGCAGCTGAGTACGGCTTGATATTAGTCGCACCAGATACTAGCCCCCGCAACACAGGTATTGTCGGTGAAGATGACGAATGGGATTTTGGTACAGGTGCGGGCTTTTATGTAGATGCTACCGAGAAACCTTGGCATCAGCATTACCAAATGTATAGTTATATAGTCCAGGAATTACCTGCTCTAATTGCCGCAAAATTCCCCATACAACCGGATAAACAAGGTATTTTTGGTCATTCAATGGGCGGACATGGGGCGTTAGTATGTGCCATACGAAACCCGCAACTATATAAATCAGTCTTTGCATTTAATCTCATAAAATTGTAGTTGTCCGTAGTCAAACGTAGCTATACCCGTCACTACAATGAACCTTAGTAATATCTTTCATTGTTGAAAATTCAACTCTAAAACCATTGATAACAATCTCACATCCGTTTTTTGTGGGAGTTTTAACACGACTTACATACTTTCCAGAAGTTATGTTTTTACGATCTTTGTGCAAAGTAGCCTTAACAAAATCTCCTGTAGAAACATGAGTGAATATTTTTTTAGGCTCAGTGCAAGGAAAACCAAATTTATTGATCCTACAGAATCTTCTGCAACTATGCCCCGTGCTTTTTACTGTTAAAATTTTTGTTGTCAGTATTTTGAGAGTTTCAACTTTTCCTACACAAGCAGCATCAATCCAATGAGTTTTAGGCAAT
>NZ_CP007203.1:1354331-1354987 GCF_000340565.2 Nodularia spumigena CCY9414
AATGGGAGAAAGATTATCCATCCCGCTCATAACTTCTATCAGGCAGGTTCCACAGGCAACACTGCGGCAACCAAATAAGATTGAAGCCGGATGCTCATCACAAATCTTCGTTAAGGGTTGGCTTGCTTCGACTTGAACTGTTTTTTGGTCATCTTCAAAATGAATAGATGCTATCATTTCTCAACTCCTCGGAATCATTAAATTGGGTTAACAGATGCAACAACTTTTAAGCAACTTCAATAAGTCTTTGAATTTCTTTAGCTTCTAAAGCATCCTGGTAACGGTCATAGCGATTACCTAGAAGCTCTTGATTTAATTCAAGTTCCAGTGCTTGAACCAGACGGGCTATCTGCTGCGCTCTGTAACGCCAACTCTTTTGTTCTAAAGAACCAATGATCTTTCGCCAACTCAAGCTCATATCTCTCCAAGAATGAATGAGTTTATTTATATCTACCTGCTTATGAATGAATTCAGGATGATGTAAAGACATACGGAGTGAATTAAGCCCCAATCTAGTGTCAGTTAATATGACTCCTTGCTTATTGAGGTCTAACTTCTCCAGGTAAGTTGTAAAAGAAGCATTAATGTAGTCTTCGACAATTTTTTGCATCGCATACCGAATGAAATTTTGAGCCTCTGGAGGAGCTTTTTGATAT
>NZ_CP007203.1:1355047-1539558 GCF_000340565.2 Nodularia spumigena CCY9414
GAATATTTTTTTAGGCTCAGTGCAAGGAAAACCAAATTTATTGATCCTACAGAATCTTCTGCAACTATGCCCCGTGCTTTTTACTGTTAAAATTTTTGTTGTCAGTATTTTGAGAGTTTCAACTTTTCCTACACAAGCAGCATCAATCCAATGAGTTTTAGGCAATCCTAAACGAGTTCTATTAAACTTAGTTAAACCTCCTGAACCTGTTGTTATAGGTAATCCAGTTTCTTTTAACTTATTAAATAAAGCCCATCTCGTTGAATTTACAGCAGACGCATCTTTTAGTGGACGCTTGGCTTGGGATAAAATTTGCTTCAACAACTCAGGCTTTTTTGCTAAAAACTTCTCAATATCTTGAGTACCTTTTTTGATATTGCATTTCTCACAAGCTAGACACAAATTAGAAATTCTATTAGTTCCTCCTTTGGCTTTTGGTTTAATATGCTCAACTTGTAAAGGGACATTTTCCGCAGTACAGTATGCACATTTTCTATTCCATTTATTCAAAAGATATTCACGGACTTCATACCCTTGTAACTCTCCCTGTTGATACTCAAAGCCTGATATCTCCGGGTTTTCTAGCTGCTGTAGGTCAAACCTAGCAAGCTCTTGAACTATGTCAGTTATTGGGGCAAAATTACATAATCTTTTAACCCAAGTGTTAATAGTTAAAACTCTATGGCTTAAAGAAGGTGCTAACCAACCTTGAGGTTTAGTGCGGTTAAGAAATCTAGCTTGACGATAACGAGTATGTCTAGAACGTCTTCCTCGCCTTACTCCTTTTCGAGTTTCTAGGCTTTCTTTAATAGCTAAACCTCTGTGTTGTAATTCCATACCCCAGATGACTTTATTATTTTGAACTAACGCAAAACCTGTAGTTTTACTCCCTGGATCTATTTTTAATTCAATCGGTTGAGTTGGAACTTCAGATTTAGGTTCTTTCAAAATTATGGTAAATGGAAATCTTCTAAATACAGCAGCTTTTTGTTGATTTAATAAAAAACGTGCATCTCCTGGATGAATTGGAGTAAGTGGTTTTTTGTTGGTATCAAGAACTAGAACAAAATTAGACATTTAAATTTCACCTTTTCAGGGTAATGTTTGCTTCAACCTTGTTATCTGAGCTTGTTATGCTAAATACACTATCCTTGCGGATTGTTTAATAAGTAGCAACATGGCAGGGGACTAGCGAATCCCAAGGTGTTATGACCTAGATAACGTTTACTCATGTTTTGAGTGGTTTGGTTCACATAAACTACAGATTACTCCGTTTATTTATGCTCTCTCAGCTTTTGCACCGCTTACTGCACCGATGCGTTCTCCTTGGGGTCAAAAAACCTTCAATCGTTATCTAGGCAGCAATCAAGAAACCTGGCGGAATTATGATGCGAGTGAATTAATCCAGCAACTAGGATATCACAGTCCCATTCTGATTGATCAAGGAACTGTTGATCAATATTTGGCTACACAATTATTCCCAGAGGTATTTGAGCAAGCTTGTAATTCTGTGAATCAGCCGCTTAACTTACGTTACCAAACAGGCTACGATCACAGTTATTATTTCATCTCTAGTTTTATGGAAGAGCATATCCGCCATCATGCGAACTGACAAGTCAGCGCCAGCTATCGCCTTGCAGAAAGTCACATGAAAAATACCCCGTTCATATCATGGTTGAACGAGGTATGGATAGGAGTAAATCAACAAGGACTTATGATTCTATTTGTCCCTTTTACGAGAAGAAGGGATTGGTTGAGATCACTACAGAAAATCTAGCAGCAATCTTCTATTCAGAGCATAATTAACAGAACTAATGGAATTAGCACCGCAGTCAATGCTCTTGAAGTGTAGTAAACCTTGGACTACTAAGCCCACAAGTCTTTTACAATCAATACTTTAACAAAGTTCATCCTATAAATCTCGCCAATTTGGCGTTTTTTATAAGGAAGGCAGGCTGAAAACCCTTGAGAAACAGGCGCACAGCGCCGTATTTCGTACTTTAGGCAAGGGATGAAAGCCGCCTTAAGTCCTTTAGGACTCAGTGACGTTTTGTTTTTTAGGTTCTGGTAAAGAATCTATCCATAATTATTCGACCACAGATGGACACAGATAAACACAGATAAATCTGGACTTCAGCAGCTTACTAAAGGCTATATCGCCACAAAACTGCATAAAATCACGTCAACTAACCTACAAGGCAAATGAACAAGAATAATAGTCAGTTTGTTGTAATATTACTATAGGTGCGTGGCACAACCTACTAATTACCCAGCAAATTTAAAATGTCTCCACTCGGTGTCGCTACCAGTCACTCAACGCATATCCTCGAAATGGGAGAAGCACAACTTTGGCTGTTGTTGGTAGGAGTCAACAAATACCAAGATAAGAGACTACCCTCACTACGCTACTCAGCTGTTGATTGTCAGGGTTTAGCAGCAGCTTTAGCCGACGCAACCCAAGGATTTCCCCAAACTGAACAGAGAGTTCACCACGATTTAACTTCTAGGTTGCCGACTATCTCCACTGTGCGTGCTAGTTTAAACCACATTACTGCGGCTGCTCAACCACAGGACACAATTTTATTTTATTTCTCTGGACATGGGATGCTAGAGTCAAATTCCCAACAAGCATTTTTGTGTCTAGCAGATACTCAAACAGACGACTTATTCCACACAGGTTTAGGTTTACAGGAAATTTTGCAGGTGTTGGGAAATAGTCAGGCGCAGACTCAGTTAGTCTGGCTGGATGCTTGTCATAGTGGTAGCTTAACATTCCGAGGTGCTAGAAGTGAGATAAATACACCATCTTTACCCAATCCTACATCTGGGATGGTGGAATTATTACGCCAACGAGCAAAACAAAGTAAAGGATTCTATGCTTTACTTTCCTGTGATACTAATCAACAATCCTGGGAATTTCCCGAATTGGGACATGGCGTATTTACATATTATTTAATGCGTGGGTTGCGTGGTGAAGCGGCTGATCCCCAAGGTTTGATTGATGCTGATGGACTTTATCGATATGTTTATCATCAAACGCGCCAATACATTGAGCAAACTAATCAGCAATTACGACTGATTAATCAGCAAAATAAAAGTAGAGGCGATACCAATATATATTCAGAATATCCGCAGCAAACACCCAAGCGGATTGTGGAAGGAGTCGGGGAAGTTATTCTGGGGTTAAAACCCGCCCTTGTGGAATCCTCTTCTCGCCGAAAAGCATTAATATTAGAGGGACTAGCGACAAATCAGACTACCCTGGCTGTGAGTAAACTATTACGGGGTATGGGTAATTTTGAGTTAGAGTATTGGCCTCGCTCTTTAGAAGTTACCACTCAGGATTTACACTCGACTATTCAAGCTTGTTTACAAACTACAGAATCAGCACCCCAAAACCACCCCAGAATTTTCGCTACGGTTCTGTTATATTTACGGGGACGAATTGAGGAAACTCAAGCTGGTGAACCTGCTTTAGTTTTAGCAGAAAATATCCGGCTGAGTCGTTCTTGGTTAAGACAACAACTCAGGCGTTCAACTTATGCCCAACAAATAATTATTTTAGATTGTCCGGTGGCAAATGACAAGCACCCTCTACAAGATTGGGTAGAAGATTTGCAACTAGGATTTGAGCAAGGACAATGTATAATTGCGGCGGCTTCACCGAAAAATCATCCCGAACAATTTGCCCAAGCTTTACATTCTACCTTAGAAGCAGCCCCGCCCCAACGTAGCCTATCCGCCGCCGCTTGGATTACCCAATTGCAATTATCCTGTCACCATGATTTACCTCTGCATATCTGGCTATCTGGTACACAAGGCGTAATTGAAGTTATACCTTCTAATTCGGGAAATCGCGGCATTCAGTCAACAGGATCTGTGGATTTGGGGCTTTGTCCTTACAGGGGATTACGGGCTTTTGGGGAAGAAGATGCTCAGTATTTCTACGGTAGAGAAGTTGTTGTTCAGCAACTAATTCGTGACTTGGAGCAAAGGTCATTTATGGCTGTGGTGGGAGCTTCTGGTAGTGGTAAATCTTCTGTGGTACAGGGGGGATTAATCGCCCAACTGCGACGGGGAAAACTATTACCAGGTAGCGAAGATTGGTGGATGAGAAGTTTTCGCCCTGGTGTAAATCCTCTGCAAGCTTTATCACGCCGTTTGGTAGATAGCGGTACGGAAAAGGAAAAAGCTTACCAACAATTGCAACTGGAAGGGATGTTGTTCCAGGGGGTAGAAGGGTTGGCTCATTGGGTGCGTCATCGCCCAGAACCTATGGTAGTTTTAGTAGTAGACCAGTTTGAAGAATTATTTGCGATCGCACCCAGTGAAGATAGACAGCGTTTTTTAGAAGTTGTCTTAGGGGCGCTGGAATCCATACCAGAAAAGTTTAAATTAATTATCACCTTGCGGGCTGATTTTATCGCCCCTTGTTTAGAAGTACCAAAATTGGTGAAGTTGTTACAGCAGTCGAGTTTGCTGTTACCTCCCTGTTTGACTGAGGAAGAATATCGCCGGATTATCATTAACCCTGCGGAACAAGTTGGTTTAACTGTAGAGGCGGAATTGGTAGAAGTTCTGCTACAGGAGTTACAGCACTCTCCTGGGGATTTACCTCTATTAGAATTTGTTCTGGAACAGTTGTGGGAATATCGCGCAAATGGCGCAATTACTTTACAAGCTTACCAACAGCATTTGGGGGGAATTAAAGGTGCGCTGGAAAGTAAAGCTCAAAGTGTTTATCACAGTTTAGACTCAGAAGCTCAAGGGTGCGCCCGGTGGATTTTTCTGTCGTTGACTCAGTTGGGTGAGGGTACGGAAGATACTCGGCGACGGGTATTTAAGTCTGAGTTAATTGTCAAAAAATATCCGGTGGCTTTGGTAGAAAGAACGTTACAAGTGTTAATTGCTGCTAAGTTGGTAGTGGTGAATTTAGAAGAAGATGCAGGGGCGTTTGGGGACAGAAAAAAGGCAGGGGGGCAGGGAGCAGGGAGCAGAGCGGAAGAGGTTGGGCTGGGATCACAATCTTCTCTCCTATCCCCTTCATTTTCGCCTGTAACTATAGAAGTAGCTCACGAGGTTCTGATTCGCTATTGGTCAACTTTGCGCTGGTGGTTGGAGGAAAATCGGGCGATATTGCGATCGCATCGTCAAATTGCCCAAGCTGCAACTTTGTGGAGCAATAGCGGTGAACAACCGGACTTTCTCTTACAAGGTGTTCGCCTGGCTGAAGCTGAAGAAATTTATGTCAATTACACTGACGAAGTATCTGTTGATGTCCAACGTTTTATTCAAGCTTGTTTAATCGAAAGACAACGCCAACAACAAAAAGAAAAAAATCGACTCAGAAAAGCTCAAAGAACTGTGGGAATTATGAGTATTCTGGGACTGACTGCTTTTAGTTTAGCTGTTTTAGCTTACCAACAAACTCAAAAAGCCCAGTTACGAGAAATACAGGCTTTAAATTCCCTCTCAGAAAACTTTCTCCTCTCCCATCAGCAGTTAGAAGCATTAGTAACTAGCCTCAAAGCCGGGAGGGAAGTACAAAAAATCACTCCGGGAATCCCGAAAAATATCCAAGCTGAAACTGCAAATATTCTCCAACAGGCAGTTTATGGAACTCAAGAACGCAACCGATTGACTCATAATTCTTGGGTAAGCAGCGTCAGTTTTTCCCCGGATGGTCAAATATTGGCTTCTGGTTATGCTGATAACAGTATTAAACTTTGGGGTAGTAATGGCAGTTTACTAGCAACTCTCACAGAACATCAAGATGGTGTAAATAGTCTGAGTTTTTCCCCAAATGGTAAAATGTTGGCTTCTGCTAGTAATGACAATAGCATTAAACTCTGGAGTCGTGACGGTAAATTACTCACAACTCTCATCGGACATATTCATAGTGTGAATAGCGTCAGTTTCTCACCGAATGGTGAAGTTTTAGCTTCTGGGAGCAATGACAACACCGCTAAACTCTGGAGTCGCAATGGTAAGTTACTCGTCAATTTTATCGGGCATAACGGCAGTGTAAAGAGCGTCAGTTTCTCACCAGAAGGTGATACTATGGCTTCAGCTAGTGATGATGGCACGGTTAAACTTTGGAGTTTGGACGGTCGTTTGTTGTCAACTTTGCCAGCTAGTACCAGAGAAGTTTTGGATGTCAGTTTTAGCCCCGATGGTCAGACAATTGCTTCAGCTAGTGCTGACCATACGATTAAACTGTGGAGTCGTGACGGTAATTTGCTCAGAACTATAGAAGGACATAGTGGTGGGGTCTGGCAAGTCAAGTTTTCTCCTGATGGTAAAATAATGGCTTCTGCCAGCGCTGATAAAACGATCAAACTTTGGACTCGTGCTGGTAATTTATTAGGTACTTTGCAAGGACATAGCCATGAGGTGAATAGTCTGAGTTTTAGCCCAGATAGCCAGAGACTGGCTTCGGCTAGTGATGATAATACTATCAGATTATGGAAATTAGAAAGAAATTTACCACAAACTTTTTACGGTCATAAAGGTAGTGTTAATGATGTCAAATTCACTGTTGATGGCAGTAATATTACTTCCTTCAGTTCGGACAACACCATGAAAATCTGGAATTTAAATGGTGAATTACTCCAAACTCTGCCTTCTCCTATTGAAGATGTTACCAGCATTAGCTTTACTAGGGATGGCAAGACAGTGGCTTTGGCAAGTGCAGACCAAAGTATCCAAATTCGCCAACGAGATGGGACTTTGCTGCATACCCTGAAGGGACATAAGCATTGGGTTAGGAGTATGAGTTTCAGCCCTGATGATCAAATTCTGGCTTCTGCTAGCGCGGACAAAACTATTAAACTCTGGAGTCGTGATGGTCGCTTGTTGCACACTCTTGACGGTCATAATGGTTGGGTGACTAATATCCAATTCAGCCCGGATGGTAAAATTATCGCCTCTGCAAGTGCGGACAAAACGATCAAACTCTGGAGCTTAGACGGTCGTCTGCTGAAAACTTTCCCAGGACATAGCGCTAGTATATGGAGTATTAATTTTGCTCCTGATGGCAAAACGATTGCTTCCGCTAGTGATGACACAACTGTTAAACTGTGGAATTTAGACGGTTCACTGCTGCAAACTTTCCAGGGACATAGTGGTTTGGTGACTCACGTGAGCTTCTCAGCCGACGGCAAAATGCTGGCTTCCGCTAGTGATGATGATACCATCAAACTCTGGAATATTAACAGTGGGATTTTGCTGAAAACTTTCTTTGGGCATAATGGCGATGTCAAAAGCGTTAATTTCAGTCCTGATGGTAAAATGCTGGTTTCTGGGGGTCAGGATGCCACAATTAAACTATGGAATCTTGAGGAGATAGAATTGCAAACATTAAACCTCAATCAGCTGCTCAATCATGCTTGCGATCGCCTGGGTGATTATTTCCAAACCAACTCTAATATTACCACAGAAGAGTATGAATTGTGTTTTGGTGACTAAAGTTGCTTAAGTTAAAATATAGATGATGAACAAACGCTATTTTTTAGAGGCTAGTGCCGCAATTATTGGCACGGCTATTTTATCACGCAATATCAACCGGGGTTCAGAAAACATGACGACTTCTAAAAGCCAGTTTGCAATTACTAAACCTGAAGAAGAGTGGCGGACAATTTTAACGCCGGAACAGTTTCGCGTCTTAAGAAAACATGGTACTGAACCCGCTTTCACTAGCCCACTGGATAAGGAATATGAACAGGGGACTTTTGTCTGTGCTGGCTGTGGACAACCATTGTTTACGTCTGAGACGAAGTTTAACAGTGGTACTGGCTGGCCGAGCTTTTATCAACCCATTGAAGGAGCGATCGCTACTACTGTAGATCGGTCATTTTTTATGACGAGAACAGAAGTACATTGTAGCAACTGTGGTGGACATTTAGGTCATGTGTTTAATGATGGCCCTGCGCCCACTGGTAAGCGCTACTGTATGAATGGTGTGGCGATGAACTTTGAACCTGCTTAATGTTTGAGATGAGGGGGGAACCTCACCCCCAACCCCTCTCCTTACTAAGGAGAGGGGAGACTTGAATTTCTAGTGTACACACAAGTCCAAAAACCTTTCATTTAGGTAGGGTGTGTTATGGAAGTTAGTCCTAACGCACCACCGCCAATTTGGGATGGTGCGTTGCGCTGCGCGACAACACACCCTACAAAAAAAGGATTTTGAGAATTTAATCATTTCTGTGTACACGGTAGCCCTTTGGGAGAAAGGGAGACGCTACACGAAAGTAACCAGAGGGGAGACTTGAATTTCTAGGGTTGGGAATTTTCCTGGGAAAATGTCTTTTGGATGGTTTGACTGTGTTCCCCATTGGCTGCAATTGCGGTCATGATATAGTTCATGGAGTTATTTGAGAACGGAATCCGTAAGTGGAAAGTCCCATCTGGTTTGATTTTGATGGGTTTACCAGCAATATTGACTGTTGCACCGGGTTCTGTTGCACCGTGGATAATCAATTCGGTATCTGCGAGAAACCAAAAATCTGCTTGGGGACGACTGAAGACTCGAATCCTTTCTGAACGCACAATCATCTCCCAGCGATTGGCTTGAGTAATATAACCGATTTCGGCAATGTATTCATGATCTGTTGCTGGAATGGAGACATAGCGATCGCGTGTGATGTCATCGCATTCATACTGCTGCACCACTTGGGGAGTCTGAGAACTCAAGTCTACATCTGTAACATTATACAACCGCAGATATAATTGCGAACTGCGGTGATTTTGCAGGATTTGCTGGTCAGTTGGGGAAATATACCAACTCGCATAAGCCCACTTGATGGTGCGGGATTCCAGGATAATAGTACTTTCATGGTTTGTCTGGGGCAAATCCACAAATGTTGTGTCTGCTGTGGGCAGATTTTCTGCTGTACTATCTGTTAAGGGTAGACCAAAGACTCGAATTCCTTTAGAACGGCCAATTTTTACCCAGCGATCGCCTTCGGTAATATAACCGATTTCGGCCATATAATCGCGATCGCTTTGGGGAATGGCGATATATTTCTCTTCTATTTTGGACTCTAGTTCATAGTGCAGCACCAGTTGGGGAGTCTGATCACTCAAGTCTAAATCTGTGACATCATACAGCCGCAGCCCTAATTGAGAGATCCCGTGATTTTGCAATGCTTGTTGACAACTTGGCTCAATATACCAAGTTGCATAAGCCCATTCTGCATTGCGGGGCTTAAGGACAATACTTTGCTCCCCATCTAGGTTGAATCCTGGGTCGGCTGTGGTATCTTCGGGGGGTGTAGCCAAGACGCGAACCTTGGGGGAACGGGCAATTTTTACCCAGCGATCGCCTTGGGTAATATAACCGATTTCGGCCATATAATCGCGATCGCATTGGGGAATGGGCATATAACGTTCTATTTCCGACTCTAGTTCATAATGCTGCACCAGTTGAGGACTCTGATCACTCAAGTCTAAATCCGTGACATCATATAGCCGTAGCCCTAATTGAGAGATACCATTATTTTGCAATGCTTGTTGAGAACTTGGCTCAATATACCAAGTTGCATAAACCCATTCTGCATTTCGGGGCTGGAGGACAATACTTTGCTCCCCATTGAGATTAAATACTGGCTCTTCCGTAGTAATATTAACCACTTCACCTTCAGATTCAGAATCAAAGGTGTCACCATCTGCAAAAATATTTCTTTCATCTGGCTGCTCAAAGACTGTCTCATCGTTGATGGGTTCAGCCGCATCCGCTACTGAATTCAATATATCTTCGGGAATCTCTGGGAGTGTGGGATGTGAAGTTTCTACCTGATTATCTGGTGTTTCATCCCAGACATTGGCTTCTGTGTCCATATCTTCAGGTAAATCTGTAGTTTCATGGGAGATAATTTCCTCAATTAAATCTGATTCTACCTGGGGCTGTTCTGCTGTTTCGTCACTAGAGTCTTTCATCTCCCAAATTTGGGCATCAGATCCCACTTCTGGAACCTGCGGCTGTTCTGCGGTGACTTTAGATACATCTGCTAATTGAGGGTAAGGAATATTGACCACAGATGCCGGTGCTTCTATATCCCAAGGGGATTGTTCATCATCCACAAACTCCAATTCCGTAAAATTACTATAATCACTTGTCCGAAATGATTTTTGCTCATCGACTTCTTCGCCGGCATCATTTGAGGCTGTTTCAGCTAAAGGTTCACCAACTAAAGGCGTAATACTGATATCATCTATGACCGTTGATGCCTCATCTTCCCCCTTGGGAGCTTTATTTTCAGCTTGATTTGTCCATAGGCGCGATCGGAAAACCCACGTTAGTAAGCCAACGATCACAGCCGTAGGTAACAAAAGCCACCACAAAGGTATTTCATCAGGAATAAAAGTAGTTTCGGGAGGCTGTTGTCCATCTGCTATAGTCTGAGGATCGACAGTAGGATTCGTGACCGTTTCTGGTTCCTCTTGGGGGGCTGGAGGTGTCGCCAGCAACCCGGAGGCGGCGTTTATGGCGGCTTGTATAGTTTGCTGTTCTGAACCTAGAACAAAGCCGAGAAAACTGGCGACATTGGGGCTAGGATTTTGCCTGTAAGCATAATATAAAGGCTGGGAATAGACATAGTTAGGATTATCTGGCAAAGTTTGATTAATGGGAATCGCGCGCTGATTTGGCAGTTGTGATAGATGATGAACCATTGCATAGCTAATACCGTCCTTGCCTAATTGTTGGACAATTTCGGCAGTGTTATCCGTTTCTATTTGGGTAGCATTAGAGCCTGTGGTCAGTTCAGCACCTTGGAAGGAAGGATAAGTGCGAAATCTCTGGCGGGTTTCGCTGCTTTCCGGACGATCAATGAATCTAATTGTACCTTCATTTCCTCCCAGTTCCGACCATTTTGTAATTTTTCCCCGGAAGATGTCGGCGAATTGCTGATCTGTCAAAATCCCCAGAAAAGGATTATCTGTATTCACGATGATGGCAATTTTTTCTTCGTAAAACTTGACTTGTGCCAAACCTTGTGCTTGTTCTTCTGGAGTTAAAGCCCGCGAGATCGCTATTAGATCAACTTTTCCATCTATTAAAGCTGATATAGCCGCATTAGTGCCATTGGCTGTAACTTCTACATTCGTACCAGAATACTTTTGCTCAAAACTTTGTTTGAAACTTTGGTTGATTGCAGTCAAGCTCATAGAACCATCAATCCGCACCTTAGTCCCATTTTCCAAGGTTTCCGGTAGTGGAAAAGACTCAGCCTCAGTGGCAGATTGTGCCAGCACTGGTGTCGGCACGAACAAATGTACTGCCATAGGGGTAGTAGCTAAGGACAGTAATAATGCCAGACTGACTATTGCACTATCTTTTTTTTCTTGTTGCCACATCATGCTCTTTATCTAGGTACAGAAAGCTGGACAGTCTTAAATTTTATCTTTTAATGCCGGAGGAGACAGCGCTAATTATACATCTATACTACGAATTTGAAACAATGCGTGAAATTCTCTCTTTCTTCACTTGGCGTACTTGGCGTACTTGGCGGTTCGTTAAATTAAAACTTCAATTCCTAACTCAGTTGGTTGATTTTGTAAAGGAGGTAGGATGTTTCACGCAGAGGCGCACCAGGCGCACCAGGGGAGAGGTTAGGAGCAAGTCCTAAGTTGACAATTTCATAGACAAAACTATACTTATATTGACAAAAATCAATATATATTTTAGGAAAAAATCAACTACTTGATATATAATACGGTGATATCAAGTATTGAATTGAGACTATTGCCGACGCGAAAACCAAGCAATGATGGTGGTAGTCTTTTTCAGAAACTTAATTGGAACACAATCGCGTCTGGCTAAGGCGTGAAAGTCTACTGAGGGATAACTGCTCCCATGCTCCCGTTGAAGTAGAAAGTAAAGTCTAGTTTTGTCTAGGTTTTATATAGCAGGTAAGATGGCAGTGGCAGTCTGGTTTGTTGATTAGGGTTTCTACTAGGGCGTTGAGGGTTGTGGCGGCTAGGAGTCCTCCTCCAAGGGTTCCTTCTATGGTGATGTATGGTATTGGTTGTTGCATGAGTCGCCGTTTGGCTGCGGGGGCGTGGCTGAAGCCTATGGGTAAGCCTATAATCAGGGCGGGTTGGATTTTTTGCTGGTTTATGGCTTGGCAGATTTCTAACAGGACTGAGGGGGCGTATCCTATGACTAATATACTGTTTTCGCTGATTTGGGTGAGTTTTTTTCGCCATTTCTGCTGTTCCCAAAATTCGGCTTCGGCTTCTGGGGCGCTGGTAATATGAGGGTTGTCTATTAAGGTGATGGTTTGACAGCCTAGATGGGTGAGTCTGGTTTGATCTAAGGCTGCGGCGACTGTGGGGATATCTACGACGATTTTACAGCCGGATTTGAGGCTTTCTCGACTGGCGGCGATCGCACCTTGACTGATTTTCACGAAGGATACTAAACTAACGTCACCGCAAGCTAGAACTAATTGGGCAATTAAATCTTGTTCAATTTCGGAACGCTGGGATAAGTCGGGTAAAATTCTCTGCAATGATTCGGTGAATGATTCTGGATGATGATGTACTTCTGCATCTAAGCCACTCCACAATTGATTGAGTTCTCCTATGCCAACTTGGGTTTCTACTTCTAAATGTTTGAGTTGGGATAACACCTCGGCTTGCATGATTTGACAATGGCGATCGCGTCCGAGTAAATTCTCTAATGCTGAAGCTGTTTGTCGCAGTTGGGTTATTTGCTGCATCACAGCCCGATATTGTTGCTGGAGTTGTTCTATGAGGTTGTCTGTCTGTGGTTCAACTTCTAAAATGTGGCGAATATGGTTGAGTTGAAAGCCTTGGTTTTTTAAGGCGACGATACGCTGCAATCTGATTATATCTCTATCTGTGTACAGTCGGTAGTTGCTAGGCGATCGCTCTGGTTGTGGCAATAGTCCTAATTGATGGTAATGTCTCACCATGCGCGGAGTAATTCCACCCCCTACAGCTTCTGTAAACTCTTTGATAGTGAATAAACCAGCATTCATTGGCAGTATATCACCTGTGTTAGTGCTTCTTTACTTTAAACTTTATTTACCCAGTAAAGATAATATCGTTCATCATCCACCCAAGCTTTCTCGAAATTTTGGATCGGCACAATCTTTAAATCCTGGCGACTTTCATTGAGTTTTTTATTTAAAATCAACAAAATTTTCCTGGTGTCCGGTTGATTTGTTAACAGAGAAGTAATTTGTTTTAAAATTTCAGGTTGTTCTACATCTTTTCGACCTGCTTTAAAAAGTGTGAAACTTCCCATTTCTTCCCGTTCAGGATAATATAATTTTCGTCCCAGATAACCAGATATAGCCGCCATATTCGCATCTCGACTGGCTACAATAAATTGATCATTTAACTGATTTTTTTTAATATAATTAGCAGTTTCCCGACTGGCTGAAAATGGGATAATTAAATCTTTCGTAAAACTGCCAATTCCGCCGATAAACTGCACATACAAAATCAGCATAAAGGCTATATAATGCCATTTCTCAGCAAATTTAATTGTTTGTGCTTTTAGAGAAAATTTATTGATGAAAAATGTAGACTCTTGATAGTAACTTCCCAGCCATAACCCTGCGAGAAAAATTAAATAAAAATGCCCAAAATGTCGAGGCTGTCCTAAAAATCTCAAGTAGGTAAACGCCAATATTACCGAATTACCTATGATATAGAAAAACAACGCCAAGGGATTTTTAGATAACTTAATTACAGTTAAAGCTACAATAAATAAAATAATCAAACCACACACAATTAAATCTAGCCATCTTTTATGTGTGGGAATTATTAATAAATAACCACCAAATAATCTGCCGAGACTTCTTAATAAATGACGCAAATCGAATTGATTCACCCATCCATCATTTAACCCACCATGAAGATAACTGTCTGCTGGAGGACTAATAATATAAACGGATAAAATCAAAGAAAATATGATAATTCCTAAACTTAAAAATAAGTCGTATTTGTGGCTTTGACTAAAATATTGATTTCGATGATCAATATCAAAACAAAATTCCACTAGCAAAGTCAACAACAAAGAGAATGAGACAAATAAGGCGTAAGCACTACTATTTGCCAGTAAACCTAATAAAATTGCTAAGTAAACATAAGTTTTTTTTCTCGATGAATAAACTGTACAAGCCGCAAACAGAAACAGCATACTAAACGCATAATTTCGCGAAATGACAAGATATTCATAAAAAGGAAAGAAACCAAAGGAAAAGAGAAATTTCTGTTGATAGTTAAAGGGGCTATATAAGCAAAAGATAGTAACTGAACTAATTGCAATTGCTAAATGAAAAAGTTGCATAATCACGGGATTTTCAGCAATTTGTCTGAGAACTGCTAGACAAAAATACCACAGCACTGGATGTCCTTCATAATGAATATTGGCAATTAAATCTCCAAAGGATTCGCTATCTCTGACAATTAGCCAAGGATTTAGTTCATCTCGCCACATTGAATGGTTGAGAATACCTATGAAACTGAGAGTGGAAAAAATAATTATAATCAACCAAGGTGATTGCAAAGATAATCTCGGAATCCGTGTGATTGCTTTTTTTAGTAGCATTGTTATTTCAGAGTATTGAATAAAGTTAATTATCTGGTAAAAATACTTTTTTGGTAAATATTTTTTCAACGCAAAGGTACGCTGAGGTTAACGCAGAGGTGCGCGGAGAGGTTTTTCGGCGTTGCTGAATTTGAATATGAAATTCCAAAAATACATCTCCTCCACTCTTCTTTTCTGCGACTCTGCGCCTCTGCGTGAAATAAATTCATATCTTAATTCAGCAACGCCGGTTTTTCTTTGAGGGTTGACATTGACAGTAATGTTAAGGTTTAGGGTGAGGGGGTAATTATTTGAGGAATTTTTATGCTTTACCCTCAGCGTTTTCGAGAATTTACTCAGGAACATTCTGATACTTTAGCAGCTTTGGTTTGTGGAATGCTGTTGTTTCTGGGTTGGTTGGCTTTACATATCGGTTGGTTGGGTTGGGCTTTGCTGTTTTTACCTGCTGCTTATGTGATTGGTGGTTATGACAGCGCCCGTGAGGGTTTGACGACTCTGTTTAAGGAAAGGGAGTTGGATGTTGATTTACTGATGATTGTGGCGGCGCTGGGTGCTGCTAGTCTGGGTTTATGGCGCAGGGAATATTATCTAATTATTGATGGGGCGATTTTGATTCTCATTTTTGCGATTAGTGGCGCTTTGGAAGGTTACGCTATGCGCCGCACTGAGAAGAGTATCCGGGGTTTAATGAGTCTGACTCCAGATACAGCTAGGGTTTTACTTCAGGGAGAGGAAGAAATGCTTCCCATTACTCAGCTGAAGGTGGGTGATGAAATTATTGTGAAACCCGGTGAGTTGATTCCCACTGATGGGTTGATTATCTCTGGTTATAGTACCCTAAATCAAGCCGCAATTACAGGGGAGTCTTTACCCATAGAGAAGTCGGTAGGAGATGAAGTTTTTGCGGGAACGCTGAACGGTTTTGGGGCTTTGAAGCTTCAGTTACATAAACCAGCTTCTAGTAGTTTAATTCAGCGCGTGATTCGGTTGGTGGAACAAGCACAGACGGAAGCACCCCCTTCTCAAGAGTTTATTGAACGATTTGAACGGATATATGCGCGGGTAATTGTGGTAGCTGGAATATTCTTAGTATTTTTACCGCCGTTTATTTGGGGTTGGAGTTGGGAAACTACGATTTATCGGGCTTTGACTTTTTTGGTGGTGGCTTCTCCCTGTGCGCTGATGGCGGCAATTATGCCTACACTGTTATCAGGAATTGCGAATGGGGCGCGACAGGGGATTTTGTTTAAGAATGGGGCGCAGTTGGAAAAAATTGGTAAAGTTCGGGCGATCGCCTTTGATAAAACTGGTACTCTAACTACAGGCAATGTCCAAGTATCTCAAGTAATTACTAATAGTGAATATTCGGAAGCTGAGGTATTAAAAGCCGCAGCCGCTTTGGAATCTTGTTCAGAACATCCCATCGGTAAAGCTATTGTCCAGGCCTCTGGTACAGACTGGGTGCGTGGGGTTGATGTCCAAGCTATACCCGGACAGGGAATTGTCGGCTTTGTCAATAACGAACAGGTGTTTGTGGGGAATACAGCTTTTATCAAGCAATATGTTACCCAATTCCCAGAGGAGTTACAAAAATCAGCGCAATCTCTGGAAAATGAAGGTAAAACGGTGGTTTGGGTAGTAAAGAACCCGCAAGCGAAGAGGGGAATAGTTGTTATGGGTGCGATCGCCATTTCCGATATGCTCAGAATAGAAGCAGCAGCCATGATTACCCGATTGCGAAAATTGGGAGTTGAGCAAATTGTCATGATTACCGGCGATAATCAACGTACAGCTGACAGTGTGGCGCAAACTGTCGGTATTGACCGAGTTTATGCCGAACTCCTCCCAGAAGATAAGCTGGATGTCATCCGTAAGCTTCAGGAAGAGTATCAAACCGTGGCGATGGTGGGGGATGGCATTAATGATGCTCCCGCCCTCGCACAGGCTTCTGTAGGTATTGCTATGGGCATCGCCGGCAGTGATGTCGCCTTGGAAACAGCAGATATAGTATTAATGGCAGATAAGTTAGAGAAACTCGCCACAGCTATAGAATTGGGCAGGCGATCGCACTCTGTGGTCAAACAGAATATAGTTGTAGCTCTAGGGTTTATTTTGTTGCTGTTAATCGGTAACTTTTTAGGTAACATTAACCTCCCCATCGGCGTAATTGGTCACGAAGGTTCCACAGTTTTAGTTACACTCAGTGGACTGAGATTACTGAAAAATTAAATTTAGTAGAATTCCGGGTTTGATCAGCAATCACGCGGACATGATATAAGCTAATGAAATTAGCTAAAATTTCCCTTTTCTAGAGTAATTAATTGCATGGATATTCAGGAGGAATAAAATGAGATTGAGTGAGCAGCTATTAAGTCCAAACAAAAAGGCTATGGTTGTAGATGATTGCTGCAAAATGATTGACCAGCAACTAGCTGCCAAATCAGGAATGAGTGGTATAGCCTTAAAAACTGCCTTCTCAGCCTTAAAAGGAGTAAAACCCGGATACATCCCCTACGTTGTCGAGCAGCTGCTACCGCAGTTCTTGACAGCCCTTGATCCTCTCTGGAGTGAGGGTATAGAAAAGGGTGATCCCGCCGCTCACCTCATCGCCAGTCGTTCTCAAACAGCAGATGCTATGCTAGGCATTACCGATGCTAGAGTCAAGAACACACAGCGTCAAATTATCAAAGGAACCTATGAAAAATTCCGTGGTTCCGCCAAGAAACACGTAGAAGAAGCAGTACCAGACTTAGCCAAGATAGTCGATAAATATACTAAGGTCTAATCGCACAATCACGGTATTTAATTCGTCAAAATTATGTTTTGTAGGGTGTGTTGTCGCACAGCGCAACGCACCATTCTAAAATGTGACTTTCACAAAAACCATGTCTAGACTTCACAGATAAACCTCAATCGGGTTAACCGGCTGACCATCCGACCATTCGCCCAAATTGAATTGTAACTCATCAGCCCTAGCACCAAAGCGGATAACTTGATCAAGTGCATACCAGATATAACGCCAGTTCAAATTATTTTCTCTACCCACACCATCTAAAACCGATTTCGCCAAAAAATTAGGAAAAAAGCTGGTGTCTATAGTCGCCTGTTCATGATTAGCATACATTGGTTCATAGCCATGCTTATCAGTAAAAGAAAGAAACATTTTCTTGTGATTAGTGGCGATAAATTGGTTAAATGGTGTCACCCAATCTTGTTTAGGAATTACTGTATCCTCATTACCGTGGAGAATGGCCAGAGGTACATTTAAATTAATACCAGTTTCTTTAATATTAACTTGATCTTTAAAGCCTCCCAATTTATTAATTACACTACGCACAAAAGCCGGAATATTAGAATCTGAGGCGGGAAATGAGTGCTATAAATTTCCGATGCACCCAAAGCAAAACCATGTAGATAAATCACCGCCTGGGGAATACTCTCATTTTTGTAATATGGGTTTTCGGGAATATAGATTTTTACATAAGTTCCCTGATTACATTCACCATAAGTTTTAATTTGATAATTTGGTGATGTATAAATATTACTATAATCAGGTTTGGGCGGAGATTTAATGTTAAGGTTATAGGGTATGTTGTGCATGGCTTTTAATGAAATAAAGAACCTCACCCCCAACCCCTCTCCTTAGTAAGGAGAGGGGAGTATTGGATGTAAGTAAAAGGTATGTGAGAACAACTTTTTAGCAGAAAACTCAATATTCCTGCTCCCTCTCCTTCATAAGGAGAGGGCTGGGGTGAGGTTTCATATTCAGGTTTGTGGGGTATGTTGTGCATGGCTTTTAATGAAATAAAGAACCTCACCCCCAACCCCTCTCCTTAGTAAGGAGAGGGGAGTATTGGATGTAAGTAAAAGGTATGTGAGAACAACTTTTTAGCAGAAAACTCAATATTCCTGCTCCCTCTCCTTCATAAGGAGAGGGCTGGGGTGAGGTTTCATATTCAGGTTTGTGGGGTATGTTGTGCATGGCTTTTAATGAAATAAAGAACCTCACCCCCAACCCCTCTCCTTAGTAAGGAGAGGGGAGTATTGGATGTAAGTAAAAGGTATGTGAGAACAATTTTCAGCAGAAAACTCAATATTCCTGCTCCCTCTCCTTCATAAGGAGAGGGCTGGGGTGAGGTTTCATATTCAGGTTTGTGGGGTATGTTGTGCATGGTTATTTAATGAAATAAAGAACCTCACCCCCAACCCCTCTCCTTAGTAAGGAGAGGGGAGTATTGGATGTAAGTAAAAGGTATGTGAGAACAACTTTTCAGCAGAAAACTCAATATTCCTGCTCCCTCTCCTTCATAAGGAGAGGGCTGGGGTGAGGTTTCATAGAGTTTATACCTAAGTCGCCACGCCAGCTACACAAAAAATGAGATGCTTTCTATTTAATTTCTATCCATAACAGCTTTTTCAATATTATCTCACCTAGAGCGTAATAACTGCACAAAGGTATTACTTACCGTATTATCCTTAGTATCAGCAGCGTATTGAATCAATGCTTCCCGCAGTTCTTTGGCTGCATCTAAGGGTAATAAAGTCGCTAACAAAAAATAAACCCCACGAAATCGGGGGTCACTCATTCTATCAACTAATAATCTTTCGGCGGCATCATTTTCACCGATAAAGTTCTGCACCAAGAAGAAATCCATAATTTTATCGTGGCGGAAGTACCATTCTTGCTTGGCTTCTTCTTTTTCCTTCCACTGACGGCTGACTACCATTTTGTATTTTTCATCTGCTAAAGACATGACAACTTGGTGAAATTCATCCGCAGGTAAAGCTTGTTTATCTTGCAGTCGCATTTCATAGACGGCGGCTGAGAATTTCTTTAATGGAAATTCTTGATTCCATTCTTTAAGGTATTCTGCCGCCATCAAATTATATTGTTCTTCTTGCAGGTGAAATAAGTTAGGATATTTGCCTTGTGATATCATTAGGGCAACCATAGTTAAATCCATTGGATTAGAAAGAATCCGGTAAGCTGCGTCTAATTCTTCTGGGGCTTGCTGAGAATTGAGGGCTGATTTCAGGTAATCAATACAAGCTGTTTTGTAATCTTCGCCTTGAACTTTGGCATCTTGGGGTAGTTGCGGTTGACGGGAAATCAGAAACTCTTCTATTTGTTGTTTTTCTAAAGACTGCAATTTATATATTTTCGCGGTTGAGGGTGGTGTCCACTCTAGGGGCTGGGTAGTCATGATAATATTGCCCCGGAAATAGCTTTCCACAAAGTGGGTGATTTTTGCTCGTGTTTCGGCGGTGACTTCGTTGAGTCCGTCAATGCAGATATCTATCGCGCCACTGTAAATCAGGTTTTTTAGGAAATCGGCATCTTGGGCTTGACCGTGTAGTTTGTCTTGAATTGCTTCAATTACGCCTTTCGCACATTTCTGGGCGGGGAGGAAAACCACAATGCGCTGGGAGTTTTGCAGCAAATGGCGGAGAAACATCGACTTACCTAAACCAGATTCACCTTCTAAAATGATTTGTCCTTGAATACTGGGTAAAGCCTCGGTAATGGGGATAATGTCGTCTGAACCGGGAATTTTGACTCTGGACTCTGGGAAGTATGATTGGGTATTAAAATTATCTAAACGGGCATCGGCTAATAGGGAAGGTTTGAAGGGTTCAAATAATTTGCGGCGGAAGGGTGGAAACCAGGTGAGGAGAAAGCCCACATAGCCAATACCACCAATGCGTCTTACCCAAGGGTTCCAGAAGAAGATGGCTTGGACTTGGGGAAATTTGGGGTAGGCAAAGATGAGGGCTAACCAAAAGGCTGCGTGAGTGATGATGGTGATTCTGGTGTTGAAAAACCATTGCCGATATTCCACATTATTAATTACTGACTGTAGTGTATTAGCGTGAGTGGAGTTAACTTTTTTGAGATTGCTGTAATGATTTTGCAATAATTTAATATTCTGAGCTTTCCAGATAATTGTTTTGTTGGCAGCAACTTCGGAAATTTGTCGTTCCAGCTCTCTTTGCAATTCTGGCAGAGAATCACGATGTTTCCAAGCTGTCTGGAAAACTGTCATTGCTTCCACTCCCTCATTATGATTTAGTTTATTTGGTGGCATTTTAGGCTTACCAACCCATTGCATGAGGGTTTCTACTTGTGCTTTACCACCTCCCAAAAAATGAGCTAAAAACCTAATTTGACCAATCTCAGAGGGATAATAGTGAACTGAATCTAGAACTGGCACAACAACAGGCAAATCTTGCTGCCCTATTTTTATGAGTGCCTGTGCTGCTACACTACGGACATCAGAGTCAGAATCTTTGAGCAGGAGGGCAACTTGTGGAGCTTGTTCCTTGGCTTGCATCTGCCCTAGTGCCTGTGCTGCTGCATTACGGACATTCCAGTCAGAATCTTTGAGCAGGAGGGCAACTTGTGGAACTACTTCCTTGGCTTGCATCTGCCCTAGTGCCTGTGCTGCTGCATTACGGACATTCCAGTCAGAATCTTTGAGCAGGAGGGCAACTTGTGGAACTACTTCCTTGGCTTGCATCTGCCCTAGTGCCTGTGCTGCTGCATTACGGACATTCCAGTCAGAATCTTTGAGCAGGAGGGCAACTTGTGGAACTACTTCCTTGGCTTGCATCTGCCCTAGTGCGTATGCTGCTGCTCTACGGACATTCGGGTCAGAATCTTTGAGCAGGAGGGCAACTTGTGGAACTACTTCCTTGGCTTGCATCTGCCCTAGTGCCTGTGCTGCTGCATTACGGACATTCCAGTCAGAATCTTTGAGCAGGAGGGCAACTTGTGGAACTACTTCCTTGGCTTGCATCTGCCCTAGTGCCTGTGCTGCTGCATAACGGACATCAGGGTCAGAATCTTTGAGCAGGAGGGCAACTTGTGGAGCTTGTTCCTTGGCTTGCATCTGCCCTAGTGCCTGTGCTGCTGCTCTACGGACATACGTTTCAGAATCTTTGAGCAGGAGGGCAAGTTGTGGAACTACTTCCTTGGCTTGCATCTGCCCTAGTGCCTCTGCTGCTGCACTACGGGAAACTGCGGAATCTTTATCTTGCAACTGTTCGGCAAGCTTTTTTACAAGCTCATCATAATTTTTTATCTGGGATTTAGGGTTATCTAGCTGATATTCCTGTAAGTGTTCTGCTGCTTTAGCCCTGACTTCTGGTATTGGGTCTGTTAGGGCTGCTACGATACCGTTAATCTGCCATGCTTCTGGTTTGGGCTTAGGTTTTTCTGTAGCACTAACCCAAGGCAAGGAGAGGAAGAGAGTTAGGAGTAGGGTAAAACAGAAAAGGAAAAAGAGGGATAGCTTGTTGGTGTGTCTGGGCGTAGTGAGCATAATTTTGGGCGATATGGCAGATTACACGCGGTTATCGGTATCATATCAGCCTTACCCAAAATTCTAAAGGTTAAAAAATTAAAGAATTATAGCGGTTTTCAGTTGAGTGAAATAATATTTTTTTTAACGCAAAGGTTCGCGGAGGTAAACGCAAAGGGGCGCGGAGTATAATGTTGAGCTACGCCAAGTTATGCCTGGGTTTTTATTCATAAATGAACCCTCACCCCAAGGATTTTATCGGGTTTACGGCGCAATCTTCATCATGTAAGCCTACGCAAAACCTTTTTTTATCGTTAGGATGAGGGGCTTTCCCTTTATTCACCAAATGTATATTTCAACAAATCGGGGATCTGAGTTTCTCGGTAAAGAGCTAATCAGCCAGGATTGTTAGATATATTGGTATTTTTCTTGTCCTTTTTTTTGTCAGCATCTTTTTTGGGTTTTTTCACTTCTTTATTGCTCTTTTTTTCTTTAGACATAATGACTCTCCAAGGTAGTGATAAATAAAGTAGCTACAGCGCCAGTAAACTCTTTTTCAAAAAAGATTCTTTTACAAAAAGTCTTTGTTTTCAAAATCAAGAATCTTCAAGTTTTCTATTCAGCAATAATAGATATTTTATTTAATCGTAAGCTTTAATTATAGCAGTTATATTTACTAAATAATTGTATATAAGTAAAAATCTTTTTTTTGTTACTTAGATGTGTTTTAATTGTAAGGATTATTTGATACAGGATGCCACTAGTACCGCAAGGCGGAAGTCAAAAGTCAAAAGTCAAAAGTCAAAAGTCTGACTTTATAGGCTTTTGATTGATTTTAAATGGTTGTCCTATTTACGCCGTACTGTACTAGTTGAAAACTTGTCACATATCTGGCGATGGTGGCTGAATTTGGGTGAGGATGTCTCCCGCCTCGTGCCAAATGTTAGTAAACTGTGGGAACGCCAAGTTAAAACATTGTCCTATGACTGCATTTTTATTAGAAGTTGGTACAGAAGAACTACCCGCAAGTTTCCTCAGTGATGCCATATTACAATGGCGATCGCGCATTCCCCAAAGTTTAGCAGCTAATAGCCTCAGCAGCGCTGCTGTGGAAGTTTACGGTACTCCCAGACGGTTGGCGGTTCTCATCACAGGTCTACCATCCCAGCAACCAGACCGGGAAGAGGAAATTAAGGGACCTCCCGCCCAAGCTGCTTTTAAGAATGGTCAGCCCACACCAGCAGCCACAGGGTTTGCGAAAAAGCAAGGTGTGGATATCACTACTTTGGAAATTCGCCCCACTGAGAAGGGGGATTTTGTCTTTGTAAAAAAAAGCATTCCCGGTCGTCCTGTGGCGGAAATTCTCACAGAATTAATTCCGCAGTGGATTTCTGGTTTGGAAGGAAAGCGGTTAATGCGCTGGGGTAATGGGGAGATGAAGTTTTCTCGCCCTATTCGCTGGCTGGTGGCTTTGTTAGATGATACAGTTTTACCCATTGAATTGGTGAATGGATCAAAGACAATTACAAGCGATCGCATTACCTACGGTCATCGTGTCTTACATCCCGCAACTGTAACCATTTCTGAAGCGACAGATTACGTCAACACCCTACGCAATGCTTTTGTGATCGTTGAACCAGAAGCACGGGCTAATATTATTCAAAGGGAAGTAGAAGCAGCAGCCGAAAAAGCCGGCGGTTCGACAATATTTTACCCCGATTTGTTAAAAGAAGTCACCAATTTAGTAGAATATCCTTCTGCCGTCGTCGGTAAATTTGAACCAGAATTTTTAGAGTTACCTACGGAGGTAATTACAGAAGTGATGGTCACACACCAGCGTTATTTTCCCGTATTTAAAGCGGCTGAAACTAAAGAATTATTACCTAATTTTATCACAGTTTCTAACGGCGATCCCACCAAAGCAGATATTATCGCTATCGGAAATGAAAGGGTAATTCGTGCCAGATTAGCTGATGGTAAATTCTTCTATAAAGCTGATTTAGCAAAACCTTTAGTCAGCTATTTACCGCAGTTAGAAACAGTCACATTCCAAGAAGAATTAGGTTCAGTTCGTGATAAAGTAGATAGAATAGTCACCATTGCCGATTACATTAGCCGGCAATTAGAATTAGAGCCAAACAAACGCGAAAAAACCGAACGGGCGGCTTTATTATGTAAAGCTGATTTGGTTTCGCAAATGGTGTATGAATTCCCAGAATTGCAAGGCATTATGGGCGAAAAATATGCTTTAGCTAGTGGGGAAGATGCCGAAGTAGCCAGCGCCATTGTTCAACATTATTTACCCACAGGTGCAGGTGATATTTTACCGGAAACTCTCACAGGTCAAATTGTCGGTTTAGCCGATAGATTAGATACTTTAGTCAGCATCTTTGGCTTGGGTTTAATTCCCACAGGTTCCTCAGATCCCTTTGCGTTGCGTCGGGCGGCAAATGCGGTAGTTAATATTACTTGGTTTGCGAATTTGCCGATTAATTTAGAAAAGTTATTAACGCAAATAGCCACAGATTTTGCTGCGAAATACAATAAAGAACAAGATAAATTAATTGCAGCTTTGCAAGAGTTTTTCTTACAACGTATTCGCACCTTACTACAAGATGAAAAGCAAATTGACTATGACCTAGTAAACGCCGTTTTGGGAGAAAATGACCGAGAATATACAGAACGGGCGTTACAGGATTTGCTAGATGTACGCGATCGCGCCTTATATCTGCAACAAATCCGCAAAGATGGTACTCTAGATAAAATCTACGAAACTGTCAACCGTTCCACTAGACTAGCCGCCCAAGGTGATTTGGACTTCCAGCAGCTAGAACCGACAAGTTTAATTCAACCCGAACTATTCCAAAAGTCCTCTGAGCAAGCATTTTACAACGCCCTGCTAGAATTAGTCCCACAAACTCAAGCAGCGAAAGAAACCCGCAATTATCAACTATTGATAGCAACACTAGAAAAAATTGCGCCCACCGTGGCTAGTTTCTTTGATGGCGAAGACAGCGTTTTAGTCATGGACCCCAATCCAGATATTAAACGCAATCGGCTACACTTACTCGGATTACTGCGGAATCATGCCCGTGTGTTGGCTGACTTTGGTGCTATTGTCAAAAATTTGTAGCCTCATGCAACAAAAAATTGTGTAATTGTTGCCAATAAGCGTTAATATAATGAGTGCTTAACCAGGGAACTCTGCTACAGTCTATGCCTAGAGCTTCAGTAATTGGATTAGGAAAGTCCGGTGTTGCTACGGCGAGATTGTTGAAACGGGAAGGTTGGGAGGTAGTGCTAAGTGATAGTAACACCTCCCCCAGCCTCCTAAAACAACAACAAGAACTCGCCACTGAACAAATCACTGCAAAATTGGGGCATTCTCTTGATTTAAATGGCACTGATTTATCTGATTTAATTGTTGTTAGTCCTGGCGTACCTTGGGATATTCCCGTGTTAGTCAAGGCGCGAGAATTAGGCATTGAAACTATCGGCGAAATGGAACTCGCTTGGCGATATTTACAAGCTTCCCCCTGGGTGGGTATTACTGGCACGAATGGTAAAACCACGACTACCGCTTTAATTGCCGCCATATTTCAAGCCGCCGGATTAAATGCCCCTGCCTGTGGTAATATTGGTTATGCTGCCTGTGAAGTTGCGTTATCTGAAAAACTGCCAGATTGGGTAATAGCAGAAATTAGCAGTTATCAAATAGAATCTTCAGTTACTCTCGCTCCCCGCATCGGCATTTGGACGACTTTTACACCAGACCATCTCGCCCGTCATAAGACTTTAGAAAATTACTACAATATCAAAGCTAACTTATTAAAGCAGTCCCATTTTCAAGTATTTAATGGTGATGACTCCTATTTAAATAAAATGGGTATTAGTCATTGGCCGGATGCTTATTGGACAAGTGTTAAAGGTGAAGATTTTTTAGTTAGTGAACAAGGCTTTTATATCGAAGATGGTTGGGTTGTGGAAAAGTTAAAACCAACCTCGAAACCAGAAAGAGTAATCTCAGCCTCAGCTTTGCGAATGGTAGGAGAACATAACCTGCAAAATCTTTTAATGGCTGTTGCTGCGGCGCGGTTAGCAGAAATTTCACACGATGCTATTGATATTGCAATTCGCAAATTCTCTGGTGTTCCCCATCGTTTAGAACATATTTGCAGTTGGGAAGGTATTGATTTTATTAATGATAGCAAAGCCACTAATTATGATGCGGCTGAAGTTGGGTTAGTCTCTGTGAATAGTCCCGCAATTTTGATTGCTGGTGGTGAAGCTAAACCGGGTGATGATAATGGCTGGTTAAGTAAAATTCAAGCTAAAGCTGCTGCGGTTTTATTAATTGGTAGTGCTGCACCCGCTTTTGCTCAACGTCTGCACTCGGTGGGTTATACTAATTATGAAATTGTGGAAACGATGGCGAAGGCTGTTCCTCGGTCAGCAGCATTAGCTCAAGAATATCACGCGTCTGTGGTGTTGTTGTCTCCGGCTTGTGCGAGTTTTGATCAGTATCCTAATTTTGAGGCGCGGGGTGATGATTTTCGCCATTTGTGTCTGGCTTGGGTGGGGTGAAGGTTCACGCAGAGGCGCAGAGGCGCAGAGGAAGAAATTCAGAGTAAAATGTAAGCAGCAAGAAATTTATCTGTTTTTATGAGTGTAAAATTTGATGCCGATAAGGATAAGTTACAGGAAGTCTCTAATATTAAGATAAATCAAGATTCTGAGTCTGAAAGGGTTTTATGTGATCATTGTCGGCGCACTGCTACTAATGGTATTAAATGTAAGGGCATTTGTGTGGCTGACAATGATTATTAATTTTTCTCTGACGCACCAGGCGCACCAGAGTTAGTATACCCCCTTTTGATTATACTTTTAATGCCCGCTTTTGTAATTGTAGTTCTAGGCGATCGCCTGGTTTTGGTTCTATAACTCTTGTCGTCAAATTGTTTTGATTTAGTAAGGAATTAAATTCTTCTTTGCTTCCTTCCGCTTTTAAGAATTTTGTCAGCAAACCTTCAAAAATTACGTCTCCACCCGCAGCTGTGGGAAGCATGATTTGTGGTTGTAACCACTGTGCAACTTCTAATGCGCTCTTTCTACCTTTAATAATTGGCAAACCTAAAGGTAGTGTAACATCCACAATTGGCGTAATGACCACATCAACTGGTGCAAACTTTTTAACTTCTGGGGAATGCGACCCATGAGGCTCATAGTACAGTGTTAAACCAGTGCTGACTTCTTTGAGCAAATAACCATTTTCTACCAGGTTATAACCCACTGTAGACCCAGGAACAGCAGTAATTTCTACTTGCTGATTTAAGTTGAAAGTTGCCCCATGAGCTAGAGATGTTACGGAAGTATAACCCAAACCCGGTAATAATTTTGCCGCATTGGGAGAAGCCACAACTTGAATTTTGTGGTCAAGCTGCTTGAGAGTTTCTGGATGAGCATGATCTTCCAAACCTTGAGACAGCAGAATTAGATCAATATTCTCTGGTATGGGGCGTTCTTGTGGTCGAGAACCTTTGAAAAACCAATCCAAATTACCAAAAGTTAAGGAACCCACCAGCCAAGGGTCAAGTAATATGCGTTGGTTTCCGATTTCCAGTAGCCAACTATTGCTGTCTAACCAAGTTAAGTACATAACTAAATTAAAAATAACACCTACCTTTATTATGGATGGGTTCACCTCTCATTTCCAGTTTATGATCAGGCTTTGTTGACTCTACTGCCCACTTAAACGTCGAAGCTGATCTCGAAAATAGCAGAAGCTTGGTGATTGATTATTGTCAATGTCCATAAGGGGAGATATCTTTGCAGCCCAAGTTGCTTTCTCTTTACCAATTACCTCATAAGCAAGTTTAGACAACTTCTGGGAACCACCAGAATATACTGCGTCGGCTAACTTCTCCCATGTGCCACAAATCTCATCGTTGGTGTATGAATTTAGAACTGCTTGTTTCGCACTCGGATAAGCTGCCTTCACTGCTGCTAAATCACCTAAGTACCATGCTTCTCCTTCCTCAATAGCGATGCAAAATTGTGTCTTTGGCTGAGGATGACAAGAATTGACGAGTTCAAGTAGTTCATTGCGAAAAGCACTCAGACATCGGTCATCAAGATCGCAAACGATTATGAGGACAGCAGGAAAATGAGATAATGTATTCCCGTAGCCTTGAATAAGTCGCGGCAACTGGTCAAGCAGAATTCGTTTTTTGGGATCAGAAGTAGATGTAAGATTTTTAGGAATATGACCTATTCCTTTGTAAAAATGGATCTTAAATGTGTGTTCTTCAGTATTAATAATTTTTGGAACAAGAATTTCAAGAGCAGTTTTGCCAGATTTATCCTCAATGAGTATTTCAAAGTGCATATACTCACCTGGCATCCAAATAGTCACTATACCAAAGTCCGCCCAGGGGTAAACCTTCAGAAACAAGGTTATTGATCAGAGGATCTTCACTCGATCTCTTAATTTTAGCAAATCCATCATCACCCTTTTCCAAGACCCAAACCTCGTCCGGTTCCAGGGCATTTACAAAATATGGTTGATGTGTGGTAACAAATATTTGTGACCCCCCTTGTTGACCTGTAGCGTGTTCGCGAAATTCCATCGCTAGGGTTTCTAAAAGTTTATGGTAAAGTCCATTTTCTGGTTCTTCAATGCACAAAAATGGTGGTGGTGAAGGATCTTCTAATAGGAGGAGATAGGCGAATACCTTCAGTGTTCCGTCTGACATTTGTTGAGCATAAAATGGATCTTCAAAACCCTTGTCATTGAAACGGAGTAGGAGTCTTCCATCTGGACTTTTTTCGGTGCTAATTTTGTTGACACCAGGAATTTTGCTAGATATCTTTTCAAGTATGGATTTAAACTTTTTAGGATGTTCTCTCTCCATGAACTGAACTACATTGCCCAGATTATCGCCATGAATATTTAAATGCTTTTGTGGACCAGCCAGAGGCAAACTTCGTGCAGCATCTGGAGTAAAATAGCTTAAATACCATCCTTCAATAAATCTCCGAAATCCAGAAATCCTTGGGTGTTGTTTGAGTGAGCCTAAAGTGGCAATTCCCAGTTTTCGCTGGTCTTCAAGTTCCACTACCTCGGTTTCTTTACTCTCCTCTTCTGCTTCACCTCTCTGTATTTTTTCTATTAATTGTGACAAATCAAAATCGCCTTTTTCTTCATCAACTTGTTTGCCTTCTTGTTGATCTTTCCATGCGATTCCTCTACCTTCATTGAGAATTAGAAAGGAAAAAGGTTGTCCCCTAGTTTGTTTATATCTTCGTTGTCTGAGTCTCTCCCTCTTTACATAAGGTCTTCCAGAGGAGTCAATATCTATTGCCAACTCATAGGTAATTGGTCGGGCATTATGATCCTCTTTATAATAGATATCAAACTCAATACTTCCCTCTTGTCCTTGGGAACGAATTCTCTCAAAGCCCCCACGACCACGAGAATCGCACGCTTCCTCTACTCCATTTTTCAAGCAGTCTGCAAGAAAACCAAAAGTATCGAAAATGGTACTTTTTCCCACACCATTCTTACCGATAACTGCTGTCATTGCCGTTAATGGCTTGGCATTCTGCGTGTTCCACAACTTTCCCAAAGTGATATCGCGAAGAACTCTGTAATTCCTTACCCTAAAGCCTTCTACTTTAGACATTTAAGCCCCTCTGCTCAACTAAGAGTAATCCTAGCAATTACTCCCATGATCTGACAATTAGACCGAGTTCATATTATACTTTATTCTCTTTATGCCTTTCCAGCGCGATCGCTCTTTTTGCAAACAGATTTTTAAAGTTGTCACAATCATCACAGGAATCCAATACACTAGTACCGCAAGGCGGAAGTCAAAAGTCAAAAGTCAAAAGTCAAAAAGCTTTTACGTTGGGCTTTTGAACCTTTTGAAAGGGTATCCATATTTACGCCATGCTGTACTAGCTTTTCCCAAGTAGTTACAAGTTCTTCTTGAATTGTGGGATAATTTTAGCACTCCACACGTCTGGAAATTTAAGACCGCAGTTGTGCTACCATACTTGCTGGATTCCAGTAAGCGCGCGTTGTTTGAATTTTACCAGCTGCGTTAATTTCAAAAATCGTAATTCCTTCAAAAACAACTGATTTACCCCTCTTCGTCAAACCGTGCATTGTCCACTTTACCGCAGCCTCATTACCAGCAACGAAGATATGCTCAGTTGTTGGTTCTAGTTTAGCAAAAAATGCTTGTAACTGCCCAATAAACTCGCGATATCCCTCATGTACTTTTGTTGGTGGTTCACCAACCGGGTCATGACTAATAGCATCTTCCGCAAAATTATCTACCCAGCCTTCTGGATTCATGGCTGCAATGTTAGCAAAATAAGCGCATACAATTGTTTCAATGGGTTCCTGTGCCATGATCGGATTCTCTTGGTATAGATCACAAACAGTTTTTAATTATACAATTAATTAACACACTTACATGAATTTTGTATATTAGATATTTCCATAAAATAATTAGGCGTTATCTATCACCAGATGTCTATTTATGATCATGAAAACTACCTACAGACGAAAGCTTTACCTCACAGTTAAAATGTGAGAGGTAGTGTAGGAGAAAAACGTGAAAAAAGCGGTTCTTGCCAAAATACTTATTTCATCACTCAGTTGCTTAACTCTATTTGTCCCCAGTCAAGCTTCTGCTCAGTTTTTACCACAACCTTGGGTTTCTATTGGTGAAAAAGATGGTGAAGCTACCTATGCTGTAGGAGTTAGAGCTTTAGATTTTGGGGTGGAGCTAGGAAGAGGCCCTGACGGTGCGACTGGCGCAGATGTTTTGAAATTTCTGAGTTTACCAGTGATTTCACCTTATGTAGGAGTTGGCTGGTATTCAGAAGATCAGGGTGTGGCTTTTTCTGGTGGTGTTCAAGCTGCTGCTACCGATAACGTTTTTATCGGTGCTGGTTACAATTCCGTGCGCGGTGTGAACGGTCAACTAGGAATAAAATTTTAATTTCTTGAGTTACTAATTTAACAATTACGCAATACCTCACTTCGTCTTTTTAGGCTAAGTGAGGTATTTTGCTTTCCGATAACAGGGAATTTTATTTTTTCAACAAAAATGTTTCTTAAGATAGTAGTATAGGCAGTGGATACTAACTTTATTAATGAACAAACATGAGATTACTATATAGATAGTGTCTCATAACCAGCTACTACGCATCTTTGCAGTACACTGAAAATTTTATTTAACAGGAATCTCCTTATGGAGCCAGGATTAAGGTTACTAACTCAATTGGTGATAGAGTTCACACCTGTGATTGTCACCCTCATCCAAAAGCGAACTCTAGAAAGTCTCAATACCAGTAATTCTCAATTTCCTCAAGTAATTAAAGAATTCATCCAAACTGTAAATTTACCTCTAGAAAGAGATGGTGCGATTACAGAATTTGAGCAACAAAAAACTCTGCAACAAGAATTGGCTATTTACCAACGTGCGACACAGTTAAAAATAGCAACGCAATCACGGGAAACTTCGCTAAAATTGCCAGAAATTTGCCAAATTTTTGATAATTGGCCTTTAAGACTGTATCCTTCACAAATTTTAGATTCTGGGACTAATTCTCAACGTAAACCTCTGAAAATTTTTCTGGCTCCTCCTCAAATTAAGTTTGACCAATTTGACGATAAAAATCAGGAAAATTCGGATATTGAGCTAAGTTTGGCGGAAGGTTTACGAGAGTTTCTTCATAAGCATTACTCTCTCCACAGTCCCATTCGCTCCACAGAACTTTTAGCCGGAGCTTGGGATAGTAAACGGTTTCATAGTGAATCTAGTATTAAAGCTTTGTTTGGAATGTTAAAAACAGAGCCGATTTTGATTTTAGAATCAGAGCATGATGGGGATTATTTAAATTTCAGAATTGGTTATTGGGGTTTAGGTCAGGAAACCTATTATTATAAAACAATTTTTCGTTTACCTTATCGTGAGATTCTCTACGAATCTGCTAAAAATCGAGCTTTAGAATGGAAGAAAGTTAGAGATAAACTAATATTAATGGGGGAAGATATCGCAGAAATAAATGATTTAGGCAAAGATAATGTTTTTAATTTAGAAATTTTAGAAAAGGCGGAAAAATGGCAAGATAAAGGTATTGATATTAGTCAATTATCTTTAAAATATCGAGTTAATTATCAGGATTTGCAGAAACTTTGTCAAGTGTTAATTAACTGTCATTGTTTAGTTGCTGCTTGGGTTGCGGATGCTTATCACTTGGTTGACTATGATGTGCCGCCCTTATTACCAGAGGTGCTGCCTAGTTTACTTCAAGATACTTTTAACTTACAATCTGTACAGGAACTTTTGCGGGTATACGCTACGGGTTATCAAGAAGTTTACGAAGCTTTAGAAAATGAGCGCCGTTACTGGGTTCCTGAATTGGCTTTGCAATTAGCTCAAAGTTTATCTCATTTACCTGACCCTTCTTGGGCGCAGTCTCAAGTTGATTACTCTATTAACACATGGTTGGAATTACGTCAAGTATCCCGACAGGATTTTATGAATCCTTTCGAGGCGATGCAATCAGCTATTAAGGTAGAAGATAAAGCATATCTGGAAAAGTTAAAGGAGTATTTTACAGCAGTAGGCGATAGTGAAAGGATTGCGGATGTAGATCAGCTTTTAGATGCGATCGCTGCACAACGTTCTGCCGAAATCGCACAACTCCAACACCAACTTACTTTAGCATCTCCCTCTGCCAATTATACCCTAACGGCACATTCGGGTAAAGTGACATCTGTGGCTATTAGTTCCGATGGCGAAGTTTTAGTTAGTGGGTGTGCAGAAAAAACTATCAATATCTGGAACCTTCAGACTGGGAAACAAATTCGCACCCTCACGGGTAATGAAGGAGAAGTTTCATCTGTCGCAATTAGTCGCGATAGTAAATTCCTAGCTGTTGGTAGTTGTGAACATCCCAAAAGTAATGTCAAAGTCTGGAACTTAAAAACGGGTAGACTACTGCATACACTCCTCGGACATCAAAAACCAGTCAATGTAGTTGCAATGAGCCATGATGGGCAAATTCTCGCCAGTGGGAGCCATAAAATTAAAATTTGGAATCTGCATACAGGCGATGGGCAAAGCCGCGCCGGAGGCGAACGCATTTGTACACTTTGGCATTCCTTTGCTGTTCACGCTGTAGCTATTAGCCGCGATGGTAAAATCCTCGCCAGTGGTAGTGCTGATAGTAAAATCAGACTATGGAACCCACGCACAGGTGATCCTTTACGCACCCTCATCGGTCACTCAGATGAGGTAAAATCATTAGCCATGAGTCCTGATGGACAACTTATTTTTAGTGCTAGTGCAGACAAAACTATCAAAATTTGGCAACTTTCTACAGGTGAACTTCTGCACACATTAAGTAGTCATGCAGATGAAGTGAAATCATTAGCAATTAGTCCTGATGGCAAAACCCTCTTCAGTAGTAGTGCGGACAAAACTATCAAAATTTGGCAACTTTCTACAGGTGAAGTATTGCAAACCCTGACAGGACATTCAGGAACTGTAAATGCTATTTCTTTAAGTCCAGATGGTAAATTACTCGCTAGTGGTAGCGCTGATAAAACTATCAAAATTTGGCAAATAGCTGATGATTAAAGGCGGAACCTCACCCTTGCTTTACCCTGTGGGTAAATCTTTCCCTCTCCTTACTAAGGAGAGGGACAGGTTTTGCGTAGCAGAACCAGGGTGAGGTTCAATGATTGATATTAAAGGCGGAACCTCACCCTTGCTTTACCCTGTGGGTAAATCTTTCCCTCTCCTTACTAAGGAGAGGGACAGGTTTTGCGTAGCAGAACCAGGGTGAGGTTCAATGATTGATAATTAAAGGCGGAACCTCACTCTTGCTTTACCCTGTGGGTAAATTTTTCCCTCTCCTTACCAAGGAGAGGGACAGGTTTTGCGTAGCAGAACCAGGGTGAGGTTCAGTCAATCTTTCCGTTCTGAATAATCATCAGAAGACATGGGATCTAATTCCCAGCGAGAATCATCACGCCGTTCTAAAATATCGTTGGTGTGAAGAAAAGCCTTGTCATTCATGGGTAAACCTACAGCCTCTCCTATTTCGTCAGTCACATTTTGATCAGGAGTCGGAGCAGTACCACCCACAGCTTCATCTCCTACAGTGTCCTCTTGTTGCCAATAAGCATCAACATCACCACCAGTAATTTCGGGACTGGTATGGGTATATTCCCGTCTTCTTTGTCTGAGAGTACGCCCACCAATATTGTACCCCGGCATATCCTTAACACCAGTACCGTAGGATTCGGTAATTTCTGGCGCTAAATCATCAGGATTAATTTCTTCACTATGATGATTTTTTACCATAAAAAATATTAATTTTATCTACCTATTCATCATAATGTTGCCACATCAAAACTCTGTCTCACCAAAGATGTATTACTTTAGTGATAAAAAAATATATCCCCTGAGAACGAAGATAAAATAATTGTTAGCTCATAACCTAGTAAGTGAGTATAAATTCAAAGTCAAGCCACTTGTAGTAGTTGAATCTATTATAGTTATGAGTTAGGAGTCATCAAGCCACAGAAATCTTCAATTAGTAACTTCTGATCATAACTATTTTTTAAACTCAAAATTTAATTACTGCTTTTTGGCAATTGTTAGATTAGCGGAGGTCGAAAATGGACTATAACGAATTTATTACACACGTACAAAGCCTAGCCCAATCAAATTCGCGTGAAGAAGCAGAACGTGCTACCAGTGCTACTTTAGAAACTCTCAAAGAGCGTGTCCCTGGCGATGAAGCCAAGGAAATAGCAGGAGAATTACCACAAGAACTAGGACAATGTTTGCAAGGACGAGAGGGAGAAGGTAGTGAATCTTTCAACCTGCAAGAATTTATTAAACGTGTTAGTCAAAGAGAAAATATAGAACCCACAACCACCGCCATTCATGTCCGGGCTGTATTTGCAGTCTTACAAAATGCCATTAATCCTGAGAAATTTGCCAAGTTTCATCATCATTTTTCTCATGATTACGAAGAACTCTTCGCCACATCCCCAACGGGTGAAGTTCCAGCAATGTAAGCCGCAATTAAATCAGTGAACAGTGAACAGTTATCATGCCAATATAGAACCAATTATGTTTGATAACTGATAACTGATAACTGATAACTGTATTTCTAGGGAAAATTCATGACAAATTCTCACAATCATTCCGGTAAGAAAAAAGTGGCTATCCTCATTGAAAATGGCGTTGAGGATATAGAATTTACAATCCCTTGTCATAGCTTAAAACAAGCTGGAATGGAGGTAGTTGTCCTCGGTTCACGCATGAATGAAAGATATAAGGGTAAACGAGGTAAACTTTCCGTTCAACCTGATGCTACCACCACAGAAGCGATCGCTGGAAAATTTGATGCCGTGGTAATTCCCGGTGGTATGGCTCCCGACAAAATGCGGCGGAACCCCAACACAGTCCGCTTCGTACAAGAGGCTATGCAACAAGGAAAATGGGTAGCTGCGGTATGTCACGGACCACAACTTTTAATTGAGGGTGATTTGCTCAAAGGTAGAAAAGCCACAGGCTTTAGTGCTATCCGCAAAGACATGATTAATGCAGGTGCAAATTATCTCGATGAGCCGTTAGTGGTAGACAGGAATTTAATTACCTCTCGCGAACCAGGAGATTTAGCGATTTTTACCACAGCACTCCTCAGTCGTTTGGGTTACGGTGGTAAAGATGCGGCACTTCCCGACGAGAAAGACACCAGCGCTGAATGGTGGAAACTGGCTGATGCTTGGGGTGGTTCTACCAAAGGTGAAATCACTAGAGGCTTGAATACAGCGTTGAGTGGTGAGCGTTATTCAATGGAAGCCTTGGAAAAGTATGCCGAAAAAGAATCAGATAATCAAGTGCGCGCTGCTTGCAGCAGCGCTTCGCTATCGCTCTTTCAAGAGATGATAGGTAATAGACAGCGCCACATTCAGAAATTAGAAACTTATCTCGACAGACTCGGTGAAAAGCCTTCCATACTAGCAAATATCGCCAATCAATACGCCAAAGTCAAAAGCGCTTTCACTGGTAGCGATGACATCTATCAGTTACGTTGCGCCTTGGGAGATGTGCAAACAGGTTTAGGCGATATTAGTAATTTATGTGCTATGTACACCGACCCCGTAGCAACGGCAATTTTTAAAGAAATTTACCACGATTTGCTCAAATACGAGCAGCGTTTAGCAGAGCTATATCGGGGACGCATAGGCAGTGAAATTCAGCCTCCCAAGCCCTAGACCAGAAGCGAACAAAAGATAAAAAAAATCTTCTCTGTCTGTGTCCTCTGCGTCCTCTGCGTCCTCTGTGGTTGAAAAAATATGATCACTTCATCCACAGCCAACCTCTAGAACAAGCAACCCACGCCTCCGAAATTTTCCAGCACAAAGTTGTACTCAAACCATAAGGTAATTAAATATGACTGACACAAGTGTAAAAAAAATCGACTCTAGCCATTCCCCCAAAGGTCAACTCGGTCAGAAATATCTCGCCTCTGGCAAATCTGTTTCTATGCGTCTTTGGGAAGACGAACAACCAAGCGCAGATAAACAACCTACCTCCCGCGACTATGAAACAGTTGGCTATGCAATCAAAGGCCGGGCAGAACTGCACATCGAAGGACAAATGATTTTATTAGAACCTGGAAGTTCCTGGGTAGTCCCAAAAGGTGCAAGCCATACTTACAAAATCCTCGAACCATTTACCGCAGTTGAAGCCACCAGTCCACCAGCACAAATTCATGGACGAGATGATTAAATCAGTTAACTACAGGACTTACGCAAAAACCCTCTCAAACCCTTATTCCTCTGTGTCCTCTGCGTCTGGTGTGGTATGCCTCCGGCACGCTCCGCGAACGTTATTCCGTAATTTGTGCGTAAGTCCTAAACTAATAGACGTGCAAAATATAATCTTGAATGTAAGCTGATTCTTTAGAAGGGACAAGAAATACAAACAACTGCACTTGATTTTTTTGACTGACATCAATAATGCGTGATAAAGCTGCTTCAACTTTCCCCACAGCTTCAGTCGAATATAACTAGTTTGCTGTGGTTGAGAAATTTGTCCACCTGACTTTTCCACCACCAAAGGTGTGGGAGTCGTAAAATCGGCAAGAGTGCGCCGCCAAAAATCTTCAGCCTGAGTAAAATCTTGCTGATTCAACCAATTAATATAATCACGGTAAGGGCGAGATGGAGGTAAATATAATTCTTGATTGTGGGTGATGGACTCGTAAACAGCAAAGATTTCTTTAAATATAATCGGCCAACTCCAACCATCCAGCAATATATGATGAAAGCTCCAGACAAAATTATCAGTTTCATCCGCTAACCGAAATAAAACGCAGCGCATTAACGGCGATTTGTCAAGAGCAAAATTAGTTTCTTTATCTGTTGTTAAATAAGCAGCAATTTTGGCTTGTTGTTCTGTGGGGGCTAGTAAACGTAGGACATTAATTCTGTATGATCGGCAATTTGCTGTAAAATTAAAATTCTCCAGACAAAGCGATCGCAATGAAGCCGTGAAAATCCAGGGACGTTGGAGTGAGTGAATAGTAGTCACTCATTTACACAGGTTGCAAAGCCCCAGAACTTCTCAGTTGTGCTAAAGTGGCATTGCCAGTACAAAATAAAGCAGTTTCCAATTCCGCAATCAACACCTGTGCTAATTGATCTACTGCGGCTTCTGATTGCACAGCTGCTGCTAAAAAAGGTCGAGCTAAACCGGCTAAATCTGCACCTAAAGCGATCGCTTTAGCCACATCCAAGCCATTGAGTAAACCCCCAGAAGCAATTAAAGGAAACGTCGGTGCGATCGCCCGGATAGAATTAAGACAATCGGCAGTTGGTAAACCCCAATCACCAAAAGTTTGCCCCAAACGGCGCTGCTGATCATCTTCGGCGCGTTGGCTTTCCACCTTAGCCCATGAAGTACCACCAGCCCCCGCCACATCTATGGCTGCAACCCCCGCATCCATTAACTTTTGTGCCATTGGTGCAGAAATACCATTTCCCACTTCTTTCACCACGATAGGAACCGGTAGTTGCTCACAAAGTTGGGCAATTTTCGCCAACAGCCCCGCAAAATTAGTATCTCCCCGTGATTGCACACACTCTTGCAACGGGTTGAGATGCAAAATCAGCGCATCCGCTTGCAAAGAATTGACAAGGTGTAAGCAATCATTCAACCCACAACCATAATTGAGTTGTACAGCGCCCAAATTCGCTAACAACAGAATATCAGGAGCAAAGGAACGCACAGCAAAAGTAGAAGCTAAATGCGGCTGTTCAATCACAATTCGTTGTGAACCCACCCCCATCGCTAATCGGTAGCGTTGGGCGATAGTCGCTAAACGAGTGTTAACTAACTTCGCTAATTCCGTTCCCCCTGTCATCGAAGAAATCAGCACAGGAGCGCCGACAGTTTTCCCCAAAAAACTTGTTTGCAGATTGATATCACTGCGATTAATTTCCGGGAGACAATTATGAGTAAAGCGATAGCGCTCAAATCCGCTCGTAACTTGCTGACAAGAAACATCTTCCTCTAAACAAACACGTAAGTGTTCCGCTTTGCGCGCTTCTATGTCAGTAACCGATGATACAGAAATAGTCATAATGGCTTCCTTTGGCAACTGGTAATTGGTAGCTTCAGGCGAATAGCCTCTTGAAACTTAGCAACATCAAACTCAGCAATACTGAAGACTCCGGTTTGATCAAATAGCCGGGATGAAACGCTATCTTGACAAATGTAATTAACGCGAATGTCCTCATGTAAAGATTCCCACAGCAATTGGATATTAGCTATCCGTGCCGCCTCAATGGCTGGAGTATTCATGTCCTCTGGGTTGAAAGCATGACCGTAACTGCGAATATAAAAACGACACTCTCTAGGGCCGGCGGGAACTAAAGAAAAAGCTTGGACGTGTTCTGGAAATACACTCAAAGAAAAAGGCATGGGAATTTCTTCGTGTGCCGACATCGAACAGAAAGTTTCCGGGAGAGCATCATTTTCCGCAGCAAAATCTGGTAATTCCTGTTCCGGTTCCCAAGAATGACGAGCGATCGCTACTATTATACTAGTAATGATGTTTTTTCAACAATTCTTAATATAACACATTTGGCAACATTCGACACACATATACAGTAAAGCAGAAAGTTTTACTTTGAAGAGCGATACGGCTTTAGCCGTTAGCTTCGCTATGGCAATTCCTTCTCAGCCCAATCCGATAAGTATTTTTCTGCCTTCCTGCCTTCATCAAGTATCAATACTGGACTTTAGATTAGAAAATGCGATCGCCATAGGTTCAAATTGAACCCAGATTAAAGGAGTACGAAAATTATCCTTACCCCATACAGCTTTTTTACTCTAATGTCAGTAAATCGCAAAGTTTTTTTGGTTCTTCGGTTAAGGAACGGATTGAACTCGATAAACCTCCCCCTCGACCTAACTGAACGCCGATTAGACATCAGGTGAAAATTCAATATGCTTTTTCTAAAACCTTCGTAGAGACCTTCTCTAAAACATCTCCCTTGCTTATTTATCAGCGTTATCTGTGCCTGGAGTGGTTAGTTTATTCGCTGAATTTATTTCTGATAAATCCTTAAATTAACTCAACATTTTTCTACCTTAGCCTTCAGAGAAGCAAAATGCTTACCACCTAACTCGATTTGCCCCTCTGCACATCCAGTTTTCAATCTTTCCACAAGGTACTCCAAATCATCTGCGATAAAATTTGTCCCATGATCTGGCTCTACTAGGCTGACCAAAGACATATTTGTTTTCCCTTGATTTGCTAAACTAGAAATACCCAAAAAATTGAAGATTCCCGATTCATAAGTACCACAAGGTACAGAAGGGTTATCTACTCCCACACAGTATTCATGCGGTTTAAACCAATCAAATGCCGGATAGCCGTGAAAATGCACAATTGGCGCACCATCTTTAATTAAATTTGGTGCATATAAAGCCGCAGACAGACTAATCGCCAGCATCACGTAAATATCATAAGAAGGTTTGATATCTACCTGATTTGTCTGAATGCCTTCAGGTAATTCCAGATATAATTTTTCTTTCAAACCAATTCTAATCACATCACTGGCAATATTCAAATTGGTTTTATTTGAGCCTGAACGAGCGCTAACCAGCCAAATATCAGGAATTTGCTGAAATACATCTTCTCCTTGTATTTTGGTTTTGAGATAACGTCTACCTTTTTCATTTTGACGAAGTTCATTGCTACTAAATCCCTCCACAGGTGATAAACTTTCCCATTCAGTTATCTTTATTTCCCTAGCACCAAAATATTGCGGAGGTTCAGCATAAGCTACAAAACCATAAGAAACACCTGTTCTTCCGTTCACTATAACATTGACAATATCTCTGTGAGACTTCCTTTTAATTACTTCATTGAGTTTAAAACCAGGAGGAAACAGACCTGTTAATGCTAATTCTTGACCCAACTTTACTAAGTTTTTAGCATAGCTAGATTTTTCTGGTTGATACTCCCCAATTTGAAATCTGTTTAATAACAGTGGGGAAATGGGGACAAACACTTTGGGAATTAGTGACTTTAACACAAACTCTTCTATTTCTTGTTTTGGGAAAACAGAGTCGGAAAGATTCATATTTAAAATAGAAATTTTATCAATAGCAACTCCAATGACAATTTCCGAAAAAGTCCTAACTAGAGTGTTTAAACCAATATTAATTTTTTCTTGATATGGTATTGACTGGTTAATGAAATCATGATCGATTTTGCTTAAAACTATTACCTGAGTATTAGTAGGGTCCTCAACATATTTGGCCGCATGGTCTTCAGCCCAACTACTAAACTTGGCAATATTTACTACCGAAACTTCTCGTTTTTTTAATATCCAATCGCAATAAAATTTGTACCAAGTTTCGGCGGCTAAAATCCCCACTTTTCTCATAAAAGATGGAGGGTTTTCTACATCAATAACAGCATGAATTTCGGCTATAATACCCCTAATCTTCAAGCTTTTTTTTCTGTTAATTATCGGGAATACTATATCGTAGTTAAACTCTGTGGTTGCTTGCTCCCAAGGCACAATTTTGACACCATATTCTCTGAAATGATTTTCTAATTCTTGGCGGAATTGCAAAATTTCTGAATTTTTATAGTTCTTAGGCAAAGGTTTGAATGTAACCTTTAACTGTTGAGCCATCTTTTTAGGGTCAATAATGGGTGGCTTATATTCCACAGTATTTTTCCCCACAAATCCCCCGATTAAACGTCCAATAGTTTGCAAGTTTAGCCCCTGCATCAAAGGCATAACTTCCGCATTTGTAGTGGTATCCCGCTCACGGATAAAAGCCAGAATCTCTGTTTTGTAAGCTATGAGGTTTGCCTGGATTTCTGGTGTGATTATACCCTTGGGACAACGAATCTTAAGTTTGTCATTATCAACCCAAAGATAAACACCTTTTTGAGTAAGGTTTGTTACAATTTCTGATGCATTCATAGTTTCAAAATTTCCCAATTTTTGCAAAATAGTAGCAATTGTTGTAGGGTGTCCACTGTTTCCCATTCGTTCAAACCCTTATTTATACGTTGTGGACAGTTCCTACCTGATGATTATTGAGAATGGTGTAAGATATCAGTAATTAAATCTGAAATATCTCTGACTCGGAACCTTCCAAGTCTTCGATTAAACGTTTAGACAGTGATGCAATAGTGGGGTAATGCCACAGCAACATAGGAGACAGACTAAACCCCAAAAAATTCTCTGCTTTATTTGCCAGCATCATCGCCTGGGCTGAATCCAGCCCGTAGCTATCTAAAGGTTCTTTAACATCTATTTCATCGGGTTGAACACTCAACTGTTCAGCAATTTGAGAAACTAGCCAAGCTTCAATTTCTTCTACACTATAAGATTTAATAGCATTTGGATTATGAGTAGATTGGTTCATTGTTTTACCTTTAAAGTAACAGTATCTGGATAGGAATACCGGTGAAAATAAAATACAGATCCTGCTCTTATTTCGTTAGCAGAAATCACTTATTTATCTCAGCAATCAATTGTTAATTTTTGTTCAATTTTGAACTGACAAACATGAAAAATATAAAGCATACAATTGTTCACTCTTTCTGTTAGCAATCATTTTTTTATCTATAAGCAGTTATAAACGAGCTAAATCCCGATTAAATTTGAGTTGAAGATGGCTGAACCTTGAAGTTGCAGATATGAGAAATATAGGAAATTAATTGATTGACAATACCCTCCATCGTATTGCGACTGATTGAAGGCTCGGAAAACACAAAATTCAACAGCATTTTCCCTTGAAAAGTTGAAACATGGGTAATAAACATACCTGCATATAAAGCATGAGAACCCAAAAAACTGATTTCTTCTAGTTCAAATTCACCATAAACTTTGGGGATATTAACTCTCCCCGCATTAGATACAGATACCGTCGCTGCTACTTGCTTAGGGTAGGTTAAAGAAAAATCTATCAAATGCTTGGCAACTAAAATCATCTTAAAGATATCACCGCGCTTTGTACTAGCTTCAAACTTTTGTTTCACCTCCCGCGCTAATTCCCAGAAGGATGTATTGCTTTTTATGGTATAAAATCCCATAATAGATGAAGCTAATACAGCCATATGATCATCACTAATTTCGGGCTGTATATGTCTCCGCAAATCAAGATAAGTTAGGCAGTTTAATTTGATGGCTTTTCTCTTGTTTTTAGTGATATTCCTGGCAATTATCAACATTATTGCCGCAGAGAAAGCACTGTTTACAGTTGTATTTTCTTGCCGACAAGTATTAACTAACTGTTGGGTTAACTCTGGGTCAAGTTGCCTGTGAATAATATTACAACGACGTTGGGCAATGGGGACATACTTTTCAAAACCTAATGTTTGTGGTCGATGCCAAATTTTTTGTAACCCCATCTGCAACAAAAACAGTGTGCTGCTTATTTGTCCTCTAAACTTCTTTGTCCATCTAGGTAATAGTTCTTCTACAGGTGGTAGTGGGAGTAAAGTAGTAACTGGGTTAATTAGGTTTCCAGAAAAAATTTGCTGACAATAAGTCAAGATTTCTGAATGCAGCCGAATAGATGATAAACCATCCCCAACGGCATGATGTCCTGTTGTAATGAGGTAATTTTCATGGCTGTGACTCTGGATATGAACAAGTACGGCTCGCATCAGACATTTGCTACTATCAATTGCCTGGTTCATCTCTGCTTCAACAACTTGTTGCCACTGTTCATGAGCAAATTTCTCCACAACACGCACAGGAATCTTTGTTGTTCCTTCAGTTTGAAAGCAGAGTCTGTTTGTAGAAGAAATAATCCGAGAATTAAGTCGAGGGTGGCGACGCTGTATTATATCTAAAGCCTGTCTGAGAATTTCAGCACTGAGAGGCCCTTTGATGCGACTAATAGTGACTATGTTCCAGGTTTTAGCACGGCTATTTAAGTTTTCCATAGCCTGCTCAAGGCATCCCAGATTTCTGGCATTTTCGACTGATTCTTGAACACTCTGTTGAGTGAGACTTGGTAAAATATTCGATGTTTTCATAGTTTTATGCGTTCCCAATTGGTAATACTTTTAAAAAAGTACAAGGTCAGGGAGATGAGAATAAAGTGTTAGCTTTCGCTACTGCTTTATTCAGCTACTCGAATACGAATATCACCCTGCACTACGCATTGACAAGCTAGACGAAGATTGGGATTGTCTGGAACCAAAATATCAAGTAAAATTCGTTCTTCGTCTTTAATGGGAGAAAGATTATCCATCCCGCTCATAACTTCTATCAGGCAGGTTCCACAGGCAACACTGCGGCAACCAAATAAGATTGAAGCCGGATGCTCATCACAAATCTTCGTTAAGGGTTGGCTTGCTTCGACTTGAACTGTTTTTTGGTCATCTTCAAAATGAATAGATGCTATCATTTCTCAACTCCTCGGAATCATTAAATTGGGTTAACAGATGCAACAACTTTTAAGCAACTTCAATAAGTCTTTGAATTTCTTTAGCTTCTAAAGCATCCTGGTAACGGTCATAGCGATTACCTAGAAGCTCTTGATTTAATTCAAGTTCCAGTGCTTGAACCAGACGGGCTATCTGCTGCGCTCTGTAACGCCAACTCTTTTGTTCTAAAGAACCAATGATCTTTCGCCAACTCAAGCTCATATCTCTCCAAGAATGAATGAGTTTATTTATATCTACCTGCTTATGAATGAATTCAGGATGATGTAAAGACATACGGAGTGAATTAAGCCCCAATCTAGTGTCAGTTAATATGACTCCTTGCTTATTGAGGTCTAACTTCTCCAGGTAAGTTGTAAAAGAAGCATTAATGTAGTCTTCGACAATTTTTTGCATCGCATACCGAATGAAATTTTGAGCCTCTGGAGGAGCTTTTTGATATAGTTCAAACCCTAAATCAAAAGATGTTGTGTAATGGCGGGCTTCATCTGTTATGTGAGCATGATTTAATTCAAAAGCTAATGGATCATATGCAAAATTTTCTGGGTCGTCGAATAAATAGCTTTCGGCTTGTTTTAACTCGACATTAGCCATATATCGGTACAGTAACCATAAACTACCTAATCCATTGTCTTGAACTATTTCATCGGGTAGCATCCTCACAGCGTCCCCAACGATAAACCGTAAAGTTCGATATAGCCAATTCTTATTTTGTAACTCCATCTGCTCTACTAGCTTATTCAGAAAACTTTTACCTTTCATTAGATAAGATAAAGTTTCGCTCAGGTCTACATCAAAACTAAAACTAGTATCTAAGTTTTCCCAATCAGATTGAGGTATAGGGCGGAAACTACCATAAAAAAAGCCCGGCTCATCAAACGAGTCTTGAATTCCGATTTCTCGACAAACCATACTATGTATAGTTCGGAAAGACCAAATATGATCCAATTCTTCATTTGTTTCCTGATGAAGAATCATATATTCGTCTGAGTATGGGGCAAAAAGTTTTTCGGACACACTCATATTAGATGGAATAGCTTGAGATTCGCTATTGGCAACATACTTATAGAAGTTGGCAAGGAATGCTGCGGATAAAATTGACTTTTGACTGGTATTTAGAGAACGTAAATACTCACAAAATGGCATAGGTAAAGGAATCATTCCTGGATTACAGTAAAGTTTTCCTTCTTTAATTCCCTGCTTATTCAGCGCTATAGCGACAGGTTTTAACTCTAAGGATTGAGTATGTGCCTGCTCAAAAAGCCTATTTTGAATTCTGGTAATTCGGTCATTAATTTTGACAATATTCATGTAATTTTACTCCTTTAGTTAAAATGAACTGGGTGATATGTACTGTAGTAAGTTGGCATTTCTAATCCCTGAATTTTTAAAACTTGCATCCGGTATAAAAATACCACGCCAGTCATAATTTGGTTAGCAACATCAAGGACTCGGCGATTATTTAAATCTGCCAAGTAAGAACCTTTTATCCAGTTATTGAAGCTTCCCATAGCAGGGCCACACCAGATTTGATAATCAATTTCCCGACCTTTTTCACCAGAGTTAGACCAACGAGAAGATAATCCCAGATACCAGCGAAAAATCAGAGCCATTTTCAGCTTGGGGTTGTTGGCTGCTTTGTGCAATTTATCAGGATTACGCTGAGATAAGTAATTAACTGTTTCCTGCCAAATCACATCTAGATTAGTTTTAAAAACTTGTTTTTCTAGTTTTTCTCTTTCGGCAAAAGGTATATCTTCAATTGAATCATAATTTTTGTATAAGTCAAACAATTTTTGCGCTCGTAGAGGAAAGAGAGTTCCTCTTTTGAGAACTTGCAGTTTTACTCCCATTTCAAACATATCTGCGGCTGGAGCCATCATCACGTCAGCCATCTCTGCCTGAGCTAGTAATTGTTTGGTATATTGAGAAGTTCCAGCTTCAATACAGGATTGGTTAATGGAACCAGTAACAACATAAGCAGCGCCCATCATAAAGGCAGCTAAGGCTGATTGTGGAGTGGCAATTCCTCCGGCTACTCCAATTCTGACTGGTCTTTCATAACCATATTGGCCTTGAATTTGATCTCTTAATTCCAGAATGGATGGTAATAGACAAACCAAAGGACGATTATCTGTGTGACCACCAGAATCTGCTTCTACGGTAATATCATCAGCCATGGGAATTTTTGCAGCTAGAGTTGCCTGTAATTCACTGATGAGACCTTGCTGTACTAAGTTTTTGAGAATTTTGAAAGGAGCAGGTTGTAAAAATTTTGTGGCAACCTCTCGGCGAGAAATTTTGGCAATGACTTTATTTTTGATTTCGATTTGATTGGCGGCATTCAAACCTAGTCCCGCAACCCGGTAGTAGACAATGTTCTCGGTCAAATCTAAGAAGGCAGATGCTTCTATTGTTCTGACTTGATATTTCAGATATAAATCAATGACACCGCGTTCAACAACAGGGTCACTAGGACTGTGGAGTAAGTTAAAAGCGTAAGGGCCTTGGGGTAGGGCTTGCTGAATACGGTTGATGGCTGCTTCAACACGGTCAAGAGATAAACCTCCAGCACCAAATGAACTTAAAATTTTCTCTTTGCCAAGAGCAATTACTAATTCTTCTGAGGCAATACCATGAGCCATTGCACCAGCAGTATAGGCATATTTTACATTGTGGAAATCTAGAAAATTTGGATCGCCTAACTGTTGAATCTGCATAGCTGGAACAGACATTAACAGTTCTGCTTGCCCTATTTTCCCATTATGGGAATGAAGCGATTCTCCTTCGTTACTGACACCAATTTTATCTTCAACTCTAATAATATAACAAGGTTTATCTAAGTTAAGTAGTTTAGCTTTTATGCCATTTCCATCAAAAGATATGGTATTTAAAGAACCTTGCCAATATTGATTGTTGCTGACAAAGAGATTGGAAAGTTTTAACAGTGAATTGCCGCGCTTATGGTCGCGAATATTATTATTAATCATCGATTTTTTGTTTTTGAATTTTTAGTTTTTCGGTGTTTAGTCCCAGGGGATTTATAGTTATCAAGTAAAAGGTTGCCTAGTTTTTGAACCCGTTCGCCGTTAGACATTTCCACAGGCTAGCGACGTAAATATCCGAGGAGGGTTGCCAAATTGATTCGTTCTAATTTGATGGAATGCTTTGCTAAATTCAATGGCTTGATTCGTCAAATAAGTTTTGGGACAACTCTAGTTGTTGCTGTATTATGGCGCTGATTTGATGTAGTGATTCTTGTCGGAATTCTAGTAATATAGAGTGGGTTTCGGTCATCCGGGAAGCGTTCTGGAACAGCTTTTGATAGTGAGAACTACGTAAATTAGGTAGCTGGTTTTTGCTAACAAAGCTATCAGTTATGTAATCATTAGGTAATAAGCTTTGGCAATTTTCTTCTTCTGTGATGAAAACAGGTTCATCTGATGATTCGTCTTCAAGTAAAATACTGCGATCGCCTGCGGGTGTGCGTGGAGGTAAATCTTGCAGCAAGACCGTAGAAGCTTTATTACTAAAATCCTCAGCGATTAAGTTAATCATAATACCTTTTGGCTCAGTTACCATTAAATTTTTATTCTCAGAATATGTGGGTTGTGCAAATTCACTAAATTGCAATAGTTCATACTGCCGAACAGAAGAATTAACTGATGAGGTGGAAAATTCTGCTTTGAATTTTTCCCGGTTATTCTCCCTCAGAAATATGTCATCAGTTTGATGACTATCGAAGGTGATACTTTCCATTGCTAATTGATTTTGATTAAAGCTTGTCGGTAAGAGAGAATACAGTGGCGACAAATCCATCTCAACTCGATGACTCAACAGCTTTGCTAATACTCTGATAATAGAAATATGATCATCTATCCCTCTTCTATTCAGAGAAACTGTGAAGTGTTCTTTGTCGTGGAGTGTTTTACTAATCCATCGTGAACAGTTACCACCAACTCCTACTTCAATAAAGATTTTAGCACCATCATCGTAGACACGGTTAACTAGCCGAGGAAAATCAAGCTCTTGACATAGAGTTTGGGCAATATTGTTACCAATAGAATTACTATCAAGAGGAATGGGTTTGTATTCTGCGGCGGAATAAAAAACAGTGTTTTTGACGTTTTCAACAGGCAAAGTGTTGATTTTGGCGATTTCCTCATACTCAGAGCGCATTGGCTCACAATGAATTACGTGCTTGAGAGGAGTAGGAAAAGCAACACATTTAAGGTCTTCAATAACTCTCTGACAGGCTTGTAGTTCCCCAGAAATGATAACTTCTTCTGGTGTATTTATCAGAGATAAATACACGCGCTTTTCTGATTTTATGGCTTCTCTAACCCGATAAACTGGGCATAAAATAACATAGTTATGCCAAATATCTTCGTCTGGAATATTATCCTTTTGAGGCAATTTCCAATACTCACGCACGGCATCTTTGGGGCCAGCCAGCCTGGTTTTAAACAAAGATGATGAAGTCAATTTTTGACTACCTTGGTTAAAGTTAGTCCAGACACCCTGAGCAAACATCATGCTAATTTCGCCCAGACTATATCCAAATGCACTTTGGGGCTTAATTTGAAAATAATCTTGGAGAATTGCAGTCATGAATCCGGTAAAGCATACTTCAAATTCCAGTAATGTTACGGGATCATCCATCCATTTTTGTTCAATGGTTTCCAATTGCCTTTTGGAGATTTTCTTCAAGCTTCTGGGATAAAACAATTTCTCTACACTAGCAGCCCGCTTGTAAATTCCTCTATTTACCAAGTCATCATAAATTTGGGGAAATAAGCGGAAGAGATACCGGGCGATACCAACATAAGCATTGAAAGAACCAGAGTAAACAAAAGCGATATCATTGTCTTTGCCTAGTGGTTTGGCTGTGAAATAGCTGCCTACAGGAGTTTGCCAGTCTTTACCTGTTTCAAAGGCAATATTAACTCCTTGGAAAGAGCGCTGAATTTCCCGCATCAATTCATCTTGATTGCGTCCGAGAATAGATAGTGTGTAAGTTGGTTTTTGATGCTTTTGAAAAGCTCTAAAAGTTTCGCCAGCAGCTGCTTTAAGAGAGGAGCAATCAGTGATAGTTTGTTGTAGAGTATGGATCTGCTCTAATAAACTGGCTTGATCATCAGCTGCGATCGCAAACAAATAATCAGGAATTTGCTCTAAATAGCTGTTACTATGCGTTTGCTGACCGACTGCCTCTGATAAAATTAAATGTGCATAACTCCCATCTCCCTCCATACCGTTAACAGCAGCTATTCTTGTATCGGAAAACCAGGGTTTGGATTCCGCCGCCACATAAAAGGGGCTACCTTGCCAAATCTCTGGCATTTTGGGACTAGACCACTGGGGAACTACGGGAATATAGCGGCGATATAAACAAAGTGCTGTTTTAAGTATACTAACCAGCCCCGATACCGCATAGGTATGACCAATATTAGCTTTAGCACTACCCAGCGCACAACTAAGATTTGCGTCAGAAGTCCGATAAGCTTGCAGCAAACCCCGAATTTCTGACTCATCTTGTGATGGAATACCACTACCAATAACTTCTAAATAGCCAATGTCTGTGGGTTTAATATCTGCTAACTGAAAAGCCTGTTGACAAGCTTGGGTGATGGTTTCTGCATCTATGACAGTAGGAATTGAGTTAATTTGAGATTTGGCATTTTCTAGAAGACTGAGCGCGTCAATTACTGCATATATGCGGCTATGATCTTGTTTTGCGGTTTCGTGGAGCTTTAAGACAATGGCGGCTGCACCTTCACCTACTATCCAGCCATTAACATTTTCGTCGTAGCTGAGAGTATTTACGCCTGTATTAATTGCGGTTGTTTGATGGCGGAGTAAAACACTCGCACTATCTCCCGATTTCTCCACCGCACCGACTAAAACAGCATCTACTTCTTTTTTAGTGAGTAGTTTTTGTGCCATTTTTAAGGCTTTAAAAACAGAGCTTTGTTCAGCAGTTAATATTAATGCTGCTCCAGTAAAATTCCAGTTTTGAGAAACATCATTAGCCAGGGTATTCTCGATTTCTGGATGTTCAAGCTCTGTAGCCCTAACGATTACTACTGCAACTTTTGACCCTGGATAAATACCCGCATCTTTTAAAGCATTATCAGCTACCTGAAGCATTAAAAGTTTTTGAGGATTAAATTTATCCCCTGATTCTGCGGGAATTTGCCAATCTTGAATGTATGCTCCTAATGGTGCTTTTCCATTGTCAAAACCATATTTTCTCAGTTGTTCTTCTGGCTTTTCTATTCGTTGCCATCGTTGGTCAGGCAGGGGAATAAAATGTTGCCTTCCTTCATAAATGCTCTGTTCAAAAGTATCTAATCCTTGGCAGCCACCACCTAAATAGCAGTCCATCCCGACAATTGCTATTTTAGGTATTTGATTTTCTGTTAATTCTTCCATTACCCTATCCCTAAAATTCTAGTGTAAAACGGCATTTATAAATGTGTTTTAATCTGATTATTTGATGAATCAATGCGCCGAATTTATTCCTTTTGTTGTTATTTCGGCGCATTGTCGGCTGTGTGTTGAGTCCGAAGTTTTCTGAGAGAATTAGGCTTAAATATTTCCTAATTATTGGGGTAAAACAATGCCTCTAGCGTCCATCATTCGGGTATATATTTTCCCTTGGGCATCGTGTGTTATGACATTAGTAACTATTGCTGAGTTGGTCTTTGATTGAACTTCGCAAGAAATGTACAATTTTTCACCAAATGGGAGTTCTGCGAACTGCTCAAAGTTATGTATTTCTGAAGGTAAACAACCTACTTGGTGATAATATTGAGACCAAATCCACAGGGCATGAATCTGAACATCAACAATATAAGGGTTGAATGTTTGGACTAGAAACTGTCCTTGTTTTGTTTCTTCTACTTTCGGCACTAGGCAATCTATTGTTATTGTCTCAGGGCTAATATTTAAAACACTTTCTACGCCCTGGAAAGCCGAACCATGAAATAAACTTGATGCTCCGTTTTGATAGAATGATGTGCTGATATCGGGGTTGGTTCGCTCCTGGTTAAATAACTCATAAGTGGGAGCTACTGGAATTTGCCGCCGTAATTTGATATTGGCACTGAAATTATAACGGATTTTACCGGAATGATTACTCCATACTTTAGCCTGAAATGCGATTTCATTGTCATCAGATTTAGAAGTTTCTACTAAATCTAAAGTGTATTCATTTGCTTGTTGACCATCAAAGATAATTCCCTTCAAAACTTTGAAGTTTTGGCAACTAAAGAATTTATATCCGGGATAGAGTTGTTCACAGGTATTAGCAATCCAGGAAAAGGCGCAAGTGGCGGGAAGAACTGGTTTGCCGGCAATTACGTGGTCATGTAAAAATGGGTTTGCTGCTAATGTTAATTGCCTCTGGATACGAAAGCTTTTTAACTCTGGGTTTAATGCGCCTGGGGTGTAGACAAGGGGACTACCAATTACGACTTGTGTAGTTGGGTGATTTTTTTGTTCCAGTTCGGAAACTAATATCTGCGCCCCAGTTTTCAGGGGAATTACTTCGATATTTCGTTCAGCAAAGGCTTTTTTTAGTTCTGGAGATACCATCCCACTATCCCAAGGACCCCAATTAATTGCGACCACGTGACAATTAGGATGATTGCGTTTGAACAGATGGGCTGATTTGTTGAGAATTTCATTAGCGATCGCATAATCAGATTGTCCCACATTGCCATAAAAGCCCACCACCGAGGAAAACAAAACTAAATATTGCAGTTGGCTAGCTGGTATACACCGCAGCAGGTTTTCTAAACCTTTAACTTTAGCAGAGTATACTGTTTCAAAATCTTGGAGTGTTTTCTTCTCAATTCGCTTATCAGCGAGATTACCGGCTGCATGAATAATACCTGTGACTGCACCCAAACGCTCAACTGCATTAGCAACTTCCAGAGAAAGGGCGATCGCATCAGTAACATCCACACTCAAATATTCTGCTTGTCCACCCGCCTTTTCAATGGCTTCTAAGGTAGCGGCTATTTCCCTTCTGGATGCAATAGTTTTAAATTTCTTCTGCACCATTGCAGGTGTAGGTTTATCCCCTTTAGCGACGAAATCCTCCATAATCCGCTTTTTCAATTCCGCTTCGCCAACGTAGCCTTCCGCCCATACAGGTTCCGGTTCAGCAGCAGAACGACCCAAGAGAATAAATTTGCATTGATAACGCTGTGCTAGTTCAATCACACATTTAGCCGTTATCCCCTTTGCACCACCACTGACAAGAAATACTTGGGATTGGGGATTGGGGATTGGGGAATCAAAAATATCATTTGATTCTGGTTCGCAGATTAACGTTGTGCGTCCTTGTGAACTATATCCCACTTCCACAACCAATCGATTATAGTCGTGAAGTTCAGCGAGGATATGCTCTACCGCAGTTTGAGCATCTAAATCAGGACTGATATCTAAGGCTCGGCAAAATACAGGTTCCCATTCCTGGTTGACAGTTTTGGTCAATCCGAACAATCCACTACTAATCGCGCCAAAGTTAGTTTTTTGTCCTAGTCCGAATTCGCCATCCAGACGAGCCACAGTGAAGAAACAACTGCGTCCTGACTCGGCTGCTTGATTCAACGATTCTTTGAGGTATTTAGCGGTGAGAAAGACGTGACGCAGGAGAGATTTTTCTGTTTCTAGATAGCAGACATGGTTACTGGTATTTTGCAGACTTGAAGGATTGAGATGAATAAATGCGGCGATTTTACCATATTCAGAGGCGATCGCATTTAACTGTTGTTGCAAATGCTCCTCGCTCAAATCTGTCAGCACCACCCGATTAATACTGTCAGGTAAAGGCGATTGTTTACCAATCAGGCTTTCGGGAAAACTTAAAACAACGGTTTTCCAGCCACGCTGGCTTAAAGCCTCAGCTAATTTCGTAGTAGTGACAGAACCATCATCGGTGAGCAAAGCAATATGCTGTGCAGGTAAGGTGAAATCTAAAACATCAGGTTCTGGAAGAAATTTGAGTTTGGCGGGACTGCGGCGAATTAGCGAGTGGCTCTGAGAAGAGGAACTATTCCCTACTCTTTCCCCCCTGCTCCCTGCTCCCTGCTCCCCTGCTTCTTCCCCCTGCTCCCCTGCTTTTTTTACCGTCTGTTCTATGTAATCAACTATTTCTTGGAGGGTACGCAGTGGAGCCACTTCTTCAGGATTTGGCTGGGGTAAATCGGGGTATAGCTCTAATAATGCTCCCAGAATTTCGACACGTTTGATGGAATCAATCCCCAAATCTGCTTCAATGTCCATCGACATCTCTAACATTTCGCTGGGATAGCCTGTTTTATCACTCACGATGGTGAGCAGTATTTCGCTGAGATTGTCTGGAATTGCAGAGGGTAAAACAGTTGGGGAGGCTGAAGGAGATATTGCTGTCTCTTCTTCTGGATGTTCTGCTTCTAATACCTCCTTGATGGTTGCAGGCGCTCCTGAGTTTTCTGGTGCTAAAGTTTTGATATACTCAGCTATCTCAGCGAGGGTGCGTAGCTGTGCTAGTTCCTCTGGATTTGGCTGGGGTAAATCGGGGTATATTTCTAATAATGCTCCTAAAATCTCGACACGTTTGATAGAATCAATCCCCAAATCTGCTTCAATGTCCATCGACATCTCTAACATTTCGCTGGGGTAGCCTGTCTTATCACTGACGATGGTGAGCAGGGTTTGGCTGAGGGTAGCTGCATCAATTTCTACTGGCTCTACTGGTGGTGCAGCTACTATGGTTGGAGTTGCAGTTTGATTCTCCTGGGGCGCAGTGATATCTAAAATTGGTATTGGTTGATGATGTGCGCCGTTACCATTACCGTTACCATTTGTTGAAACTGGCTCAGATTCAGTAGCAACTGCATCGGCTGTGGCTACTGCAACAGGCTGATATTCTGGGTATACAGGAATAGTAGAACTATCTTCATATTTGAATGACGGAATCAAACTGTTTTGAGTGGTATCATCAGAGGTCGGCAGTTGATTTTGCTGAACTAATTGGAAAAAGTTATTAGTATATTCTTGCTGATAGTTCAGATACTGCTCATGAATGCGGAGGCTGTCAGCTTGATGCTCATGAAACCGCATGATGCTGCGCTCTGAACTGGAGATAGCAAGTTGCTGGCTTTGCGGTTGTTGCTTAATGAATTTACCATTTCCCCACAAGATATGCTGTTGTTGCATCAGCCCGAAGAAGGTTTTGGTATATTCTGTTTGATGCTTCAAAGACTGTTCATGAACCTGCAAAATCTGGCGTTGATGGCGATTGAATTCGATTAGGGTGTACTCTAAGTTATCTATCGCTGTTTGGTAATTAACAGATGCTTCGGGATTGCTTGGTGTAGACTTGGTATACCGTTCGTCTAATTGCCTGTTTTTCATAGATTTAGCCCCACCATTGACTGCTACCTTTTCTGTAGGTAATTTAGTCCCACCATTGACTGCTACCTTTTCTGTAGGTATGGCTTCGCCACCCAAAGTCTCAGAAGTGAAAACGTCTGGTGTTGCTGATTTCTTAGGGTTGCTAACGGGCAATTTTGCTTGATGTCCATTTTGTAGAGCGTTTTCAAACAATTGCTTCGTCTTGTCCGAAACATAATTGGTGCTATTTAAGCGAACATTCAAGACTTTAGTTTGAGGATCTGCTGGAATTGGACGGGACTGTTGGTAGGGGTCTAGGTTGAAAAGAGGTAAACCAGCGACACGCAATTGTACAACAGCTTCTCGTAGAGTGCGATCGCTATCTTTTTGAGGATTAGTATTTAATGCTACAGCTATATGAGAGCGATGGCTACGCCCGCCGGAGGCATCGCCAAGAATCTCCTTAACTAAATTAGTCAGAGTATTTCGCGGCCCAAATTCCACAAAGCAATAACCGCCTTCAGCATAAATGTTTTCAATTTCCTCTTGAAACAACACCTGACTTCCCAGATGTTCTTTAAGAATATTCTGAATAACTCTTGCCTGATTGGGGTAGGGAGTCCCTGTAAAATTGGTGTAAACCGGGATTTGTGGCTGTTCCAGACTCACCCTTTCAATAGCGTTAGCAAAAGGTTTCAGAGCATAAGCCACTAGGGATGTATGAAAAGCTGCGGAAACTTTCAGCAATACCGTATGGAACCCTTTCGCCGTCAGCAGTTTTTCAACTTTGGCAATTTCCGCCTTTGTCCCCGCCAGCACCATTTGTTGAGGGGAATTCAAATTAGCAATATTCACCAGAGGGAAATCTTCAATCAGTTTTTTAACCAGACTCACATCCCCTTTCACCGCCAACATGGTTCCATTATCCACCTGAGAATCTTGAGGTGTAGCCATAGCTTGACCCCTAGCTTTCACCAAGAAGCAATAATCCTCCTCACTCAAAACCCCCGCAGCCCATAAAGCGGTAAGCTCTCCGAAACTATGTCCGGCGACCATATCTGCTTTAAAGCCCGCTTGTTGTAGAATCTTGTACAAACCCACGCTAAAAGCCCCAATGGCTGGCTGTGCGTATTCTGTCAGTTGCAAAGCTGACATCTGGGCTGCTTTTTGCTCCTCATTAAATACAGGCTTCGGAAATACAACCTCGGAAACAGGCTGTAAACCGTCTTGGCATAAAAGCCTGTCCATCTCAGCATAAGTCTGTCTGAGGCAAGGAAAGTTAATTACCAGTTCCCGACCCATTTCTAAGTATTGTGAGCCTTGACCGGAAAACAGAGCCACAACCTTCTGTTCTGTGCTGATGCCAGTTTTACGGTAGTAAATTCCTTGGGGATGCTCCCAAGATTCTGCTTCTAGCTTGTTTTTCAGCAAATCAATGGTTTTTTGCCACAATTCCCCAGCTTGAGTCAGAGAATTAGCCACAAACCCCACTCTGGCATCTGTAATTGGTATTTCTAAAGCGTTACTAGCCGCAATTAATTCTGCATAATGCCTTTCTCTGGCATCAGATTGTAGTTGCTGTTGGATTTCTTCACAACGTGATAACAACTCTGCGGGTGTTTTAGCTGATATCAATATCGACTGAAAACTATTATGTATGCGATAAGGCTGGTTGTGTTCGTGTTTGTATTCTTCCAAAACCACATGATAGTTAGTCCCCCCAAAGCCAAAAGCACTGACCCCAGCCCGTCTGGGTTCGTCATCGGTAGCAATCCAAGGTCTGGTTTGGGTATTTAAATAAAACGGAGAACTTTCAATATTCAGTTTAGGGTGGGGTTGAGTAATGTTAATGGTGGGTGGTAATACTTTATGATGCAGAGCCAAGGCAGTTTTAATTAAACTCGCCGCACCCGCAGCCGCTTTTGTATGTCCAATCTGTGATTTTACACTTCCTAGAGCAATATGTTGTTGCTTGGGATTGTTTTCGCCAAAAACTGCTTTGATGGAAGAAAATTCAGTGGGATCTCCTGCTAGAGTGCCAGTACCGTGTGCTTCAATTAAACCCACACTTGCAGGCGAACATTCTGCATCTTCATAAGCACGATTTAAAGCTTTGATTTGACCTTCTGAACGAGGTGCATAGATGCTTTTATAGCGACCATCGCTGGAACTGCCAATACCTTTGATAACTGCATAGATGCGGTCATTGTCTCGGTCGGCATCTTCCAGGCGCTTCAGTACCAATATCCCCACACCTTCACCCAACATCATCCCATCAGAATCGGCATCAAATGGTTTGACATTCTCGCTGGGAGAAACAGCCGGGGTTTTGCTGAAACACATATAAGCCATAATGGTGTTATCTGTGTCAACTCCGCCAGTCAGCATCATATCAGACCGATGCTCAACAAGCTCACTAATGGCGATTTTCAGCGCACCCAAGGAACTAGCACAGGCCGCATCGACTACACAGTTCATTCCCCCCAAATCTAGGCGGTTGGCAATTCGTCCGGTAATGACATTAGCTAACATCCCTGGGAAGGCGTTCTCATTCCACTGCACATATGCGCTTTTGATTTTCTCAATTATGATTTGCGTATCTTCATCAGATAAGCCACTGCTTTTGAGAACTTTTTCCCAAACGGGATACTGCATTCTGGAACTGAGTGGTAAGGCCAATTGCCTACCCACAGCCACACCCAATACTACACCAGTGCGTTCGCGGTTAAACTGCCGAGATTCACCATAGCCAGCATCTTCAATGGCGGATTTGGCAACCAGCAAACCCAACAACTGAGAAATATCTGTAACTTCTAAGGTATTAGGTGGTAAACCAAATTCCATCGGATTGAAATCGACATCTGGGATAAATCCGCCCCGTTTACAGTAGGTTTTGTCAGGTGTTCTGGGGTTAGCGTCGTAATAATCATCTATGCTCCAACGCGAAGGCGGAACATCAGTAATGCAATCAACTTTGTGAATTATGTTTTCCCAATATTCCTGTAAGTTTTTGGCTTGCGGAAATATAGAAGCCATGCCGACTATGGCAATATTGGTCTTTTGCAGTTGTGTATTTATTTCGCTAGTCTTTAGCGGTACATTTCTCACCATAATTTTTTTCCCCTGTATTAGCTTCAGCAGAGAATTTTCACAATTGCTGATCTCATCTTGCAATTGTTCTAATTCAGCTTCAATTTTAGAAGCAGCCATGACTTCAATTTCATTATTTTGCTTGTGAAATGTAGATACATTGAAAATTTCTCTCTATAAATCAGAGAATTGAAAATAATCTATGAGGTACAAAATAGCTCTTGGCAAATCAATTGTGATTTTATATGGAAAGTTGCATGGACTATAAGTTATTTCACAACTGGCTGAGGAATAGTTTGATGTCGGAAACTGTTCCTAATGCATATCATCCTATTAATTTGCCAATTGCAAATATATTAGACTGGTTGATTCTCGATTGCAACTTATATGCAACTCGATATGCATTACCTAGAGGAAATGCTGATCAACGGGGATTGCTGGGGTATATTAATACGGTTATGCATCGGCATCGCTAACTGGATCAAGAATTAGTTTCTGAATCAGCATGGTCATGTTTTTTTCGATTCGTTGCCTGTCTTTGAGTAGCAACTAATAATTTTTGCTCTAGCTCACTAATAGTAATACCAAGTTCAGAGGCGGTTTTATTTTTCCATTCTTCTAGCTCAAAATCATGCTGATTGAGCCATTCATGCACCGCCAGGCGTGCCATCTCCGCTTTCCGAAGAGTCTGGCGAGCGGCATGAAAAATTAATCTCTGATTATCAAAACTTGGTAACGAGAGCATGAATCGCTGTAATCTCATTTTATCTATGCTCTTTGAGAGGACGATAACTATTAGTTCAATAGTTATTTCAAGTATGAATTCCTAGTATGTCATACAGTTAAATTATATTTCAATGAATTGCATATAAATTGCACATATTTTCTTTTTCGTATTTTTTGATAAGATTTTTTTTAGTTGATTTACCAAGTTTTATAGTTGCACATCATTACAAATATACGTATCAAAAATATCAACCTTTGATCAATAGATTGATCTAACTATAGTAATCCGCTTTGATTTTTGATAGCTTGCGTGGCGTAGCCATACTTACTTGCGTAGGTGGTCCGTGGGGAGTTACTTCGACTGCGCTCAGTAACCGGGGGAGTGGTCCGTGGGAAACAGCTTTTTGAGTTGTAAGCGCAAAGCGCAGGCTACGCCAACAGAAATCAAATAGGAGTCCTATAGTACACTGCGGCGTAAATATGGATACCCTTTCAAAAGGTTCAAAAGCCCAACGTAAAAGCTTTTTGACTTTTGACTTTTGACGAACGCCTTGCGGTACTAGTTTTTCCATCTGCCTAAAGATTGATTCTATTTTAAAGCCGAATTGCAAAAATAGGGGCTATTGTCAAAAAGATCATAAGGCTTATATAGACATTAAGACTTTGTGAGAAAATGTCTACAAACCTTCTAGCTAAGGAGCATTAGTCTGACAATATAGCAGCCGATACAACAGTTTTCATTTATTTGAACTACATCTGTTATAGGGAATATTGCTGTGCATCTAAAGTTAGAGTTTATTTACATTAAAATTGCTGTAAATGTTGTATATTAAATTAGCTTAAGCTAATTATTAATGTTTTTTTGTGTGGAAATGTAATTTTAGTTACTAATAGCTATATAGCCAGGATTCAAAAATATAACTAATTAATTATGTATCAAATTAATCCCCAAATAAATGAAGAAAAAATGGTTGCCCGTCATAACTTATTTATAGAGTTTGTCTATGCCAGTTTGCCGATTATTTATCATCAAATATGTTGCGTATGGGTTGCAATTGAGTATCAAGAAGTTTATTCTATATGATATAAAAATAAATTAAATCCTGTGAAATTTCTAAGTAGATTAATACAGAGACATAAGCTTACTGAATGCTCTAATTTTCTATGGATATTTACGCAGGATGACAATGCAATTGCATATAATCAAACCGTGCTGTATCAAGCATTCTACATAATTAGACTGACACGAAACTATAAGGGATTGCTGGCATGAGACTATCTGAGTTAGATCCACTCATACCGCTAATTGAGTTAAGAGAAGAACTTCTAAAGTTGCCAAAAGGCTACTCGTTTTATGAACAAGAAATAGTAGATTTCTTATCCCGACGAAGATGGCCTGAGAGTAATCGCCGCATTGATCGGACAACTTTTTGGCGGTGGAGGACTGATAACAAAATTGAGCATCAAAAACTATTCAGCCGATTGGATATTTTGAAACTTTGCCAAATTTGCGACCATTACCGAATAGATGGAACACGTAGTGAATACTTGGCAATTTTGAAAAATCAACAAGAGGCAGTGCTAAACAAGTAAGTAGTTATTAGTCATTAGTCATTAGTCATTCGTTGTTGGGGATGCATACCCTGATAATGATTAAGGATTCTGTTCAAATCATATCCCTCCTGGGGGGAAAAACTCATGACTAATGACTCCGCATAGCGGATTGATAACTACTTTTTTGCTCCTCTGCTATATTTTCACAAATATAAATTCTGTTCCCTGTCCTGACAAATCACTTTTTCAGCAAACCCCAAGAAGTATATATCCAAAATTTCGGGAGTTACTTGTAGCTAGATATCTCTAACTTAGAAAAAAGTAATTATGATACCCAAAGAAAGGCAGTTATTCACCAAACCTGTAAATCAGTTGTCGATAATTTTGGCAATTTCTTTAGCTGTAGCTACTGGGACAATTTCTTTCTACAGCTTTTCACGAAATCGTTCAACTTCGACATTGGAAGTTCCAATTACACCCAGCAGTTCCCCTACTAAAGCTGCTGTTGCTGCTTTAGGGCGTTTAGAGCCTCAAGGCGAAGTCATTCGTTTATCTGCTGCTAATTCCCAAGCTGGGGTTCGGGTGGCAAAACTCTTGGTTAATCAAGGGGATTGGGTGTCTCAAGGGCAAGTGGTGGCAATTCTTGACAGTTATTACACTCGGCTTGCAGCCTTAGAAAAAGCTCAAAAACAGGTTCTAGTTGCTGAAGCTGTTGTGAATCAGGTAAAAGCCGGAGCCAAAGCCGGAGACATCTCTGCACAAGAAGCGACAATTGCTCGTCTAGAAGCTCAGTTGAGGGGAGAAACTTCGGCACAACAAGCCACAATCGCTCGTTTAGAAGCTGAGTTACGGAATGCAGAGAGTGAAAATCAACGATATCAACAGTTATATCAAGAAGGTGCAATTTCAGCTTCAAGTTTTGAGACTAAGCAGTTGCGAGTTGATACTGTCAGACAGCAGCTCAATGAAGCTGAGGCTGCTTTCAAGCGGACTGTAGAAACTCTGCAAAAGCAGTTAAAGGAAGCTGAAGCTAGACTCGAAAGTATTGCGGAAGTCCGTCCTACTGATATCCAAGCAGCACAAACTGATGTTGAGAGTGCGATCGCCTCAGTCAGACAAGCCCAAGCCGATTGGGATTTAACTTCAGTGCGATCGCCTATCGACGGCCAAGTGCTGAAAATTAATACTCGTCCAGGAGAAATTATTAGCAACGCCGGTATAGCAGAATTAGGACGCACACAACAAATGTATGTGGTTGCAGAAGTCTATGAAACTGACATTCAAAAAGTGCGTCTAGGACAGTCAGCCATGATTACTAGCAATGCTTTTACCGGAGAATTACGCGGAAAAGTCACAGATATTGGTTTGCAAGTTAGTAGACAAAATATTTTTGACCTCAATCCACAAGTGAATACAGATAACAAAGTAGTTAATGTGAAAATCCGGCTCGATCAGCTACCTGAAAACCAAGCAGTTACGACTTTAACCGACTTACAAGTGCAAGTCCTAATTGACATATAGCAAAGGAAAGGTTTTTAGACAAAGCAAATTAAGAATTTTACATTTGAGGTTCGCTAAATGATTCTCAATATACCTGTAGCATGGCTACAATTAGTCAAACAAAAACTGCGCTTTATTGTCGCTTTAGCTGGAATTGCTTTTGTCTCCGTGCTGATGTTTCTGCAAATTGGTTTTCAGGATGCTCTCTATGCAAGTGCTACACAGTTGCATAAAAATCTAGATGGAAACCTATTTTTAATTAGTATTCAATATCAATCTCTAACATCCAATCAACACTTTCCTCGTCAGCGTTTATACCAGCTTTTAGGATTTGAAGATGTGGAGTCAGTTAGCCCTTTATATATCCAGTTTGCTAAACTCAAGAATCCAACAACTGGTTTTAAATACCCAATATATGTGTTGGGTTTTAATCCAGTAGAATCAATTATCAACTTGCCAAACATTCAGCAAAACCTGCATTTACTACAACTTCCTGATCAGGTTTTATTTGACGGCGCATCTCGCCCAGAATTTGGACCCCTTGCTGAAAATTTTCAGCAAGGAAACCCTGTACAAGCTGAAATATTTAGCTATATTGGCTTAGTTGGTTACAAAGTTAAAATTGGCGGCTTATTTAGCTTAGGTCCCTCCTTTGGAGTAGATGGAAATTTAATAGTGAGCATCTCCACTTTTCTGCGGATATTTCAAGAGCGTTCTGTACAAGATATAGATATAGGTTTAATTAAGCTTAAACCAGGCGCTAATCCTGAAAAAGTTTTAGCAAATTTAACCGCCAACTTACCTAAAGATGTAACAGTAATTTCTCGTGAGGATTTTATCAAATTAGAAAAAGACTATTGGGCGCTGAGAACACCTATTGGTTTTGTGTTTAACTTCATGGTGACTATGGGTTTTGTTGTCGGTGTGATTGTTGTCTATCAAATTCTCTATAGTAATATTTCTAATCACTTAGCTGAATATGCCACACTCAAAGCTATGGGGTTTAAAAATAAATATCTTTTGAGTATAGTTTTCCAACAAGCTATAATTTTAGCATCATTAGGGTATGTTCCAGGTTTTGCCATATCTTTAGGTTTATATGATATAGCCAAAAATGCTACTAATTTACCTGTAACCATGAATTCAGAAAGAGCAATTTTTGTATTTTCCCTAGCCATAATTATGTGCTTAGTATCTGGATTTTTCTCTACAAACAAGCTCCGAAATGTAGACCCCGCAGATATTTTTTAACTTGCTTATATCAGTTTTCATGTATTTGAACTACGTCTGTGGTCAGGGCGCAAGGCCTTGCGCCCCTACCGCGTGGTGAAAATACCTGTAATTAAAATATATTCCTCCTCCCTCTCCTTAGTAAGGAGAGGGTTGGGGTGAGGTTTAATCCCCGAAAGCATTAACCACCCATAGAAGAGGATGAACGCAGATGGACGCAGATAAATTCCTATCTCGGCAGATTAAGAAACAATATATTGTAAAAATAGAGAATCTTAACCAATACTTGGGAAAGAAAGCCTTAAGACTCCAGATTTTGTTTGATATTAATTTAGCCATTCAACCTGGAGAAATTGTCATTATGACGGGACCTTCAGGTTCAGGAAAAACAACTTTACTGACTTTAATTGGTGGTTTACGTTCTATTCAAGATGGAAGTCTCAAATTTTTAGGACAAGAACTTTATGGAGCTAGCAATGAAGAATTAGTAAAAGTACGTCGTCATATTGGCTATATTTTTCAAGCTCATAATTTATTAGATTTTTTAACAGCCCGACAAAACGTCCAAATGTCACTGGAGTTACACAAAAACATCTCCTCAAAAGAAGCACACCGGAAAGCAGAAGCTATGCTCAACGCTGTAAAATTGGAAGATAGAGTAAATTACTATCCATCGGATCTCTCAGGAGGACAAAAGCAACGGGTAGCGATCGCCCGCGCGTTAGTTAGTCAACCAAAATTAGTCCTAGCAGATGAACCCACCGCAGCCTTAGACAGTAAATCCGGGCGTGATGTAGTCAACCTCATGCAACAACTAGCCAGAGAACAGAATTGTGCCATTTTAATGGTGACACACGACAACCGCATCTTAGACATAGCAGACCGGATAATTCACATGGAAGACGGACGATTAATTAAACAAGTAGTCTGCAATCCCACCCCAGTATAACCGCAGGGCGGAAGTCAAAAGTCAAAAGTCAAAAGTCAAAAAGTTTATTCTCGAGGTTGGCTTTTCATCAACTGGGAATGGTTGGTTTACTTACGCCATGCTGTACTAGGTGCAAAATATTCTTAGCATTAATTTAACAATCAACAAAAAATGATAAAAATACTTGTCCAATCATTAAGAGTTATTTAATTAAACAACATGAATATTGTTAAAAACAAAAGCTAAACCCCAATCAGTGACTCAGTTTCAGCCATTAATTACCAACTCAATCAGCAAAAACTCCCCTTTCATCCTGACTCCAACATTTGAGACAATCAGAAGCGATTTCATAATCAAGCACTTATAGTTATTTCAGTTGCAAAGGGAGAACACATTCATGAAATTAGCTTACTGGATGTATGCAGGGCCAGCCCACATCGGCACACTGCGAGTCGCGAGTTCATTTAAAAACGTCCATGCGATTATGCACGCCCCACTAGGCGATGACTACTTCAACGTCATGCGCTCCATGTTATCACGGGAGAAAAACTTCACCCCAGTAACCACCAGTGTAGTTGACCGCAACGTTTTAGCTAGGGGTTCTCAAGAAAAGGTAGTAGATAATATTACCCGCAAAGATGCAGAAGAACACCCAGATTTAATTGTGTTAACTCCCACCTGTACATCTAGCATTCTGCAAGAAGACTTACACAACTTTGTCGAACGGGCGCAGCTAGAAGCCAAAGGCGATGTCATGTTAGCGGATGTCAACCACTACCGCTTTAACGAATTGCAAGCCGCAGACCGCACACTGCACCAAATCGTGCAATACTACATTGAAAAAGCCCGGAAGCGGGGCGAATTACCAGAAGGTAAAACCGCCAAACCTTCTGTTAACATTATAGGTAATTCTACCCTTGGTTTTCATAACAACCACGACTGCACCGAACTCAAGCGCCTCATGGCTGACTTAGGAATTGAAATCAATACAATCATTCCTGAAGGTGCTTCGGTTCATGACTTGAAGAAATTACCCCAAGCTTGGTTTAACCTGGTTCCTTACCGAGAACTAGGTTTAGCCACTGCGGCTTACTTAGAAGAACAATTCGGTATACCTTGTGTAGATATTACCCCAATGGGTGTAGTAGAAACTGCCAGATGTATCCGTAAAATTCAGCAGGTAATTAACGCCCAAGGCGCTGAAGCTGATTACGAAGCATTCATCAACGAACAAACCCTGAACGTGTCTCAAGCTGTGTGGTTCTCCCGTTCCATCGACTGTCAAAACTTGACTGGTAAAAAAGCCGTAGTCTTTGGGGATAATACCCACGCTGCGGCGATGACCAAGATTTTGGCTAGAGAAATGGGGATACACGTAGTTTGGGCGGGAACCTACTGTAAATATGATGCAGACTGGTTCCGCGAACAGGTGAGCGAATATTGTGACGAAGTGCTGATTACCGACGATCACGGAGAAATTGGAGATGCGATCGCCCGCGTCGAACCCTCAGCCATATTCGGTACACAAATGGAACGCCACGTAGGAAAACGCTTAGACATTCCTTGTGGAGTCATAGCTTCACCCATACACGTCCAGAACTTCCCCATAGGATACAAACCATTTTTAGGTTACGAAGGAACAAATCAGATCACAGACTTGATATACAACTCCTTCACCTTGGGAATGGAAGATCACCTCTTAGAAATCTTCGGTGGACACGACACCAAAGAAGTAATCACCAAAGGAATATCAGCCGACTCAGACCTGAGTTGGTCGAAAGATGGACAAGCCGAACTCAACAAAATTCCCGGATTTGTGCGAGGTAAAGTCAAACGCAACACCGAGAAATTTGCCCGTGAGAGAGGCTTCAAAGAGATTAACGCCGAAGTGCTTTATGCAGCCAAAGAATCCGTAGGCGCTTAATCTAAGCCATATAGATCAGATAGATCCCCGACTTCTTGAAGAAGTCGGGGATCTGAGCCTCTCGATATCTTTTTCGTTCCAGACTTGACGCTAATTTTGATCAATATTCGTGTAATGTGATTCCCAAAGGAATTTCTGGGCAAAGATGCCCGCCCTTGTGTACCGCGAACCACAGGGATGTCCGCCTTTGAGGACTAACAAAGAATAAATTCATTAAAAAAAATCAAGCGTGTATGGTATTTTTTAAGAATGAAAATCTCACTTAAAACTAATTTTACTGGGTTGCTACTGCGCCGCTATTGGGAATTGCTGAACGTTTTGGTATCGCGGAATTTAAAAGTCCGTTATCGAGGCTCGTTTTTTGGGGTTTATTGGTCGCTATTGAATCCATTACTGATGACAGGTTTGTACTCGGCTATTTTTGGCACAGCGTTTGCATCCTATTACGACGATTCAATCCTCAACTATATATTGGCAGCCTTTACCGGACTGGTGGTGATCAATTTTTTCTCGGCTTCCACTTCTCAGGCATTAAGTAGTATAGTCAATAATGGCTCACTTTTGAATAAAATTTCTCTGCCATCAAGTGTATTTCCTGTATCTATAATTACCTCAAATGTCTTTCAATTTTCAGTAGGAGTACTGCCTGTGTTGGCAGTGATTACTTTCATTTATTCCCAGAGTTTAGTCAATGTGCTGGCGCTGTTCTTCCCGTTTTTAGCTTTAGTGTTAGTTTCTACAGGGGTGGGATTTCTTGTTAGTGGATTATATGTATTTTTTAGAGACTTACCTTACTTTTATGAGTTAGTTGTATTTGTGATTTGGCTTAGTAGTCCTATATTTTACCCAGCCGCTATTGTTCCCCCACACATCAAGCAATTTTTGGTGTTGAATCCTTTATCACCGATTATTGAAAGTTTGCGTCAGATTACTTTATCAGGAACATCAGCAGATTTGGGTTTAATTTGGGGTGCTTTACTCAGTGGTATGATCATTTTGTCTCTGGGTTGGGCTTGTTTTCATCTCTGGCGAGATCAATTTATGGATTTGCTGTAAATTTTTGCTCACCCTCTATTACTGAAGATTTTTCCTAAATATAGCGATTCCCTTCTCAATAGGTACTACAAGAATTATTCGACCACAGATGAACACAGATGAACACAGATGAATATGGATGAATATGGATGAATATGGATGAATATGGATGAATATGGATGAATCCCTACCTCACTAGACTAGAAACGCTATAAATTTCTCTTGCTATATCACATATAATATATATGACTATTTTTCCTAATCCATTAGTCTGGATGCCTTTGTCTGAAGAGATAAGTCGTTTTCGCAAATACTGCTATGGTATTGTTCTCAATGCTGGTTCTGGACAAAGAAGCATTCAATTAGGTGAAAAAGATTTAAATATTGATATTACTGAGTGGAATAAACCAGATATTCTGGCAGATTTACATCATATTCCTTTGCTAGATGAATCGGTGGATACTATAGTTTCTATTGCTGTTCTAGAACATACTCGATATCCTTGGCAAATTGCTGAGGAATTTTATCGCGTCCTCAGACCAATGGGATATGGAATTATTGCTGTTCCCTTTCTACAACCACAACATGACTTTCCTGGAGATTATATTCGGTTTACTGAAAATGGCTTAATTGAAATTGTTAAATATGCAGGTTTTGAAGTCATTGAAACCAGTTATACCCATCATTTTGGTCAAACTTTAGCATGGTTGTTATGGGAATATTTACAGTTTCATCCACCGAAAAAATTTACTTGGTTTTTTTGGCAAAATCTGATTCGTCAACTTTCGTTAGGAAATTTGCTTAAAGGTGATAGTCCCAATACTCACAATACTCATTATATTGTGGTGCGGAAGCCTGGGGATATCAATATTAAACCTCACTATATCCAAGCTTTGAGACACAAGAATGAGCAAGATTGGTTTTTTCCACTTCTCGCTTGTCCCATCACTAAGCAACCATTGCATCTGCAAGATAATTCTTTGGTGTCTGAAAATGGCAAATTTATCTATGGATTTCAACAAGGTATTCCCTATTTAGAAGCTTCACACAATAATATTGATTCTCCTGAAATCAATTCTGATGAATTAGATGCTCCATCAACAGATTCTGAGTCTCATCTCATATCTCAATTAAGCGAAGAGTTATCTAATTTGAGATTGCAGATTAAAAATCTGGAGTCTGAGGTTGAATTATCTAAAAATACAATTAATACCATACAATCTAGCAAGTTTTGGCAATTAAGACAAATCTGGTTAAAATTAACCAAAAACTTCGGTTTCATCGGTTAAAGCTTTGAATTGTCTGTTTCTAGATTCTAGGAAAAAATTGAAGAAGTGATAAAAATTGTAAAGTTTTATGGCGGTTGCCAGCAAGCGGGTTTTACGAAATATATGTTTTGATTTTCAGATAAAAATGCTGTTTTTTGTCGGGGAAATTATTTCTTTGAAAAAAAATAATTAAAATGCCTTAAAATCATATTCAGTAAATCCAGTGTTACTTATTTATGAGTTCTTCTGACCTAAATGGTACTATTTCACAGGTATTAAACGATTTTGTAGCCTTACCCGCAACAAACATCCCAGGGGTAATTGGTGCTGACAATCATCCTCAGACTGGAGAATTCTTTGATGTAGGCGATCGCGATGTCGATTTTTTCAAAATCAATTCTCCTATCGCCGGGAATTTAGAAATTGATATCAAATCCTTTAGTGATCCTACTATTATTGACACAGTTGATGCCGTTGTCTTTATCTACGACAGAGAAGGCAATCTTTTAGCTTTCAACGACGATAGGGAGACACTTTTTGATCTAGACCCACTTTTATACTATCAAATTACCGCAAATACAGATTACTTTGTAGCTGTAGCTGGTTATAATGTTAATAATGATTATTTCAATCCTTTTCAACTAGGTAGCGGGTCATCAGGGGATACAGGAGAGTATAAATTTAATAGCAGACTGTTACCACTGTCGCAAATACCAGATTTTAATGGCGATGGTCAAACTGATATCCTCTTAACTAATCCTAGTCAAGGATTGAATCAAGCATTGTTAATGGATGGGACAAACTATGCAGGATTTAGTAATCTGTTTGGTTCTCCGGGTTATCGACCAGTAGCAACGGCTGAATTTAACAAATATGGCACAACCGATATAATTGTCAGCAATTCCACTAATAATTTTAATGCTGTCTGGTTTATGGATGGCCCTAACTACTTAGATGGTGTCGGTTTACCCATAGCAGCAGGTTGGGAAATTAAAGGAGCCGCAGACTTCAACGGTGATGGTAATGTTGATATTCTGCTGAATAATACTGCCAACAATTGGAATACAGTCTGGTTTTTAGGTGGTGCTAATGGTGCTAGTTACACAGGTTATGGTAATTTGCCTGTGGCTGAAGGTTGGGATATTACTGGTGTGGCTGACTTTAACGGCGATGGTAAAGCGGATCTTCTTTTGAATAATCCCACCGAAGGATGGAACACAGTCTGGTTCTTAGATGGCACAGATTACATTGGCTATGCTAATTTACCTAGCGCACCGGGTTGGCAATCTTTGGGAACCGGAGACTTTAATAGCGATGCTAAACCTGATATTATTATGAATAATCTCACTTCTAATTCCAATACTATTTGGTTGATGGATGGAACCAATTATACAGGTTTTGCTAACTTGCCTAATACTCCTGCTGGTTGGGAAATTGCTGGTATGGCTTAATGGGAATATTGTGAAGCTATCTATCTGCGCCAGCATCAGCGAAGCGTTCGCGGAGCGTGCCGTAGGCTCTAGCACGAAGTGCGTTAGGCGCAAAGGCGCAAAGGCGCAAAGGTACAAAGAAAAAGAAAGGGAATTTTGGCATTTCATACTCTGATTCAGCAACGCCGAGAAAATACTATTGTTTTTTTGTGTAAATATGTATTTTCTTTAGGCACAAATATTTAAATAGGCATTAAACTCATTCAGTAAATACCGAGTTACTTAGTTATGAGTAATCCTGCTTTTAATTTGATTGGTTTGACCCAACTACGTAATGACTCCCGCTTTGCAGGGATTGATGGTAGTGGGATGGCAGTTGCAGTCATTGATAGTGGTTTGGATTGGACTCATTCTCTACTGAATAACAATTATGTCGCTGGCCGGGACTTTGTGTATGGAGATAATAACCCTGAAGATATTGACGGACACGGTACTCACGTAGCAGGTACAGTTGGAGCGGCAGATCCTAGATATGGAGTTGCACCTGATGTGAAGTTAATTGGCTTGAAGGTGTTTGGTAATGATGGAGGTGGAGCAAGTAATTCCGATATTGAAGCTGCTTTACAGTGGGTGATTGACAATAAAGAGCGTTACAACATTGTGGCTGTCAATATGTCACTGGCGGGGGGATTTTTTACTTCTGTTTCTGAGGCTGCGGGTGATATTAGAATTGATGAGGTGAGAAGACTGGAAGAATTAGGCGTTGTTGTTGTCTCAGCTACTGGGAATTCATTTAAAAATAATGAGTATCAGAATCTGGCAGCGCCAGCAATTTTCAGCACGTTAGCTGTGGGCGCTGTCTGGCAAGATGGAATTAATCGAGACTTTCGTTGGCGTTCGGGAGGAATTGACTATACAACAGGAGCCGATCGCGTAACTAGTTTTTCCCAACGCCTAGATGCACCCAACAAAATATTTGCCCCTGGGGCAATGATTACTAGTACTGTACCGGGAAACCGTCTGGATGCTATGGGTGGAACAAGTATGGCATCTCCTGTGGTGGCGGGAGCAGTAGCTCTGATGCAGGAAGCAGCGATGCAATTTGGGGGGCGTTTTTTGACTTCATCAGAAGTTGTGCAGATTATGCGCTCCACCGCAGACATCATTTTTGATGGTGATGATGAAGATGATAATGTTGAAAATACATCAACTAATTATCCTCGTTTAAATATTTATAATGCTGTACAGGAAGTTCAACGCCTATTTCAGGACATTGCCCCTAATGGAGACCCCAATGGCACTATTCAAGGTGCTTACATTGGGCCAATTTTAGATGGTACTACTACGATTAATTCCATTTTGGGTAGTATTGGTATTGATGGTGGTTCAGTGCAAGTGGGTGATAAAGATGTTGATATCATCAGGTTTGAAATGCGATCGCCTGGAATAATTACAATTGAAGTTAGTTCTCATCCTGACAACCCGGCGGATTTTGATAGTCTTTTACGCCTGTTTAACACTTCAGGTGAAGAAATTGCTTTTGATGACGACTCAGGCGTTGACACCTTCTCTGCAATTAACATCTCCCTTGCGTCTGGTGTTTATTATGCGGGAATCAGTGGCTATAACAATCGCAACTATAATCCCAATGTCGCCGCTAGTGGTGTATCTGCCGCAACAGGCAATTATTCCCTCAACTTCCAACTCAGAAATCCTGATCCCAATGGAATTATCAGTGGTGCAATTCCTGTCAATTTGGGTACAGATTCAGAACCTTTATATTTTCAGGGTATTGTGGATTCTGACCCTATTGCCAACTCCGATGAACGGATTACTATTGGGCCAGCAGATGTAGATATTTTCAAACTGGTAGCACCAGATAATGGCATTTTATTAATAGATATTGACACTCCTTACGATAACTATGTTGATTCATTTCTGAGAGTCTTTGATGAAGATGGCAATGAGTTATTTTTTAGTGATGATGATCTAGCTTTTAATAGCTCGTTAGTGTATACAGAATTCACTGATAATGAATACCCCAGTCTAGTTTTTCCCGACTCGGTTGATCGCAGTTATTACGAAGGACATACCACTGATAGCTTTATTGGCTTAAGAGTGGACAGAGGTCAAACTTATTACATTGCTGTTTCAGATTATGACAACCAAACTTATAATCCTAACAGTCTCGATGGGCGTTCTGGTACTGGTACAGGTGGTTTGTTTGACCTGACTGTACAGTTTTTCAGTAATGACCAAAATGGTAGTATTACACAGGCATTAAAAAATAATTATATACCAATAAATGTCACAAACCTCCCTGGTATAATTGGTGGGGATAGTAATTTGGAGACGGGAGAATTCATTGAAGTAGGCGATCGCGATGTCGATTTTTTCAAAATCAATTCTCCTAACGCCGGGATTTTAGAAATTGATATCAAATCCTATGGTGATCCTACAATTATTGACGAAGTTGATGCCGTTGTCTTTATCTACGACAGAGAAGGCAATCTTTTAGCTTTAAACGACGATAGAGATACATCTTTAGATCCACTTTTACGCTATCAAATTACCGCGAATACAGATTACTTTGTAGCTGTAACTGGTTATGGGAATGATTCTTTCAATCCTTTTCAACTAGGTAGTGGCTCATCAGGAGATACAGGAGAATATAAATTTAATAGCAGACTGTTACCACTGTCACAAATAACTGCTTTAAGTAATAACACTTCTACTAGTGGTACAGTGGAAAATGTCTCCGTTGGCTCAATTATCTTTGGCAATATCGGCGATGATAATGGTTTCTTTGTAGGTGCTAGTGATATTGATATCTATCGCTTTACTCCCACTACCACTGCTAGAGTGACAATTCGTGCCAGTGCCAATGAAGCTTTCAATGCTGATACTTTTTTACGAGTCTTCAACGCTAATGGTACAGAAATCGCTTTCAATGATGATGAAAATGCTTTAACTAGGGGTAGCGGGATTCAGATAGATGTCACCGCAGGTACTCAATATTTAATTGGTGTCAATGGTGCAAGTCCGCAAGCGAGGAATTATAATCCTCTCACAGGTGCTGGTGCGGCAAACGGTAGCCAAGGCGATTACGTTCTATCTATTTTCACTAGCTCAAATCATCAACCAGATTTTAATGGCGATGGTGAAACAGATATTCTCTTAACCAATCCCAGTCAGGGATGGAATACAGCATGGTTAATGAATGGCACAAACTATGTAGGATTTAGTAATCTCTTTGGTTCTGCTGGTTATCAACCAGTAGCCACGGCTGACTTTAACAAAGATGGCAAAACTGATTTAATTGTCAGCAATCCTACGAATAATTTTAATGCTGTCTGGTTTATGGATGGCCCTAACTACTTAGATGGTGTAGGTTTACCCATAGCAGCAGGTTGGGAGATTAAAGGAGCCGCAGACTTCAACGGTGATGGCAATGTTGATATTCTGCTCAATAATACTACCACCAATTGGAACACAGTCTGGTTTTTAGGTGGTGATAATGGTGCTAGTTACACAGGTTATGGTAACTTGCCTGTAGCTAATGGCTGGGATATTACTGGTGTGGCTGACTTTAATGCCGATGGTAAACCGGATATTCTCTTGAATAATCCCACCGAAGGATGGAATGCAGTGTGGTTCTTAGATGGCACAAACTACAGTGGTTATGCCAATTTACCCAGCGCACCGGGTTTGCAATCTTTGGGAACCGGAGACTTTAATGGCGATGGTAAACCTGACATTATTATGAATAATCTCACTTCTAATTCCAATGCAATTTGGTTGATGGATGGGACTAATTATACAGGTTTGGCTAACTTGCCTAATACTCCTGCTGGTTGGGAAATTGCTGGTATGGCTTAATGGGAATATTGTGAAGCTATCTGCGCCAGCATCAGGGATTTCCCAGAAATAAATTATCCATATTGTGGGTTTGGGCAAAGATGTCCGCCCTGATTAGGGGACGGGTGGGGACACCTATCCCACAAGAAAATTTGTCATGTTGTTTTATTTGTCAGTCCCTAAGATAGACGTTTTTTTACTAAAATATGTTAATATCTTTTTGATACATAATTGTAATAGCACCGTAGCTAAAATTACCTGTTTACAATAATTACTTGTATAATCGAACTTAGATATTTGCATATCACGTAGTAAACACAGTATCAAATTAGCAATTAACTAAAAAATATGTTAGGCAATACAACTAGCCCCTTGATTGGGAATCTAACAGCTACTAACACTTTCAATCAAATTCCTGGTGCTGTAGAACCAGTCAATTACTATGAATTTTCGGTTTTCGATACAAGTAGAATTAGTTTGGTGTTGAGTGGAATAACTCAAAATTCTGCTCAAGCTAGTATTATTTACGACAGAAATAATAATAGATTGCTGGATAGCGGAGAACGGCTTTACAGTCAGACTGCTTTCGTCGATATTAATGGAACGATTAATCCTACCTTGGGTGCTGGTAATTATTTAGTTGAAATTCAACGCTTTAATTCACCTAATAATAATAATTATTCTGGCTATTCTGTACAGCTATCAGGTACACCTACTCCTGCTTCTATTCTTTCAGATCCTGGAAATACACTCAATAGCGCCTATAATATTGGAAATTTCAATGGTACTAGGACTTTCAAGGAGTTTGTCGGTGTTGTAGATCCAGTGGATTACTATAAATTTTCCCTTGCAGATACCAGTGAAATTAGTTTGCTGTTGAGTGAATTAACTGAAAATGCTCTGAAAACTAGTATTATTTCCGACGCAAATAATAATGGCTTAATTGATAGCGGCGAAAGCCGTTACACTGACACGGCTCAGGTGAATAGCAATGGGACAATTAATGCTAACTTGGCTGCTGGTAATTACTTGATCGCAGTTGAACAGGATAGCGCTAATACCAATTCTAACTATTCTTTAACTTTATCAAACTTAACAATTTCCACTCCCAAAGCCGCAAAAGATTTCAATCAAGATAATCAAACGGATATTCTCTTAACTAAGCCCAGTGAAGGATTAAATAAAGCATGGTTAATGGATGGGACTAACTATGTAGGAGAGATGAATCTTCCTGGTTTAGCTGCTTATCGACCAGTCGCAACACCTGACTTTAACAAAGACGGTAACACAGATTTACTGGTGAGCAATCCCAACAATGGATGGAACTTGGTTTGGTTTCTCGATGGGATGAATTATGTTGGCGGTGTGGGTTTACCAATAGCAGCAGGTTGGGAAATTAAAGGAGCCGCAGACTTCAACGGTGATGGTAATGTTGATATTCTGCTGAATAATACTGCCAACAATTGGAATACAGTCTGGTTTTTAGGCGGTGATAATGGTGCTACTTACACAGGTTATGGTAATTTACCTGTGGCTGAAGGTTGGGATATTACTGGTGTTGCTGACTTTAACGGCGATGGTAAAGCGGATCTTCTTTTGAATAATCCCACCGAAGGATGGAACTCTGTCTGGTTTTTAGATGGCACAGATTACATTGGTTATGAGAATTTACCCAGTTCACCGGGTTGGCAATCTTTAGGAACCGGAGACTTTAATAGCGATGGTAAGCCTGACATTATTATGAATAATCCCACTCAAGGATGGAATTCCATTTGGTTAATGGATGGGACTAATTATACAGGTTTTGCTAGCTTACCCACTACCCCTGATGGTTGGGAAATTGCTGGTATGGCTTAAGTTTCTAGCTGAGATTTTAATTTCTCTAACTCTAGATGCATTTGCCATTTGACGGCGGCGATCGCACTCAGATAAATTTTAGGATGAACCATCCCTAAATTATGCTCACCTTGATGAAATTCCTTTTCTAATAAGGGATATTCACCAAGGCAAGTTTCCTTAACAAAAATTAAGAGATTCTGAGCATACCAAGCTTCTACTTTTTCATTATTCCATATTTTCCGGCGTAAGCAATCAATCGCCACATAGCCATACTTGGCGAAAATTTCTGCCCAATATTCCAGCCACTGTTCATTCAGATGATTAAGACCACCTTGAAACGGAATCGCTGCGGAAAACAGCACGATATTTCCTAAGTTAGTTAATGAATGAATAAAGATTTCCGCCGACTCCCTAGGAAGATGTTCCGCAACTTCCAAAGACACAACCAAATCAAACTTTCTCTCAACTTCTAGAGGTTGCTTTAAATCAAAGCAGAGAAATTTGCTCGGTTCAATTTCCAGCATCTTCACATCTACGTATTCTCCATCTATTCCTAGATAGTCATCTATACCAAATCTCTGAAATACTGAGAGCCAAGTTCCCAAACCACAACCAACATCTACTAGGCTGTTTGCTTGAGTGAGTTCCATGACTAAGGGGACAACTTCTTGAGCAGAAAGTCGTGAACCTTCTCGAATAGATTGATAAAAATTTTGTGTGTATGGTTGATTATTCACCGGACTTTATTGTATCCTTTATTTCATTGCAATTACGGCAAAGTCAAAATAAACTTTTTCAAACAGAAGAGCTTTACTAATGAAAATAGCTTATGTTTCCCGTGAGTTTGGTCCCATTACAGGAGGAGGAATTGGTACTTATATTGCTAATATTAGCAAATATATGGCAAAAAGAGGCCATGATGTCTATCTGATTACTGACTGCTTTTCTGAGTCTAATCTACATTATTTACCCCCAAATGTCACACTGATTCGTACAGAGCCTGCAATAAGCGATCGCCATTTTTTTACATATAACCAAAATTATTCAGATCGGGTTTATCAAACCCTCAAATTGCTGAGTCCTTTTGATGTCATTGAGTTTGCTGAATATAACGCCGAAGGATTCACCACCATTAGAGCCAAAAAACTTTTAAATGAATTTACTAACACTCAAATAGTCGTCAAATTACATACACCACGCTCTCTTTTAGTAGAAATAGATGAAGAAAAACATACGAATACTCAAACAGCAATAGATATCTATTTAGAAGATTATTGTGTAAAAAATGCTGATTTAGTCACATCTCCTTCCGCATCTCTTGCTCAATACTTTACCGAAAGATTGAATTTAAACTCTATTCGTAGAAGTCCCTATCCATTATTATTATCTACCATTAATAATCCCCGTCAATTTCTGACATCACAAATTCAAAAAATTACATTTCTTGGTAGCATCCAAGTCAGAAAAGGTGTAGATATTTTTATAGAAGCAGCTAAAATAATTCTCGCTAAAGAACCTAACTTTGTCTTTGAAATATATGGTAGAGATACATACTCTGCTCCTTTTCAAGCTTCTTATACAGAATATCTCAAAAAACGTATTCCCTATGATTTAAAAGACAAAATTGTTTTTAAAGGAGCCGCACCCTACGAACAAATTCCAGAAATTTTGTTAAACACTTGTTTTTGCGTATTTCCTTCCCGGTGGGAGAACTGGGCTAATGTTTGTCTAGAAGCAATGTCTTTGGGTTGTGTGGTTATTGGTAGCGAACAAGGTGGGATGTCAGAAATGATTGAACACAGAGAGTCAGGCTTTTTAATTAATCCATCCCATGCTGAAGAAATTGCCCATACCATCTTAGATAATTACAGGAATATTGCTTATTTACACCAAATTTCTGAAAATGCTCAATCAAGTATTAAGCAATGGTGTGATCCGGAATTAGCCTCAGTGAAAGTGGAAGAATCTTATCAAATTGATAGTTCTCCCAAAAAATGGCTAGTTAATCAAGAAGCTAAAGTTTCCGTAATTATTCCTCTTTACAACCAAGGAAAGTATATTGAAGAAACGATTCAATCTATTAAAGAATCAACTTATAAAAATGTAGAAATTATCGTAGTAAATGATGGCTCTAACGAATCTGAAACCAACGAAGTCTTTCAAAATTTGTCAGGTGTAATTAAAATATTTAAACCCAATGGCGGCTTAAGTTCTGCTCGTAATGCAGGGCTAAAAGTCAGTTCAGGTGAATTTATTATGCTTCTAGACTCAGATGATAAAATTCATCCTGAATATCTGGAAAAAGCCATCATAGCCCTGATAAATAATCAGGAACTCAGCTATATAGGTTGCTATACGCGCAATTTTGAAGCTTATGAATATACTCAAGCGCCTGTGGGCTTTATTCCTGAGCTAATGCTTTTCATGAATACCAATGTGGTAAACAGTACAAATGTATATCGCAGAGAAGCCATGCAAAAAACCGGAAACTTCGATGAAGAATTAATTTCTTACGAAGATTGGGATTATTTTATCAGCTTATATGAAAATGGCTGCGCCGGGGATATCTTACCAATAGAATTATTTCTTTATCGTCGCCACTATGATTCAATGGTATGGACAGTAGCACAGCCTCGCCGGACGCAATTAATTCAGTATATGTTGGGTAAACACCAAAAAACCGTCGCTTTATTTTCTCATGTGATGGTGCAATATCTTACCCAATTATGGAAAGATAAAGAAATAGAATGCGAGGCGGCTATATCAGGAAGTCATAGTAGAGAAGATAATACTGCTATATCAGGAAGTCATAGTAAAGAAATCTATGAATTAAAAAAGAGAATTGTAGCAATGGAATCATCTAAATTTTGGCAGTTACGCAAGCTGTGGTTTAAACTTAAATACAAATTGGGGTTATCAAAAGAACTGGATTAGTAATTTACTGAGTCCACAACTGCTATTATAGGCTGCTTTAATTTACCAAAAATACCCACCAACTGCGAACAGAACAGGAATGTTTTCAAAAGTATGGAAGTAATTCGCCTCAATCAAGTTTCCCTATGGCGACGAACACAAGAAGAATTTTCTTATGATATGAAGAAAACCATCTTTTCTTTATTAGAAGGTAAATATCGTCAACCCGCAAAAAGGCTGGTACTTGATCAGATTGAATTCGGGATTGAACAAGGTGAAAAAATTGGCATTATTGGCGCAAATGGTTCTGGTAAATCAACTATTTTGAAGATAATTTCTGGGATTTTGCAACCTACCACGGGTACAGTCAGAGTCAGGGGTAAAATTGCTCCTTTGATTGAACTAGGAGCAGGTTTTGATCCAGATATTTCTGTCCTAGATAATATTGTACTTTATGGTGTGCTATTGGGTTTTTCACGGGCAGAAATCAAAAAACGCGCCCAGTCTATTTTGGAATTTGCCGAATTAGAAGACTATGTATTAGTACCAGTTAAGGGTTTATCTTCTGGGATGGTAGCACGCTTAGGTTTTGCCATTGCTACGGATGTCCAGCCAGATATCTTGATATTAGATGAAATTCTATCGGTTGGTGATGAAAGTTTTAAAAATAAATGTAAGCAGAGAATTGAATCTTTTTGGCATGAAAAAACCACAGTTTTAGTAGTATCCCACGATTTGGATTTTGTGCAACAGTCTTGTGATCGTGTAGTGTGGTTAGATAAGGGTAAAATTATGTTTATTGGTGAAACTAAAAAAGCAATTAATTCTTATTTACAACAGTGTGAAGGTCTCAAGAGTTATCCATGATTAATTCAGAGTTTGATTAAATTAGGACTTATGCAAATTTATGGGAAAACTAACCACTCCAGGCACAGAGTACACTGAGTCAAGAGGGTTTAAGAGAGTTTTTGCGTAAGTCCTATAAATAATAATATAATTTAAATGAGGATGTATGATTATGGATAAAACTTTATACAATCAACAGTATGAAACTCTAATTAACGAAAAATCCGAATTAGCCCAGCAATGTCAATCTTTAATGGCAGAAATAGAGCAATTAAATTTATCTAATAATGAGTTATTAGCTGAAATTTCCGATATTAAGAACTCTCGCACATGGTTAGTGCTGACAAAAATTAAGAAAAATATTATTTTACGCAAAGTTGGCAGATTATTACTAGACTTATTTAATCTGCGATCGCTCAAAAATATCTTTTTATTTAATTCTCTCAAACCAACGGCTGAAACTTTAGTAACCAGCCAAAAACATCATCATAGTTATCAATTTCCCCAACCAATTATTTTATATAAATATCAAGAAAATACGCCGATTTCTCTGGTAATTATCTGTTATAATAAATCTCAGGAATTACCTTTTGTTATTTCGGCGATCGCCAAAAATACGCTGCAACCAGATTTAATTGTTTTATGTGATGATGGTTCAACAGATAATTCCTTGCAAGTATTTATTGAACAGTGCAGTATATACAATCTCAATTACAAAATTATTCAAGAACCAACAATTAAAAACGCCTTTCGACTCAATACGCTGCGTAACAAAGGTGTTTCCGCTTGTCTTGATGGTTTAGTCATCATACTAGATGCAGACCATGTACCATCCCGGACACATATAGAAGCTCATGTAAAACTGCACTTATTACATCCTCATGCTGTGCTGTCTACGGGACCACGACTGGAATATGCAAATTCAGATTGTAGTGGTGCTGTAAATTTTCTTTGGGGACATGAACCAGTCAGTATGATGCAACCTGCTGCTGATAAACCCATAGCCGATTGGACAGGAGTCCTAGTTTCCAATATGGGAATGTGTAAGCAAGCGATTCTCAATTTGGGTGGTTTTGATCCTATCTACGATGGTAATTATGGCTTTGATGATACTGATTTTACTTATAGAGCTTGGTTAGCAGGTTATTTTTTTGCTAGTAGTTTTGAGTCTTATATTATACATATTCCCCATCCACCTTCTTTGGGTAACAGAAATAATCACATCAATCAACGCAAGTTTGAAAATAAGTATAAATTTCAACCAAAATATCCTAATATAGTTGAGCGACTCACAAGGACATCTTGGCATAATTATCTTCATTATCTTGGCAACGAGGATATTTAAAGGAGTTTAAAAGCTAAATTTATGTACATAGTTTTTCCCACCCTAGAAATTGCCCCATTTATTAATGGAGGAATAGGACAATACATATCACAAATTATTAACTATTTACAAAGTTCAGAATATACACCGTTAATTTTATTGTATGGTATTCCTGAAATTACGGCTATCAAAGCCAGAGAATATTTTGATTCATCCAGCTTAAAATGTGAAATCTATCATATTAATGAATTTGCTGATATTCAGCTAAATTCAGAAGATATTTATCATGTCGAAAAAACTTCCCTAGCTTTAGCAGAGGGTTTAAAAAAAATCATGGCTGATAAAAATATAGTTGGGGTGGAATGGTGTGAACATGGCGGTATGGGATTTCATACCCTGCGAGACAAACATTTTAATCCTGATTCAGTCTTCAAAAACATACCCATCTGGGTTCATTTACATGGTTCTAGAGAAATTTGGGATTTAACAGACCGTTATCCTGTAGCTTTGGATGTTAGCAATGACTATATATTATCTAATTATGCGGAAAGATTTTGCTTAGAATTAGCAGATGCTTGGAAAAGTCCTTCTCAGTCTGTCGCAGACTGGTACACCAGCTATTTTGGTATTCATAATCAAGTTTTTATCTCTCCGCTACCTTATCGTAAGCTTGCAGAAAGAAATAGCCACCGTGTGATTAATCATCCTCAATTACCTTTAAAAATCCTCTGTCCAGGAAGAATAGTACATTTGAAAGGTACGGACATTATCGCTCGTGCTTGTGCAGAAATTTGTCAAACTTTTCCTGAGCAGATTCATGTCACTTTTGCTGGATATAATTTAGCGACGACAAACTCAAAATATAGGTCTTATCTAGATGAAGTTAAAAGTTTTATTTCTCCTAAATTCCTGAAATATTTCTCATTTTCTGGACAATATTTAGCAGAGGAATATTTAAAAATAGCCCAAGAGTCACATTTGGCAATTTTTGCGTCTCGTGTAGAAACATTTTGTCTAGCAGCCCATGAGCTTAACTGGATAGGAGTACCCCTAGTTTTAGCGGATATCCCAGCATTTAAAGAACATTTTCAGCATGGAGTTAATTGTTATAAGTTTGATGGTTCTGTAGAGGGACTGACTGCGCTTTTAACTCAAATTGTCCAAAATCCAGAAATGCTGAATCAAATTGCATCAAATCCAGTTTTAGATTTTGATATTGATGTATTCAATCAATTGGTGAAAGTACCGCAAATATCAAAGGTTACTGCTAATTATTTTTTATTTACAAGACTACAAGAGATTCATGTACAACCAGGGAAAATATATGCAAATAATTTCAAACATTTATCAGTTTTCAACCTAAAAGTTTTAATCTTAGCAATTGTTTGGAAAATTACTAAACGTCTTGCAGACAAAATATCTTTACCTGTACCCATGAGGATTTACATAAAAGGAGTTTTAAAGAAAAATAATGCATTCCAGTAGTTTATTAGAAGCGCAAATAAACCAAAGTCAAACAATCTTCATATCTATTATTATCTGTACGGCTGACCGTCGGATTTCTTTAGAGAGGACACTGATAGCACTCAACAAAATTACTTATTCATTTTGTGAATTTATTGTAGTTGATGCTTCATCTAATACTGAAACTATGGAAATGTTAAGTATCATGTCCAGCAGTTTCGATAGAAACCTCAAATTAGCAACTGTGCAAGAAAAAAATATTAGTGTATCTCGCAATGTGGGTATAAAGTTAGCATTAGGTGAGATTATTGCTTTTATTGATGATGATGCAATTCCGCCCCCTGACTGGATAGAAAAGCTTTTATCTACATATTCTTTATATGGTGATAAATGTGCCGGTGTTGGTGGTACTGTGCGTGATATGACAAGTCCTGGTTATCCTTTACAATATCATCGTGGCATTACAAATATTATTAGTAATACCAGTCCTATTTGTCGTTCTGGGGTAATAAATTATAATCAACCGCAAGGTTTTTGGTATAACGGTTTGATGGGTACAAATTCCTCTTACCGCAAAGATTTATTAGAAAAGATTAACGGATATGATGAGTTTTTTGAGTATTTTTTAGATGAAACTGATGTTTGTTTGCGCTTAATTCAAGCTGGCTATGAAATTCACCATTGTGATGTAGTTGTAGACCATTATCCTGAAGCCAGTCACAATCGTTTAGACCAAAAACATCTGACTTGTTGGTATTCACTCGCGAAAAATACTACCTATTTTGCTTTGAAACACGCTTTTAATAAAGTCCCGTTTCCTGTCTTGGTTATCCGCTTGACTCTACTGCTGATTTATCGCTGCTTCTTGCGAATAATTCGCCTGAAGTTTACTCACAATCTCTCCTATCAGGTTTTGGGGAAATATATCCAGGAATCTATAAAAGGTATGCGTGTCGGTTGGAATAGGGGAATTTGTTTACATAAATTTACATCTTCCCGGCATTGATGCAATGTAGCAAATACAGGGCGTTGTAGAATGCAATAGATAAAGGCTGAAGAATTTATACAACATTCCTCAGCCTTTATAGTTGATAATACTTTAATCTATGAGCAGCTGCCCACGCATACAGCCTTAGACAGTTGAAATGTCTTTTTCTTTTTCTGCCAACAAGTCATCTATTCTAGCAGTGTACTTGTTTGTGAGTTTTTGCAGTTGATCTTGTTGGTCTTTGGATTCATCTTCAGAGATTTCTGAAGCTTTTTCCTCTTTGCGAATGGTGTCTTGGACATCACGACGGATGTTGCGAATGGCTACGCGACCTTCTTCGGCATACTTACTAGCCATTTTGACAAATTCTTTCCGGCGATCGCTTGTTAATGGTGGTATATTTAGCCGAATCACAGAACCGTCGTTACTGGGTGTTAAACCTACGTCAGACAGGGAAATTGCTTTCTCTACTACGTTTAAGCTGCCTTTATCGTAAGGCTGAATCAATATGGTTGAAGCATCTGGCGTGCTAATGTTTGCCAGTGATTTCAATGGTGTGGGTGAACCGTAGTAGTCCACCGAAACCTTATCTAGTAAACTCGCATTGGCGCGACCAGTGCGAATGGTGTTAAAAGCTCGTTGAGTTGCTTCAACGGTCTTTTGCATTGTACTCTCAGCTTCAGATAATTTCACATGAACCTCCCACAAGGGTGCCGATATTTTCTCCCAAAACGGCTCGGCGGACGTTACCTCGCACCGTTAAATCAAAAACCAGTATTGGGATATTATTGTCTTTACACAAGGCGATCGCTGTACTATCCATGACGCGCAAATCTTTGGCTAAAACGTGCGCGTAGGTGAGACTGGTGTAACGCTTGGCCTCTGGATAAATATGGGGGTCAGCATCGTAGATTCCGTCTACCTTGGTGGCTTTAAAAATCACCTCGGCATCAATTTCTGCGGCTCTTAAGGCGGCAGTGGTGTCGGTGGTAAAGAAGGGATTTCCTGAACCAGCACCAAAAATTACCACCCGCCCTTTTTCTAGGTGGCGGATGGCGCGACGACGGATATACGGTTCCGCTAATTCTTGCATAGCGATCGCAGTTTGTACCCGCGTCTGTACCCCAATTCGCTCTAAGCAATCTTGTAGCGTCATGGCATTCATTACCGTGGCAATCATCCCTATGTAGTCAGCAGCTGCCCTGTCCATCCCCGCCGACGCTGCTTTCACGCCGCGAAAAATGTTCCCGCCGCCTACAACGATGGCAATTTGAACGCCAGTAGCTACTACCTCTGCTATTTCCTGGGCTATTTCTTTGACCACTTCGGGATCAATACCGTAGCCCATGTTGCCCATTAAGGCTTCACCGCTTAGTTTGAGTAAAACCCGTCGGTAATTCGTTCCCATCAAGTTACGCTTTATCAAAAAAGTTGCAGTTGCCTCCAATTTAAGATAGCAGTACAGCGACGATATATGTCTAGTTCCGCCAAATCAATGAAGTTCCTGCTGGTTCGGTTTTTGGTAGCTTAATTGCTTGACCTTTGAACAGAGAGGCGATCGCATTTCTCAAATAATCTTCTCCCAGACATGATGGGTCTTGGGGATGATTGTCAATTTGTCCTTTGTACTGCACTATACCATGATTATCTACCAGAAAAGCCATAGGCGTTTTACTCGCCCCAAAGCTACGAGTCACATCTTGAGTTGAATCCCATATGTAAGGAAAATTTAACTCGTGACCTTCGGCAAAAACTTTCATGTCGTCAAAGCTTTCGCTCAGGTGTTCCGTCGCACTGCTACCATTCATCCCAATTAGTGTAAAGCCCTCTTGAGCAAATTCCTCTTGAATATTTTTTAATCTGTCTAGATACAAGCTTACATAAGGACAGTGGTTGCACATCGCAATCACACCAACTGCACGAAACCTTTCTAAATAACGGCTGAGATGGTGTACTTGATTGTCAATTCCTGGAAGCTCAAAATCTGGTGCATAGCTTCCAACAGGTGTGTTAATTGTTTCTAGTATATTCATCTTCTATAGCCGCAAGGAACTAATAACAAAAAGGTTTATGTGACATTTCCGGTCACTTTTTTGCGTGCAAACCAATTTTTAGCCCATCCTTGATATCCCATGATCTTATAGACCAATGTGACTACCGTAAATCGTGAAAGTTTTAAATTTACTAAGGATGGTGATTCTATTACATCACACAAAATCATATCCTAACAACTTTCCTGAAAAAACCACAGGTTTAACTATTTGGTTCTATCCAGGCGAGGAAACGGCAAGATTACAAAATGTGAAGTATCATAGTCGTAATATCAACAGCACCAAAAAAGCATCACACAAATCAAGTATGTGGTAACTGTAAACCGTTAACAGCGCCTAAGTGAGATTTCACAACTAGACTTTTCCAGGAAATAATCTAGAAACATTCCACCCAACGTCTCTACAACGGTTCCAGATCAAGCATACTTAATTTTCACTAGATATCTCATGATTTAAGATTGCTATATCTTCTATTTGTGAAGATTATAAATTTTGAATAAAGCCACAAAGGGTTTTTTCTTGGTACTCGTATTCATATATTCCTAAATTTCTGATGACAACTTCCACAAACACATTTACCTCAAACAAAACTTGGATTTGGCAGGGTTTCCCTATCTCCTATCAAACTCAAGGAACTAATGGCCCCGCAGTGGTTCTCGTGCATGGCTTTGGAGCCTCATGGTGGCACTGGCGGAAAAATATTCCAATGTTAGCAGAAAATTGTCGCGTTTATGCCATTGATTTGATTGGCTTTGGTGGTTCAGCTAAACCTCAACCACAGAAAGAAATTAACTACACCCTCGAAACATGGGGAGAGCAGTTAGCAGACTTTTGTCGGGAAGTCGTGGGTGAACCTGCTTTTTTAGTCGGAAATTCCATTGGCTGTATTGTGGTGTTACAAGCAGCAGTCAGCAACCCGGATATGGCTTTAGGAGTAGCGTTACTCAACTGTTCCTTACGATTGTTACACGATCGCAAACGGGAAACACTACCCTGGTCGCGTCGCTTCGGCGCGCCAATTCTCCAGAAAATATTATCTATCAAACCAGTTGGTCAGTTTTTCTTCAATCAAGTTGCTAAACCCAAGACAGTACGGAAGATTTTACTTCAAGCCTACGCTAATGCAGAGATAGTCACAGACGAGTTGGTTGATATTCTCACAGCACCAGCAAAAGACCCAGGCGCTGTAGCCGTGTTTCTCGCCTTTACTTCTTACTCTACAGGCCCTCTAGCAGAAGACCTTTTACCTTTACTATCTTGTCCTGCGATTATTCTCTGGGGAACAGCCGACCCCTGGGAACCAGTAGACTTAGGTAGAGAATTAGCTAACTACCCACAAGTGCAAAAATTTATCCCCTTAGAAGGGGTGGGACATTGCCCCCAAGATGAAGCGCCGGAGTTAGTCAATCCGATTTTACTCGATTGGATAGGCGATCGCTACGCCTCTAATCATTAAATCATTAGACATCGACCGAATTCAACACCCTTGTAGAGACGTTCATGGAACGTCTCTACTGTGTTCTAATTAACCAAAAACTGCTGTAAACTATTGAATTACCCAGTTTGTGGACTTTGCCAACTTAAAACCACAAGCCACGACCTGCGAAACCACGAGCTACCCAGCCACGACCAACGCCACCGTAGCCACCAAAGCCACGACCAACGCCACCGTAGCCACCAAAGCCACGACCAACGCCACCGTAGCCACCAAAGCCACGACCAACGCCACGACCATAGCCACCGTAGCCACCAAAGCCGAAGCCACCAGAAACATCCTGCTGTTCTTCTGTGGATAAATCCATCAACAAATCAGATTGGAGTTCTTGAACTGACATAATTTTTACCTCAAATTCGTCCATAGTTGGTACACACTTATGCACAAAAAATATGGAAGTGTAGTACCTATGCTTTCATTTATAAATAAAGTTTATAGTAATTAAATTGTCCCAAAGCCATAAAAAAATAGGCTAATAATACACCTTTTGGTTCATGTAAAATTCAGTTTTAAATCAAGTTATTTTTTTATACAAATGCTCATATTAAATAACGATATAAGCTATTTTTTATTGCTTAAATATATGTTAATCGCACAAAATATAATTCAAAATCTCTCTCCTTAGATAAGAAAGTCTGTAAATATTCCTCTTCTCTTGTAGAGAAGAGGACAGTTATACCAATTTTGAAAATAATCACGACAGATGGATTTACAAAACCCTGGTATACAAAGGTATTCATAATCCATAGTCTAAAATCTAAAATCCAAAATCGGATTAGGTTTCGAGGACTTTGATATTTACTAGAATCTCTACAAATATCCTCTAAAAGTCTTTTTCGCCGGCGCTATTAGAAACCACCGCCAAAACCACCACCAGGACCGCCAGAAGGTTGTCCAGTAATGAAGCCAAGAATTGTAACTGGGAAACTTTGACCGCGAGAATCAGTGAGGTTACCAGTAACGATAATATCAGGACGACGTGCTTGACCCCCAGATAAAAGTTCTTGTGACTCTGCGGATAACTCCACAAATAAATCAGGTTGAATGATTTTTTCTGACATAATTTTTTGCCTCAATTTAGTACATAGATGATATAACAACCGCCAAGTTGTTAGGACATGGAAAAAGCCTCAAACCAAGTCACAGCAAGTTTTTCACTTTTGACTTTTGCTATAAGTAGCACCCATACCAGAAATATTTCTGGGTGGGTGCAAAATTACGGCTCAGATTTTACGTTGTACTGTAAAAAATGTGCTGATTAGACAAGACTATTCGCGAAGTAGAAATCATGGTAATACTCAGTCTTTATTTAATGACTTCAAGAATACCAGTCAAGCGAATGGGAATACGGCGAACACGACCTTCAGAACGGCGATCATCTCTACCAAAATCACGATCATCTCTACCAAAATCGCGATCATATCTACCAAAATCCCCACCATCTCTATCAAAACCGCGTTCGTCAGGTCTCATTTGAAAGGTTGGCCCTTGTCCACCAGCTAAAAGCTGTTGTTGCTCTGCGGATAACTCTTCAAACAAATCAGATTTTGTGATTTGGGCTGACATAATTTTGTGCCTCACTTACTTACTTAAGGTGTGTAATCACCTATGTTTTTATTATTAACTATTAGCGAATTATTTAAATTATTCTTAGGTTAGAAACTTATCAGGTTATTTTACTTCCTTGGACTCATGTAAATAAGTTGATTTTTGTTTGATTATATTTTTTGTATATTATTCATGTCTACATATCAATTTGACCCCTGCAATTATAGAGGTTGTTTTTTTCTGCAAATGATGCACGAAAATTCAAAAGCCAAGTTTCCCTACTGATTATAAAAATAGGGAACCTGGGCAAAATGTGTTATTAACCAAGAGATTATTTACGAAGTCAATCCACTGATAATTTTAGCTATGAAATTATTCACACTATTACGATTAGCACTAAAACTCGGTAATCTAAACGTTGTAGATGATGCCATAGTAATCTGTGAGAAAGTGTATTTAGTACTTTGAGAACCAGATTCATCTTCTGCAAGATTTAAATTATTATTTGCCTCAGTTTCAATGTCAGTTTTCTGAAAGAAAAAATTACTGGTTCCTAGTATACCTTCTTCTTGCCCACCAGCTAGGCTCTCTTGCTCTTCTTCAGACAGAGACCGGAAAAGAAATGAATTATTTGATGTATTATTTTCAGACATGATTGTACTTGCTCACACCAGAGGAAATTGTCATAATGATAAAAACTTTTGATGCTCTCCTTTTTCTGCTAGAAATGTCTCTGGAGTTCCTTCTAATTGCACTTCACCTGTCTCTAACATCACAATCCAATCAGCTCGCTTGACAACGCTGGGGCGATGGGTAATTAAAACTGTAGTTTTGCCTTTTCGGTAGTCCAAAATTGCATCTAATACGCTAGCTTCACTCACTGGGTCGAGTCCGGCGGTGGCTTCATCTAAAATTAAGACAGGTGGATTAGTCAGAATACCTCTGGCGATCGCTAATCTTTGTCTTTGTCCACCAGAGAGATTCGCCCCAAATTCACCCAACACAGTTTGATATTTACTGGGAAGTTGACTGATAAAGCTATCTGCATCCGCAATCTCGCAAGCTTTGACAATTTCCTCAAAAGAAATATAGGGCGTTCCTAAACGGAAATTCTCTAAAATCGAGCGACTCCAAAAATGAGGTTCTTGGGGTACATAAACTATTTGCTGTCGCAGACAATCCAGGGCGATATCATCGAGGTTAAAGGAGCCAATGCGGATATTACCAGAATTGGGCTGATATAAACCTGCTAACAGTTTTGCTAAGGTACTTTTACCACAACCAGATTTACCAATTAAAGCGATCGCTTGTCCACCAGGTAACTTTAAGGAAAAATCTTCTAACAAATCAACTCTACCAGGGTGGTGAAATGTCAGATGAGAACAATGGATATCTGCACTACCGGAAATTTGCGCCACAGGCTTTTGACTACCTCCCACCACCTCCGGTGTTGCATCAATGACTTCTAAAAGCCGAGAAACTGCTGTTTGAGAGCGAAAATATTCATCTACTAAACCCACTAAGGAATTAATTAAACTCAGAACATTCACCTGTAGCACATTAAAAGCCAGCATTTGACCGATACTTAATTCTCCCTGAATCACCAAGATACTTCCTAACCCCAATAAAGCTACAGCACCAATACTCGAAAGGAGTCGAGAAAGAGTACTGTTAATAATTCCGATTTGTACAGTACTAAAAGTCAGATTGGCTAGACGACCAAAACGACTTTGAAATTCTTCCCAAAATTGGGGACCAGCGTTCGTAGTTTTCAGTACCTGTGCGCCCTTAAATGTTTCTACCAACACCCCTTGATTTTCCGCCCCCAAGACTAAAAGACTGCGAGTTTTTTGTTGGAGAATCGGTAAAAAAGGCAGAGTCGATAAAGTCATTAAAGCACCGACTAGGATAACTGCTAATGTTAGTTTCCAACTATAAAACAACATTAAGCCCAAAGAAATCACTGCAATAAAAAACTTACTCGGTAAAAGCACAACTATCTGTGATACCAACTGATTAATATGATTGATATCTCGTAATCGGCTAGTGATTTCACCACTCCGGCGGGCTTCGTAATAATTCAAAGGTAACTGAAGCATCTTACGCCCAAATTCCAAAACTAGCCCTAATTGCAATCGTTGACCAAAGTGAGCAATCATTGTCGATTGCAATAATTGTAAAGTGCTGCTAAATAGAGTCATAACTACAACTGCGGCGACGACAACAGTTAGTAGTTGCACATCTCCACGTACTAAAACATCATCTGTGAGAATTTGGATAAGTACCGGAGAACCCAAGGCCAGTACACCCAAAGCAATATTCATCATTAAAACCTGAGTCAGCAAACCACGATAAGGCAAAATCCGCTTCAAAAAGCGTCCAAAGCCACCCATTGGTTTGTCTTGAGGCTGATCAAAAAAGCGGTCTGGATCTGGTTCTAGTAAGAGCATCACGCCATTCCAAGCAGCTGTTAACTCTTTTCGGTCAACATAACGAATACCCACAGATGGATCAGCAATTACATACTTTTTGCCCTGTTGGTTATATAAAACTACCCAATGATGTCCTTGCCAATGGATAATGGCTGGTAATTGCACTTCTTTGATTCTGTCGATAATTTCTGGCGAGGCTTTAACTGCTCTAGCATTAAAACCTAAATTCTCAGAGCCACGTTTTAAACCTAATAAAGTTGTTCCTAGTTGTCCAGTTCCGACTGATTCTCGACTGCGATTAATGCTTAAAAATCGGCCGTAATGTTTGCTAATTGTCGCCAGACAAGCTGCTCCACAATCTTCTTCGCTTAATTGTGAAACGCACGGATAGTTTTTCTGAAGTTTAATTAAACCAAACATAATTTAATTCGTAATTCGTAGTTCGTAATTCGTAATTCGTAGTTCGTAGTTCGTAGTTCGTAATTTGTAATTCGTAATTTGTAATTCGTAATTACAGAAGTTTGCTAGTGAATGCAGTAGACATCTTGATATTCTTAATTTTGTGGGGTGGGCATCTTGCCCGCCCTTGTGTATGGCATTTATATATAGAGTAGGACTTACGCAAGAACTCTCTGAAACCTTCTTAACTTCTCCCAAAGGGAGAGGCTAGCGCCAACGTGTCCTTCGTGTCCTTCTCCCAAGGGGAGACGCTTCGCGAACGTGGTTCGTTTTTCCATAATTTTGCGTAAGTCCTGTAGAGAATTTAACCCCCAACATTTCTCAGAAATCTGTGATTAATCTGGCTTTGCGGAGAATGAAATTAAGTACGGTTTCCTGTCGGGAAATAATATCAGCTCGACCTTTCATTCCTGGTTTGAGATGACATTGATGATTCTCTCTACCTACATAAGTGGTTTCGGCTTCTATGGTGGTTTCATAGCCGACTGTCTGGGTAGCCCCTTGAAGACCTGGCTCCATGCTGTTATTTCCCATTGGGAGGGCATCTGGTGCAACATTTCGCACTGTCCCGTGGAGAGTCCCGTAGTTGGGATAGGGACAAGCTGAAACCTGCATCTGCACTTTTTGCCCAGGTTCTACTTTGTCTATATCTTGAGGGGGGACAAATGCTTTGATCACGATGGGAGCATTGACGGGTGCAATTTGAGCAATAGCTTGACTTGGTTGTACTACTTGTCCAGGATTACGCAGATTTAATTGCAACAGTGTACCTGCAATTGGCGCTCGAATTACAGTTTGATTCAGGTCAGTTTCTACCTGTTGTAGTTCTTTGCGCGTCCGCATAGTTTGTTTTTCTAGTTCTAGACGCTGTTGAAATAGGGTTTCTCTTTCTCTGTTCAAGGCGGATAAAGTAGATTTACCACTGGCTTGTTCTTGTTTAATCCGTTCAGAGGCTATGGTTATAGCTGCATTATGAGGATTGATACTGTTTTGAGCTTTTTCTAGTTTTATTTGGGCAATTTTTAAGGCTTGTTCTTTTTCTGACATCAAGTCTTTAGCGTTGGCTTTGGCTTGTTCTAGTTTGGCTTGGGCTGATTTTACCTCCTGTTGTTTTTCTTCCAATAAATTGCGCGAAATTGCTCCTGATGCCACTACTGATTGTAAGCGATCGCGTTGCTTTTTTGCTAAATTTAAGGCTAGTTCGGCTTCTTGTACTGTGGCAGTTAATAAGTTATTCTGTTGTAGGCGATCGCGTTGTATTTTCGCTAAATTCCAAGTAGCTTCGGCTTCTGTTAAATCAGCCATCGTTGTCTTTTGCTGGTCTTCATAGTTGCGCTGACTCGCACTGAGTTCGGCTTGTGCGGCAATAATTGTGCGGTTAAGTAAGGTGGTTTGAGCCGCAATCTGAGTGGCAATTTCAGCAATTTGAGCATCAATTTGGCGCAGTTGTAATTGACTCTGCTCAATACTATTTTCTAGTTGGCTTTTTTGATTTTGCAGGCGAGAATCATCAATGTAAGCAATGGGTTCTCCTTGTTTGACTACTTGATTTTCTTGCACATCTATTTTCTGCACTGTTCCCATAACAGCAGATTGAACTATTCCCAGTTCCCCTTCTGGTCGAATACTTGCAGGAACTTTGACTGTGATATTGTAGTTAAACACAGAGGTGAGACCAGCGGCCGCCATAAAAGTAATTAGCAGCACTCCTGCGCCGATATTTGTCCATTTACTGATGCGGGGAAGAAACTCGTGAGGTTCAACTAAATTGAGTTCGTCTGGAGTCGGTTCGTTAAACCTATTCCAAAAATGATTGTCTTCTTGGGGAAAGGATCTCACTGTACTCTACCTTGGGTTAGATTTGGATAATAGATTTCTGTCCGATATAGACGCTTCTGCGGCTTCTTGTAACGCCCATCAAACTCACAGTTGTTAAATATAATTAGGCAAAAAAGTGAAACTGTAACATATGCTGCTAACGGTAGCCAATATCATGGTTTATGATGTTGTATAATTAGAAATGGGGATAAAGAAAGGAATAAGCTATGCACGCCAATCACCTTTCTTATGTATCTCACGTGGATAACGCGTAGAAACAACAGAGGAGAATGCTCAAACTCTCTCAAAGACCTCACTTACGTTGAGCGAGTCATAACTATCTCCTCTCCCCCTTTTCTTGGGATAATTTAGCAGGTTTACGTGGAAACAACGCCGAAAAGTTTTATATTCCAGGACAATCACGGCTAAGTTATCAACTTGACATCTTGATGTTGTGAAATTTGCTAATCTGTGTTCAATTGATTCAGTTCTTCAAAGTTGGCAAGAGCCGGAAATTCTGTAGGTTCACTAGATAAAAAACTTGTGGCGTTAGAATTTACATCAGCTTGCTGAGTATTTGATGCAGAAGAGTTTCCTTCTGGACTATTGTCACTTGTGTTTCTCCTGGTTGCAGATCCTTGAGCGAAATTGTTATCTTGCAATTGATAGTTAATACCACCAACCAGGAACTCTTGCTGTCTATCGGACAATTCTGACTCTGCAAACCAATCCGATGTGATCATTTGATGTGACATAATTATTAGCCTCACTGACACAATCAACTCCAATCTGATTTGGTATAATTGTTAGTCTTATTTACATAATTCTTAAATAAAGGATTCCAGAAGCTGATTTGTGGATAGTTTATCCTGAGTATTCAGCCAAATCATCCAGTTGTGCAAACATTAATTACACACAGAAAGCTCTGGAATCCATTTTTGTGGAAGTGTTGAGTAACCAGATACTCAGTGCTACCTGGAGACAATAAACACAGTTATCTGTGCAATCATCAATTATTCAAGATAGCAATTGCAGATTTATCTAGCACTTTGTCAAAGTAGTTTTGATAGTTTGCTTAGGGTTCACCAAAAAATAAATTACCCAATTTTGTGGGAGAAGGCAAGGACTGCCCGTCCTTCATGATTAGCGGGCAAGATGCCCGCACCACAAGAAAGTTTTGGGTATTTTATTAATTGCAAGTCCCTTATCCATCAATTTCAACTTGACAAATTACTCAATCTCGTTATCCTTCAGTAGCAGCTGTGCCGTTGAGAACTGGCGCAGCGCCCAAAGCATCAACGTCAGGAACTTGCTCCGCACCAAATACCAATAAATCTTGTGCCGCAGTGTTAGTCGCTGTCAAATCACCTGTGGAGTTGGCAGTGCTACCATTGGGGCCAGAACTGACTGTTCCTGCTAAATTTGCCTGTCTGTTAGCGAAATTGCTCCCTGCTAGGTCAAAGTCAACACCGCCAGCTACGAGTTCTTGTTGCTCGTCGGATAACGCAACACACAATTCTGATACAATATGCTCTGTCATGATTGTTAGCCTCATTTACGTAATTCTTCAAAAAAAGATTCCAGATACTAACTTGTTGATGCAGTTTTGGTGATGTATTGTGCCAAAATCAACTGGCAAGAAAATCTGGAATCAAAGCCTACTTTCCACGCCTGAGAAAAGGAAACCCAGAGTGCTTAATTAGAGCGCCAAGGGTGATCTCTGCAATAGTTGAGTTATTGGAGATCACAATTGCATATTTTGGGTAGGGTCAGGAATTCACAATGGCACTGCTGATTCTTTAATCTCCCCAATTCACCATTTCCGATTGAGATATAGGACTCCTATTTGATTTCTGTTGGCGTAGCCTGCGCTTTGCGCTTACAACTCAAAAAGCTGTTTCCCACGGACCACTCCCCCGGTTACTGAGCGCAGTCGAAGTAACTCCCCACGGACCACCTACGCAAGTAAGTATGGCTACGCCACGCAAGCTATCAAAAATCAAAGCGGATTACTATAGGTGAAACGCTTTAATGTCAAAGATCAACTTTCTGGGTTAACTGTAGGGATGGTTCAACAGTTTGGCTGGTTGAGTTGATTAACCTTCAGCAGCACCACCACCACCGCCAGCACCGCCTCCACCGTTAAGAACTGGTGCAGCACCCAAAGCCTCAATGTCAGGAACTTCTGTCGCACCTAATCCCATTAAGTCTTGTGCCGCAGTATTGACGGCGGTAACGTCACCTGTAGAGTTGGCATTACTGCCATCTGGACCGGAATTACTTGTTCCTTGTAAGTTTGCAACTCTGTTATAAAAATTGCTACCAGCCAGTTCAAAGTCTTGACCGCCAGCTAAAAGCTCTTGTTGATCATCAGATAAAGTAACAAGCAATTCTGATGCAAATATTTGATGTGACATGATTGTTAGCCTCACTTACGTACATAGGTTGTTACCACCTAAGAACTTAACTATAAGCACTGTTTGTGAGGAATTCATAAATCCACAGGTAGAAATCAATCTTGTATATTTACTCCTGAAAGTAGATATAAAGTCTAACTTTTTTTTGGCAAACCTCATACTTTGAGAAAATAATTAGACAATATTCCAGGTTTTGCGGCTAGGTCATCTAATAATCGAGTTTTCAATTATCTGCTGAGTCCATCCCTTCACCGTAATTGCTCAAAATTCATGTGGTGAAATGTACAAATTATTTTTATCATTTTCTAAGTGCAGACTTTTGAGCGAAGATTTAATCATCCACAGATAAACACAGATAAATGCTTAGTTTAGGGTTATGGGGAATGGTGCAAGAAGATTTCAATTAATACAAATGCTAGGCTTGCACTGCCTAAAGGTACTGTTAAGTTATCTATACCTAAGAATGAAATGGCTTCTAAGCTCGTAGCTGCTAAAGCGATCGCCAATGATACTACCCAAGTTTGCCAGACGTTACCTTCTACACTCAGTAAAATTCCACTACTGATGATAAAACTCACTAAAGCCATTGTCAAGGAGCCTTCCCAGCTTTTTTGCGCTCCCAAGACTTGATACTTGTGTTTACCAAAGCGTTGCCCAATCAATGCTGCTAACCCATCGCCCCAAGCCATTACCATGATGCCGATGGCTGCATATTGGGGCTGTTCTATGTGCCAAAACCAAGCTACTAAAATGCCCATGCTGACAGCATAAAAGAAGGTTCCTAAACTTTGCCTACCCACGCTATTAATACCGGGAAGCAGGGGAAATCGGTATGATAATAAAGTGATGGCACTGGCGACAATGGAGGCTGTAATGCCTAAACTGGCGGGAACATCGAGCCACCAAGCCAGCATGATTACATTCCCAGTGCCAATGTGAACTATTTTCCTGACTATTTCTGGTTCGCCCTTAGCAAAGCGATATACCACCCAAGCGATTAGGAGGATGAGTGACACCCAAACTGCAACTACGGTAATTTGTAGCCACAAAGGTGGAGTAGAGGTGAAATCGATAGCTGGAGATAACAAAGAAACTACAAGATAGGAATTTTTTACGTTTATTACTAATCTATAAGATTTAGGCGATCGCGATGAAACTATTATTCATTTGGTTGATTAAAGGTTACAGAATGTTTATTTCGCCCCTGTTTCCCCCGACTTGTCGCTTTCAACCCACTTGTTCAATGTATGCTATTGAAGCTATTGAGCGATTTGGCATCTGGCGCGGTGGCTGGATGGCGACTCGGCGGATTTTGCGTTGTCATCCCTTCCATCCTGGTGGATATGATCCAGTTCCAGAGGTAAAACACAATTGCTGCGATCAGCATCTGTCCGATTCTGGGAAACAGACCACAGAAGACCATCACAAAGGCTCGTAGTGAGGACTTTAGTCCTCTCCATACTCATGACTGCCACTTATAAAGTATATTCATATACTTTCACTATCCCTGAACTCTGGGTAAAATAATTTTAAATTCTCCTTTGTTGAGAGTCGCAAAATAAAGTTCCACCTCAATTAGATACAGGACTTACGCAAAATCATGAAAAAACGAACCACATTCGCGTAGCGTCTCCCCTTCTCCCAAAGGGAGAGGCTAGCGCCAAGGGAGAAGAACGCGTTGGCGCTAGCCTCTCCCTTTGGCCCAAAGGGAGAGGCTAGCGCCAAGGGAGAAGGACACGAAGGAAAGAGGGTTGCAGAGAGTTATTGCGTAAGTCCTAAGATATAAACATTATCTAAAAGTAAGAAGTAATAATGACAACTCAAGCAGAAATAATCAATCAATTAAAAGCTCTTGAAGCACTTTCTCAACAAGGAGGATATAGTGATATCTTGGCTTCATCACTCAGAAAGATTATCAATCAAGAAAGAGAAAATATTCAACAGCAAATTAAAGAATTAGAAAATGATTTACAAGCATTTGAACAACAGTATCAATTATCATCTACAGATTTTTATCAACAATTTAAAACAGGTCAATTAGGAGATGAAGCAGATTTTGTGGAATGGAGTGCTTTTTATCAAATGTGGTCTGATTTAGGAGTTGTATCTCTCGCAGTCAAGCTCTCTTTTGCCTTTACACTCGCCGCACGGTTTCCAAGCGTGCTGAGAGAACCTTTGCGCGCCTCCGTTACTTTTTAGGAGGCGACCGCCCCAGTCAAACTGCCCACCTGAAACTGTTCCCTGACCGGCTTACGGTCATGGGTTAGAATTCTAGCTTCGCCAGAGTGGTATCTCACCGTTAGCTCCATATCCCCCACAAGGGATACTTCTTCGCTTCCCACCTATCCTGCGCAAGCGAAGCCCGAACACAATTCCAGGCTACAGTAAAGCTTCATAGGGTCTTTCTGTCCAGGTGCAGGCAGTCCGTATCTTCACAGACATTCCTATTTCGCCGAGTCTCTCTCTGAGACACCATCCAGATCGTTACGCCTTTCGTGCGGGTCGGAACTTACCCGACAAGGAATTTCGCTACCTTAGGACCGTTATAGTTACGGCCGCCGTTCACCGGGGCTTCGGTCGTCAGCTTCAAGGCGAACCCCTGACCAACTTCCTTAACCTTCCGGCACTGGGCAGGCGTCAGCCCCCATACGTCCTCTTTCGAGTTGGCGGAGACCTGTGTTTTTGGTAAACAGTCGCCTGGATCTCTTCACTGCGACCCACGTCTGAGGTGGGCACCCCTTCTCCCGAAGTTACGGGGCCATTTTGCCGAGTTCCTTAGAGAGAGTTATCTCGCGCCCCTTGGTATTCTCAACCTCCCTACCTGTGTCGGTTTCGGGTACGGGTACTATGTTTTCATCACATTACGAGCTTTTCTTGACACTATCCTTCACCACGCGGAGTTCGTAAACTCCTCCCAAACCAATCAGGGTATGGCTATCTTTCATGCGTCCCTCGCAATGCTCCCACATAGTAGTCAGGGATTATTCACCCTGTGTCCATCGACTACGCCCTTCGACCTCGCCTTAGGACCCGACTAACCCTCCGTGGACGAACCTGGCGGAGGAACCCTTAGGGTTTCGGGGCATTGGATTCTCACCAATGTTTGCGCTACTCAAGCCGACATTCTCACTTCCGTTTCGTCCACAGCTGCTCGCCGCTACTGCTTCTACCTATTACGGAACGCTCCCCTACCGATTAATACTAGATTAATCCCACAGCTTCGGTACATCACTTAGCCCCGTTCATTTTCGGCGCAGGATCGCTTGACTAGTGAGCTATTACGCACTCTTTTAAGGTTGGCTGCTTCTAGGCAAACCTCCTAGTTGTCTATGCAATCCCACCTCCTTTATCACTTAGTGATGATTTGGGGACCTTAGCTGGTGGTCTGGGCTGTTTCCCTCTTGACAATGAAGCTTATCCCCCACTGTCTCACTGGCAATGTGTTCTCTGGGTATTCTGAGTTTGTCTCGATTTGGTACCGGTCTCCCAGCCCGCACCGAAACAGTGCTTTACCCCCCAGATTTAATCATTACCGCTGCGCCTAAACACATTTCGGGGAGAACCAGCTAGCTCCTGGTTCGATTGGCATTTCACCCCTAACCACAGCTCATCCGCTGATTTTTCAACATCAGTCGGTTCGGACCTCCACTTGGTGTTACCCAAGCTTCATCCTGGCCATGGTTAGATCACCAGGGTTCGGGTCTATAAACACTGATTGAGCGCCCTTTTCAGACTCGGTTTCCCTTTGGCTCCGGCATTCTCGCCTTAACCTACCAGTGCCTATAAGTCGCCGGCTCATTCTTCAACAGGCACGCGGTCAGACGTTCAATCGTCCTCCCACTGCTTGTAAGCTTACGGTTTCATGTTCTATTTCACTCCCCTTCCGGGGTTCTTTTCACCTTTCCCTCGCGGTACTGGTTCACTATCGGTCACACAGTAGTATTTAGCCTTACGAGATGGTCCTCGCTGATTCACATGGGATTCCTCGTGCCCCATGCTACTCGGGATTCAGCTACTATCCTTGAGTTTTCGACTACAGGACTTTCACCTTCTTTGGTGCAGTATTTAGCTGCTTCGTCTAACCGCCAGATTCGATATCGCTGTCCCACTACCCCAAAGGATAAATCTTTTGGTTTAGGCTTTTCCCCTTTCGCTCACCACTACTCAGGGAATCTCTTTTGATTTCTCTTCCTCCAGCTACTAAGATGTTTCAGTTCGCTGGGTTGGCTCTTTCCTGTCTATATATTCAACAGGTAGTATTTAGGGTTGCCCCATTCGGAAACCTCCGGCTCAATGTTTGCTTCCAACTCCCCGGAGTATATCGTCGGTAACCACGTCCTTCTTCGCCTCTGTGTGCCTAGGTATCCACCGTAAGCCCTTATTAGCTTGACCACATTTACATTGGTGTTTCTGCAAACTTTTTTTCGTTCTGTTTACTTCCTTCTAGGCACTGATTTCACTCAGCACTCAGTCAAGAAGCAATCAGGACTCTAATCCGTCTGCCTGCCTTTTTTTCGCGTTACTATGCAGTTTTCAAGGTTCTGGCTGGATTATCACCCAGCAGTTCGATTGTATGAAGCAATCAATTGCTGAATATTCTCCGATCTGTTATTTTATCACACTGTGCTAATGACCACAAGAGTTATTATATCTATTTTTTGTCTGATCTGACAATCAACGATATGATTTTTTTGCGATTTTTACACAAGGTGGAGATTAGCGGACTCGAACCGCTGACATCCTGCTTGCAAAGCAGGCGCTCTACCAACTGAGCTAAACCCCCATCAGTCAGTTATCAGGTATCAGTTACCAGTTATCAGCTTTTTACTGACTACTGTTGACTGTTGACTGTTAACTGATTTCAGGTGGGCCATCCTGGACTCGAACCAGGGACCTCACCCTTATCAGGGGTGCGCTCTAACCACCTGAGCTAATAGCCCATTATCCGAACCAAATCTATAGTTTGAGAGCTTCAACAAATATTCGCGACCGACCTAGGAATGACCAACTCAGTATCTAATTGCGATTTGCTTTCGATGTTTGAGTGGATTCGGTCTCCCTAAAAGGAGGTGATCCAGCCACACCTTCCGGTACGGCTACCTTGTTACGACTTCACCCCAGTCACCAGTCCTGCCTTCGGCATCCCCCTCTGCGAACAGTTGGGGTAACGACTTCGGGCGTGACCAGCTTCCATGGTGTGACGGGCGGTGTGTACAAGGCCCGGGAACGAATTCACTGCAGTATGCTGACCTGCAATTACTAGCGATTCCGACTTCACGCAGGCGAGTTGCAGCCTGCGATCTGAACTGAGCTACGGTTTTGTGAGATTTGCATCACATTGCTGTGTAGCTGCCCTTTGTCCGTAGCATTGTAGTACGTGTGTAGCCCAAGACGTAAGGGGCATGCTGACTTGACGTCATCCCCACCTTCCTCCGGTTTGTCACCGGCAGTCTCTCTAGAGTGCCCAACTTAATGCTGGCAACTAAAAACGAGGGTTGCGCTCGTTGCGGGACTTAACCCAACATCTCACGACACGAGCTGACGACAGCCATGCACCACCTGTGTTCGCGCTCCCGAAGGCACTCTCTCCTTTCAGAGAGATTCGCGACATGTCAAGTCTTGGTAAGGTTCTTCGCGTTGCATCGAATTAAACCACATACTCCACCGCTTGTGCGGGCCCCCGTCAATTCCTTTGAGTTTCACACTTGCGTGCGTACTCCCCAGGCGGGATACTTAACGCGTTAGCTCCGGCACGGCTCGGGTCGATACGAGCCACGCCTAGTATCCATCGTTTACGGCTAGGACTACTGGGGTATCTAATCCCATTCGCTCCCCTAGCTTTCGTCCCTCAGTGTCAGTTGCGGCCTAGTAGAGCGCCTTCGCCACTGGTGTTCTTCCTGATATCTACGCATTTCACCGCTACACCAGGAATTCCCTCTACCCCGAACGCACTCTAGCCTTGTAGTTTCCACTGCTTTTATCTAGTTGAGCTAGATTCTTTAACAGCAGACTTACATAGCCACCTGCGGACCCTTTACGCCCAATCATTCCGGATAACGCTTGCATCCTCCGTATTACCGCGGCTGCTGGCACGGAGTTAGCCGATGCTTATTCCTCAGGTACCGTCATTTTTTTCTTCCCTGAGAAAAGAGGTTTACAACCCAAGAGCCTTCCTCCCTCACGCGGTATTGCTCCGTCAGGCTTTCGCCCATTGCGGAAAATTCCCCACTGCTGCCTCCCGTAGGAGTCTGGGCCGTGTCTCAGTCCCAGTGTGGCTGATCATCCTCTCAGACCAGCTACTGATCGTCGCCTAGGTGCGCTTTTACCACACCTACTAGCTAATCAGACGCGAGCTCATCTTCAGGCAGCAAGCCTTTCACCTCTCGGCATATCCGGTATTAGCCACAGTTTCCCGTGGTTGTCCCCGACCTGAAGCTAGATTCTCACGCGTTACTCACCCGTCCGCCACTATGTCCGAAGACACCGTTCGACTTGCATGTGTTAAGCATACCGCCAGCGTTCATCCTGAGCCAGGATCAAACTCTCCGTTTTGGTTTGTTTGTTTTAGCTCTTTCTTGACTACTGTTTTTTAACTTTAGTCTCGTTATTTTATTGACTTGACGCGCAATATTTGCTGTATAATTGCTTTCAAACTATAATATTTTCAAGGTTCGGTGTGACTTCAAAACGCCGCTCTTTGGCGCTCGTCTCTCAGGCACTTATCTAATATAACGAGCGCTCCTATCTTTGTCAACTCTTTTTTCAATTTATTTGGAATTTATTTTTTCATGTGTCTGAAACTCCCCACAGTGCTAGGTTGTAGGCAACAATGGTTTATGCACTTTGCTGTTTATGGGAGGGTAGAGCGTGAATTTTCAGTCTGTCATTAGTTTGTTGCATCAGTTTTGGGGTGAACGTGGTTGCTTAATTGCCCAGCCTTACGATATTGAGAAGGGGGCGGGTACTAAAAACCCTCATACATTTTTAAGGGCGTTGGGGCCCGAACCTTGGTCTGTTGCTTATGTTGAACCATGTCGTCGTCCTACTGATGGCCGTTACGGCGAAAATCCGAATCGTTTTCAACACTATTATCAGTACCAAGTTCTGATTAAGCCGTCACCGGATAATATTCAAGATATTTATCTAGATTCTTTAAGGGTTTTGGGCATTCGTCCAGAAGATCACGATGTTCGGTTTGTGGAAGATAACTGGGAAGATGCGACGGTGGGCGCTTGGGGTACTGGTTGGGAAGTCTGGTTAGATGGGATGGAAATTACTCAATTTACCTATTTCCAACAGTGTGGGGGAATTGATTGTCGTCCTGTATCTATTGAAATTACTTACGGGTTGGAGCGACTGGTGATGTATCTCCAGCAGGTGGAAGCTATTACTAAGATTGATTGGACGGACACTATTACTTATGGTGATGTTTTTCTGCAAAGTGAGATTGAGCAGTGTACTTACAATTTTGAAGGGTCAAATCCTGAGTTGCTGCTAACACTGTTTAATTTATATGAGCAGGAAGCTAGTCAATTGACTGAGCGTGGTTTGGTTGTACCGAGTCTGGATTATGTGATGAAGTGTTCGCACACGTTTAATTTGCTGGATGCTAGGGGTGTGATTTCGGTGACTGAGAGAACTCGTTACATTGCGAGGATTCGTCATTTGGCTCGGAAGGTGGCTCATCTATATGTTGAGCAACGGGAAAAGTTGGGTTTTCCTTTGCTGAAGGGGATAGCAGTTTAAGTTTGGTCATGTATAGGAGGAATGTGGATTTAATAAAATACGGAACCTCACCCCCAGCCCCTCTCCTTGGTAAGGAGAGGGGAGAATTTAACGACTTTTGAAGAACTACAAATGAGTTATTAGCGGGCAATATGCCCGCTCTACAAGAGATTTGGGGATATTGTTTTTATTTGGAAGTCTCTCAATCAACTGTAAGTTATGTCCGCTTAAGCATCAATAGAAGTTTGTGGAGTTCTCTTAATTGTTTAGCATTCGGGGTTTTAAGGGCTAAAGTTCTTACTACGAACAAGTAAGTTTTTTGATGAGTGACTTATGATTCAGACAAGTGGTGTGTTTATCTGTCTTGGGTTTATTCTGGGATTGCTGTTGACGGGTGTTCCTGGGGGTGGGTTTTGGGTTCTGGGTTTTGGGGTTGTGGGAGCAGTTTTGTTTGGAAGACGCAGATTAGGGCGATTTGCTCAAAAATCTGAAAATGCTGGTGGTAAAACTGAGGGTGTTTCTAATATTTGGCAAAATGCTCCCCATCCTAGAATATGGCTGGTTGCTGGGTTGGTGGGGTTGTTAGCAACTTTCTATTTTCAATGGCGATCGCCACAACCAAATGAAAATGATATAAGTACGTTTATTGCTTCAGAAAATAACGGTAATCAACAACAATTGGTGATTGTGCGTGGGGAGGTGGCGAGTAATCCCCGTTTGACTCGCAGCCAACGAGGCCAATTTGTGTTAGCAGCTACTCAACTGGATGAGGTTAAAAATGAAACTGGCCCGGTAGATGTTTCTAAGGGTGTGACAGGTAAATTATATGTGACAGTACCAATACTTCAGGCTACTGGGTTATATCCTGGTCAACAAATTGCGGTGACTGGAGTTTTATACAAGCCGAGAACTGCATCAAATCCTGGTGCTTTCGATTTTCAGAAGTTTCTCCAGCAACAGGGAATATTTGCTGGTTTGACTGGCAGACAGATTAATGTTCTTGATCAGTATGATGAACGTAAATGGGGATGGTGGCAAGTTAGGCAACGCATTGTGCGATCGCAAGTTCGTTGGTTAGGTGTTCCAGCCGGTCCCCTGGTTAGTGCAATGGTTTTGGGTAGTAGGGCGGTTGATTTACCTTACGATATCCGTGATTTGTTTGTGAAAGCTGGTTTGGCTCATACTTTGGCTGCTTCAGGATTTCACGTTTCTTTGGTCTTGGGTTTAATTCTACAGCTGACAAGGCGGGCATCTAAGGGAACACAATTTACTTTTGGCTGTTTGGCGTTAATTATTTTCCTGAGTTTAACCGGGTTCCAGCCTTCGGTACTGCGTGCCGTAATTATGGGTTTTGCGGCGTTAGTTGGTTTGCTATTAAACAGAAAGGTTAAACAATTTGGTTCTCTGTTATTAGCTGCAACTATATTATTGTTAATTAATCCGTTATGGATTTGGGATTTAGGCTTTGAATTGAGTTTTTTAGCCACACTAGGGTTAATTGTCACAGTTCCGGCACTTGTGAAACGCTTAGATTGGCTACCACTGGCGATCGCCTCTTTAATTGCTGTTCCTTTGGCTGCTACAATTTGGACTTTACCTGTGCAACTTTATGTATTTGGGGTTATGCCTGCTTATGGTGTGCTACTGAATATCATCAGTACTCCTTTGATTGCAACCATTAGTATAGGTGGAATTATTAGTGCGATCGCCGCATTAGTTTGGCCTGCGGGTGGCAGCGCTTTGGCTGGTGTATTATATTTTCCTACTGATTGGCTGATTAAATTAGTCGAAGTATTTAGTAATTTGCCGGGTAATTATCTCAGAGTGGGAAGTATATCTACATGGCAGTTATTAGGGATATATGCACTGATTATTTTGGTTTGGCTGGTACGTTGGTGGCAGAAACGCTGGTGGTTTGCAGGTTTAATGGTTATTAGTTTGGTGCTAATTCCATCTTGGTATTATACAAATACATTATTTAGAATCACGGTTTTAGCAGCAGGTACGGAACCAGTTGTAGTCATTCAAGACCGAGGAAAGGTGACATTGATTAATAGTGGTGATCAGGGGACTGGACGTTTCACAATTTTACCATTTCTACAACAGCAGGGGGTTAATCAAATAGATTGGGCGATCGCTAGTAATTTTAAATATCAAGATAGCAATGCTTGGTTGGAAGTGCTGCAAACTCTACCGATTAAAAATTTTTATGAATATTCACCAAATCTAAAAAGTACCACTGCTATTCAGGCAATTCAACAAGAAGTCCAAAAGCAACAAGGAAGTTATCAGCCTTTAGCACCTGGTCAAACTGTAAATACTGGTTCGGTAGTGGCTCAGTTAATTAATGAACAGTTACCTGTTTTACAATTTCAAATTCAAGGGCAAAATTGGCTATTGGTAGGTAATGTTAAGCCTCAAGAAGTGGAACAGCTATATAAGGCGGGAAGCTTGCTGCGTCCGCAAGTGTTGTGGTGTAGCCCTCAGTCTTTGAGAGATTTAGTACAAATGTTTCAACCACAGGTGGCGATCGCTTATAATGCTAACCTTGATGCCAAAACTTTATCTGAATTGAGTAAAAACCAGACACAATTATTTTTTACTAGAGATGACGGCGCTATCCAATGGACACCCAACGGTCAATTTGAGGCGTTTGTTCAAGCAACAGAAAATAAATCTGCGGTTTTTTGATGACAGAAGCTGGTTGCTGAATCAAGAGATGAGTTTTTATCACGCACCAGGCGCAGAGTCGCACCAGAGGAAGAGTTGTAAAAATTGTGTTTGTTTAATGATTTTTAGGTTTTAATACCTTTAAACATTTCCTGTGCTTTCTGAAAAGCCTCTTTCATCACCGCCTGAATTTTCTGTGGGTCGGGTTTTTTACCGCCCATCAAGTCACCAAAATAAACACAAGCGCCTTCTCCCAGCGCCCATGTGTAAGCAGCAGCCCAGGAAGCAGCAATGACGCTACCGAAACCAGGCACAAATTTGATTAACTCTCGTGCAACAGCTTGGGCTAAAAAACCACCTGCGATCGCACTAACAACACCTCCTGCCTGTGATGGCGTTACCGTTTGCCCATATAATTTACCTAGCAGACCTACCATTGAGACTTGCAAGGAAGTTAAAACTGGCATGGTAGCGAATGGTAATGGCACAGCCGCCAAGGCCGCTGCCATAATCGAAAATGGTAGAATGTAACGCCGACCAGCATCCCGGTAAATATCGCCCAGTTGCTTACTGGCTGCATCGTCTAATAACTGATAAATTGCACGGGCTTCTGCTTCTGGAAGTATTTCTGCGAGGGAATCCCGTAATACTTCTAAGCCATAAAATAGAGGATGATAGTCATCTTCTTCTAAAGTGAAGTCAATCAGGACAGAGCGATCGTATAATCCAGCAAAAGCTTCTTCAATGGCTGCAAAGGCTCGCTTGACTTCCTCATAGTCTGGTGGATACTCAGGATGGTCATCTGTACTGGGGGGATAAACTTCATGTAAACAAGTAACAGCCAGTAGACAGGGAATTTCTGGATACTGCTGACGGAGTTTTTCCGCAATTTGTCGCAATGTCTCGGTGGCGAAATCATTGATTTTGACTGTCAAAATCAGGACTCTAGCCCGACGACTCGATTCTTGTAAATCATTAATCAAATCCTGAATTACCGCTTGAGTATCCTGATTTACGTCTCCCAGTCCCACCGTATCTGTGAAAATCAGCAACGGTAGTTCATTAGATGGATAGGCGTAACGCTGGGTATGTTGAGTGTGGGGGCGAAATCCCTGACCCACAATTTCCGCAGATACTCCCGTTAAGCCCCGGACAATAGAACTTTTGCCAGCTTGGGGCTTACCAATCAGCAAGGCCTCTGTGGTTGGGAGTTCGGCTCTAACTGTGGCTAAAATCTCTGCTACCTCAGTTTCACTCACACTAAACCATTGAACTATGGTCTGTGTTACTTGCTCTACAGGTACGAGCTTCACTAAGCGGTTTGTAGTTTTATTCCAGATATGAGTAATACGGTTTGACCAAGGGCTATCGCCCGACTTAGTTTTGCCATCAGTCGGGTCGGTAAATTGCTCATAATCACCTGATTGCCAGTCAGCATCGGATTTTTTGGTCATTTTTCAATACTAGCAAAAATGCTGGAGTTAAAATAGTTTGAAAATTATCTTGTGCAATACAATTATTGTATGCTATAGTTAGTTATGTCTGTGTGCAAGCTAAAAATATATCTAACTTTATGTTTGGTTTGTATATTAAGACATCAAATTAATTAAATATTCTCTGATTTTGCGGGCGTAGTTTAGTGGTAAAACTTTAGCCTTCCAAGCTAATAATGCGGGTTCGATTCCCGCCGCCCGCTTAAGCTAAACCCCCTTTAAGTTAACTCTTGTAGGGGTTTTTTAACATATTGGGCAGGTGTCAGGACGGTAAAATAAATGTAAGAGAATTTGGCAAGGAAAAACGATGAGTACGCTAGTCAAATCAATCAGCTTAGAAGAATTTCTGGAACTCCCTGAAACTAAACCCGCTTCCGAATATATAGACGAAAAAATTAGCCAAAAACCCATGCCCCAAGGAGAACATAGCCTATTACAGGTAGAACTTTGTGAAGCAATTAACAGGACAGCCAAACCTCCAAAAACTGCCCTTGCTTTTCCCGAACTGCGTTGTGTTTTTGGCGGTGCTGCCATAATTCCTGATATTGCCGTATTTCGTTGGGAACGCATTCCCCGTGAAGCATCTGGCAGAATAGCCAACCGCTTTCAAACTCATCCCGACTGGGCAATAGAAATCCTTTCCCCAGACCAAAGTCAAGCCAAAGTTCTCCGTAACCTGCTACACTGTTCCCAAAATGGCACAGAATTATGCTGGTTAATTTTTCCAGAAGAAGCCAGCATTTTAACTATATTCCCAAATCAACGAGTTGAAATGCTCACAGGTGCAGACTCGTTACCCGTTCTCAGCAATATTGATTTATCCCTAACTGTTGAGCAAGTTTTTAGCTGGCTAACGCTGTAATTGCAACTAACATAGAACATAAATACTAAATTAATACTCACACTTCATACCGAAATGAGTACAAATGTTTTAATAATTTAGTTGACAACCTCAATAAATACGCTTTAACATTCAATTAAAAGCTAATTGACATTTGCAAATCGCCTCAATTCAAGTTTAATTGATTATCAAAATATCCTATCCAGAGTATCCATGTAACCCTGTCATGATTAACAATATTGTTATTGATGAAAAACTTATAGATGATGCTATTAAAGCAACTGGAATTAAAACTCAACGAGAAGTTATAGAACTTGGGTTAAAAACACTGATTAAACTAAAAGAACAAGAAAAAATTAAAACTTATAGAGGCAATCTAAAATGGGAAGGCGACCTTGAAGAAATAAGAACAAATCAATGATTCTTGTAGATTCAAGCGTCTGGATAGACTATTCCAATGGCAGGGAAACCCCAGAAACAAATAAACTAGATGGTCTTCTGGGAGTAGAACCGCTTGCAATTGGTGATCTTATTTTAACTGAAGTTTTACAAGGATTTCGCTCAGATAGCGATTATAGAACAGCAAATAAATTGTTAACTTTTCTGACAATTTTTGAAATGTTGGGTGTTAATTTTGCTCTCAAAAGTGTTGATAACTATAGATTTCTCAGAAAGCGTGGTATCACCATTCGGAAGACGGCTGATGTTATTATCGCAACTTTCTGTATCGAAACCCAAAACTCACTTCTATTCAGTGACAAAGATTTTTTACCATTTGTGGAACATCTTGGGTTATACAACGTTTCAACAGAAATATAAAGATTTACTTGGGGCTTAATAGCTTGAAAAAGCCTTAAGATGCTTACATCCACCGAAACAGTAAACTCTCAATCTCCGCGAACCTTTGCGCGAACCTCCGCGCCCCTTTGCGTTAAAAAAACATAACCCCTCTCCGCGACCGGAAAGGGGCTAAAGTGAGTTAAACAAAATTCTCACTGCTGAAACTCAGCGCTAGCTAATAAGCATCTTGCAACTCGTAGAAATCAGGCGAGATATAATCCTTCCGCAAAGGCCAACCCACCCAATCTTCCGGCATCAAAATCCGCTTCAGATTCGGATGACCTTCATAGACAATGCCGAACATATCATAAGTTTCGCGCTCTTGCCAGTCTGCGGTTTTCCAGATCCAGTAAACTGAAGGCACGCTGGGATTTTCACGAGGTAAGAACACTTTTACCCGTATTTCTTCAGGTTTAACAGCATTATCACCGACTTTAATCAAGTGATAGACACTGACTAAATCTTCACCAGGTCCAAGGTCAATACCAGATTGAAACTGAAGGTAATTAAACCCGTAAGCATAAAGGGCTGTAGAAATAGGCAGCAGAAAATCTGCTTCTACTTTAATTATTTCTATCCCAAGCTTATCAGGTTCCAAAGACTCATGATCAAAACCATTTTCCGTTAACCATTGGGAAATTTGACCGGCTTTAACTAGAGACTCTTCTGCTGCTGGTACTGGTTTGGAATCTTCTTCAGCCACGGCGGTTTTGCTCCTTCTCTTGAGTCTTTGCTGTCAGCAGTGCGGGTGGAACTGGCAAACCAATAGCTTCTGTCAATTCCTTGGGTGGTGTGTAGCGAGTTTCTGACTGCAAATATTTACCAGTTAAAATCTGTTCAGTGGGCTTGAGATTGTGAGTTGTGCTGTAGAAACGGTGGGTTTGCTTCAGTTGTCCTCGTTCCTGCATGGAATCGTTAGCTATTTTTTTCCGCAATTTAATAATTGCGTCAATAATCGCTTCTGGACGGGGGGGACAACCAGGCAAGTAAACATCTACAGGAATCAGTTTATCAACTCCACGGACAGCTGTGGGAGAATCCATGCTGAACATCCCGCCAGTAATTGTACAAGCACCCATAGCGATGACATACTTGGGTTCGGGCATTTGTTCATAAAGACGCACCAATTGGGGTGCCATCTTCATCGTAATTGTGCCTGCTGTAATAATTAAATCGGCTTGGCGGGGGCTGGAACGGGGAATGAGTCCGAAACGGTCAAAGTCAAACCGGGAGCCGATTAAAGCGGCAAATTCAATGAAGCAGCAAGCTGTACCAAACAGCAAAGGCCACAGACTCGAAAGCCTTGCCCAGTTATATAGGTCATCAACTGTGGTCAGGATGACGTTTTCTGACAAGTCCTGTGTGATTGCGGGACGTTCAATCGGGTTGATGATTTGCTCTTTGTCTGGGCTTGTTAATTTTGAGTTCAAGACCATTCCAACGCTCCTTTACGCCAGGCGTAGACTAGGGCAACTACAAGAATTGAAATAAAAACTAAGGCTTCAATGAATGCCAAAAGCCCCAAACGGTGGAAGGCAACCGCCCAAGGGTACAAGAATACGGTTTCTACGTCAAAGACGACGAAGACGAGGGCAAACATATAGTAGCGAATATTGAACTGAATCCAGGCTCCGCCAATGGGTTCCATGCCGGATTCGTATGTAGTGCGCCGTTCTAGGCTGTTACCACTGGGTCGCAGGAGCTTGGAGGCTGAAAGTGCAAGGGCTGGAACTAGGCTACAGATGATGAAGAAGCCTAGAAGGTACTCGTAACCGCTAAGGACAAACACAATGAATATCTACCGCTAATGGTGTAAATAAGGCTGTTACTTTCTTTTACATTATATCTGGTTGCTTTTGATGAAATCTGTGAAACAGAACGATATGAGGTATTGATCGTTTTTGCAGATGATGGAAGAGTGTCAAAGTTATGTCATAATTTGTAACGTATATTTAATATTTCTCCTCTGTGAGGATTTAGCCATGAGCGAACAAGCTAAGGAACAAGCTGTTGAAACTCCGGCATTAGACCGTTATGAATGCCGTGCCTGTGGTTATGTTTACGAACCTGAAAAGGGAGACGATAGCCATAATATTGAACCAGGTACTCTGTTTGCTGAACTGCCCATAACTTGGCGTTGTCCAGTATGTACTGCGAAGAAGATTGCTTTTGCCAATATTGGCCCTGTTGGTACTGTGTCGGGTTTTAAAGAAAATCTGGGTTATGGGTTGGGTGTTAACAGAATGACACCAGGGCAAAAAAATCTGCTGATTTTTGGGGCTTTGGCTCTTGGTTTCTTGTTTTTTATCAGTCTCTACGGCTTACAATAAGACCCGTTATCTTTTTTAGCAAGTTTTAGAGGGCTGCGATCGCCACTAAGATCAAAAATTTAGAAAAAAGTAAAAAATACTGATGCATTCAATGGGTATTATGAAAAATTGGCAAAGAATATTTGCCTTGTTGATAGTAGTTTTCTTGTGTATAGGTTGTAGCAAAGTCCCCTCTACCGTCTCTAACCCTTGGGCGATAATTTCTGTACCAACAGACTCGAAGCTGCTGGATATCGCCTTTACTGATAACTCTCAGCATGGTTTTCTCGTGGGTGGCGATGCTACTCTTTTGGAAACAAATGATGGTGGTGATACTTGGAAACCGCTAACACTGGAATTGGATGATCCGAAGTCTCGCTTTGACTCAGTAAGTTTTGCTGGCAAAGAAGGCTGGATTTTGGGTGAACCTTCGCTACTGTTGCATACCACTGATGAAGGTAGTTCTTGGTCACGCATTGCTTTAAGCGAAAAACTACCCGGTAGTCCCATTGCTATTTATGCTCTGGGAGAAAATACGGCGGAAATGGCTACCGATGTGGGAGCGATATATAGAACTCAAGACGGTGGTATCAACTGGAAAGCCCAGGTTGAGGGAGCCGTTGGTGTGGTGCGTAATATTGAGCGATCGCCTGATGGTAAATATGTTGCTGTTTCGGCTAAAGGTAGTTTCTACTCTACTTGGGAACCAGGACAAACTAGCTGGGAACCCCATAACCGCAATAATTCTCGCCGCTTAGAAAATATGGGTTTTGCGGAGAATGGGCAGTTGTGGCTGCTGGCCCGTGGGGGTCAGGTGCAGTTTAGCGAGCCTAATAATCCCGAAGAATGGCAAGAAGCACAAAATCCTGAGTTGGCTACTAGCTGGGGTTTATTGGATTTGGCTTATCGCACTCCTGATGAACTTTGGATAGGCGGCGGTAGCGGTAATTTACTGTCAAGCGCTGATGGTGGTCAAACTTGGGAAAAAGACCGTGATGTGGAAGGAGTAGCGGCTAATTTGTATAAAGTTGTTTTCTTCAACTCTGATCAGGGATTTGTGATAGGCGATCGCGGCGTTTTGCTAAAATACCAACCAAACATTGCCAAAACTTCCTCACCAGAGGCAGGTTAGTGGGATGATAGGCTTCAGTATTCGGTCTGATTTCTGAGAAGGTCGTTGCAACTTGTAACTCTTTCTAAACTTTGTAGGATAATAGACAATAACAATCTTTGTGAAGGTAGGAATCTAAATGTCAGGTACCACTGGAGAACGTCCGTTTTCGGACATTATTACCAGCGTTCGTTACTGGGTAATTCACAGCATCACCATTCCCGCATTATTTATTGCTGGGTGGCTCTTTGTCCAAACCGGATTGGCTTATGATGCTTTCGGCACTCCCCGTCCTAACGAATACTACACACAAACACGGCAGGAATTGCCCATTGTGAAGGATCGTTTTGGCGCTAAACAGCAAGTTGAACAATTTATCGGTAAGTAGTTTGAGATTATGACTAGCGGAAATGACATAAATCAACCAGTTACCTATCCCATTTTTACAGTGAGATGGCTGGCAATTCATACTTTGGGTGTACCTTCGGTCTTCTTTTTAGGCGCGATCGCCGCCATGCAGTTTATTCAACGCTAGGAGAAAATTATGGATAGATCGCCTAATCCGAATAATCAACCGGTTGAACTAAACCGGACTTCACTATACCTGGGACTACTTTTAGTCTTTGTTCTAGGAATTCTGTTCTCTAGTTACTTCTTTAACTAACACAGAGCAAGTGTTGTAAATCTTTGTTCATGAAATCAGTGTTGATTTGTTATTAAGGGAGGAGAAAAGCTGTGTCTGCTGGAAGTGGAAGAATTCCCCTGTGGGTTGTCGCTACAATCGCAGGTTTAGGTGTAATTACAGTTGTAGGTATTTTCTTTTACGGAGCCTATTCTGGAGTCGGTTCTTCAATGTAAGAATAGCTTGATCAGAAAACAATTTAGTCTGGATTTTCGGGCAGTTGTTTAAAAATTAGCATTAACAAACCGCTTGTTTCCTAGAGACAGGCGGTTTGTAATTTGAGTGATCAGGTACTAAGCTAATAGATATCTAAGTTACAATTAGCACAATGTCTGTCTGTAACTACATTCAAGCAAGGTAGTCTGTTACTAGCAGATAACAGGTAATCTCTATGCTTGGAACTATGGGAACCCCTCTTCACTGGTATTCGTTGTGCGTTGTAGCACTATTTCTGAAAATGTTTGCGCTTTCAGCTTATCAAGGATTTTATCGGATCAGCAGACGTGAGTTTGTCAACCCAGAAGACTCCGCAGTATTCAATCAGCCACCTGCTAAGGAGGATTTACCACAAGTCCAACGAGCGGCTAAAGCTTGGCTGAATGACTTGGAGAACATTCCCATATTTATTGGTCTGGGAATAGCGTATGTGTTAACCGAAGCATCGCCTGGGGCTGCAATTTGGTTGTTTTCTGCTTTTACAGGTGCGCGGATACTACATACCTTGATGTATCTTCTCGGTTTGCAGCCTTGGCGAACCATTACGTATGCAGTGGGAATCCTTTGTCTACTAGGAATGAGTTGGAATATAATAAGTGCGCTTTTATACTAAATAATTTAAACGCGAATCCCACGCCTGGAAGACGTGGGAAATTATCAACTAATTAGCTGATATCGTCGCGTTCGATGTATAACAGCAAAAACGCCATTGTCACTGCTGGAAAAACTAGACCAGTCAGAGGAACCAAGATAGAAGGCAAAAATGAAGCTGCCATAGTTAACTTTCCTAATAATTTAGACAATCCTCTAAACCGAGCTTACTGCAAAATTCGCCGGATTTTTGAAATTCTCAAAATTATTAACACAACGCCTGTGTGATTTATAAGGAAGGCAGGCTGAAAACCCTTGAGGAACAGGTGCGTAGCACCGTATTCCGTACTTTAGGCAAGGGATGAAAGCTGCCTGGAGGCGTTTACGCCTCTGTGGTGCAATATTTTCTAATCATCGCCTCTAAATATTCACTAGCGCTTACGTCATTTTTTGCGGCTAATTCTTGCACAGAATACCAAGCGGTATCTGTGAGCATAACGCCTCTTTTCTTCTTTATTTCATTGTATAAAACAGGTGTATTTTTTACCCTTTTCTTACCTTTTCCTGTTGACATAATCAGAACATTCACTTATACTAAATATAATATAAGCAAAGCAAGGGGGTGAGTCAAGTTGCTAGTTCTAGAGTATAAAGTCAAAGCCAAAAAACTACAATACTTAGCTATTGAGGAAGCCATCAAAACAACTCAATTCATTAGAAATAAGTGTTTGAGGTATTGGATGGATGCACCAAGAGAGTTGAAAATTGATAGATTTGCGCTCAATAAGTATTCAACGGAACTACGCAACGAATTTAAATTTGTGGCTAACTTAAATTCAATGGCAGTGCAATCATCAGCCGAAAGAGCATGGTTAGCAATATCAAGGTTTTACGAAAATTGTAAAAAGAAAGTATCAGGTAAAAAAGGGTATCCAAGATTTCAGCATGATAATCGCTCGGTTGAGTATAAAACATCAGGTTGGAAGCTAAACCAAACTCAACGCCGTATTACCATTACTGACAAAAAAGGTATTGGTGAGTTGAAATTGCTGGGTAAGTGGGATATTGAAACTTACCCGGTTAAATCAATTAAGCGTGTTAGATTGGTACGCCGTGCTGATGGCTATTACTGTCAATTTTGTATTGATGTTGAGGTTTTAGACATTCAACCATTGGCAGGTAATGAAATTGGTTTAGACGTTGGAATTCAGAGCTTTTACACAGACTCAAACGGACATCAAGAGGCTAATCCCAAGTTTTTGAGAAAGGCTGAGTCAAAAATCAAACACGCTCAAAGACGCATTTACAAAAAGAAAAAAGGTTCGTCAGGACGTAAAAAAGCTAGAGCTATATTTGCCAGAAAGCATTTGAGAATAAGTAGGCAACGGAATGAACACGCTAAGAGAATAGCGCGTAACGTGTGCAAGTCTAACGACTTAGTAGCCTATGAAGACTTACGAGTGCGTAATTTACTCAAAAATCATTGTTTAGCTAAGTCAATTGCTGACGCTAGCTGGTATTTGTTTCGGCAATGGATTGAGTATTTTGCTGGTAAATTTGGTAAATTAGCCATTGCTGTAGCACCACATTACACATCACAAAAATGTTCAAACTGTGATGCTATCGTTAAAAAATCCCTATCAACGCGCACCCATGTTTGTAATTGTGGATGTAGTTTGCATAGGGATGAAAATGCAGCAATTAACATTTTGAATCTTGCAGGACAAGCTAGGACGGGGCACGTCCAAAGTAACGCTGTAGGACTCGTGGCCGCTACTCTTTTAGGCGAAAGCCTATTAGAGCAAGTGACGAGGTAGATTACAGAATCCCCTCGCCTTTAGGCAGGGGAGTGTCAATCAAATACCCAGTAATTGATCTAGCTGCAAATTTGGCAAGTCTGGAGGAATCACAGTCCGCACCACGGTGACTTTGTGACTTTCTTGCTGGGTAAGCTGATTAAAAGCGATCGCCTCCACACGAATTTCCAAGCAACCGTAGGGAATATTTAATTGAGTTATCACGAATAAACTCCCCAAGGAATTAGGTAGCAAGTCTGTCAGTACATGGGGGCCATCTAGCAGCCAGCGAGTTTGGCAATCTTCCACCCATAACTTGACAACTATTTGCGGGGATATCGCAGGTAGTTCTACCCTCACCCTGACAGAAGTCCCACCGATTAGTTCACCATCTGGAACGTGTAGTAAAGGAATTGGCAAAGGTTCAACAATTACCCCTTGCATAAGTGGGGTATGGGATAAATCTGAGATTGGTTGCGAATGCTGTTCAGAAGAATAGCTATCTATCACATCCCCCACTGGTTGAGTATATATATCTTCAACCACAAATTCTTGTGTTAACCAAAGATAATCAGCAGGCGGTAATTGTGAATCTGGAGAGAGTACAGAAATGGCCTCTGGCTGTTCAAATGTTGCCATCTCCTGGATTTCCATAGCACTGGCTGCGATCGCCATTAGTGTAGCATCTGGCAACACAGGTATCTGATCTGCTCCGATATCAGTTTGCGGTTCTACGTCTAATGATGAGCTAATTTCCACAGTTTGAGTTGAAAGCGGAACCTGCTCATCGGGTAATTTTTGCTGATCTAAAATCGAAATCACAGATTCAGGTAGGGAAAATCCTTGGCTTTGTGTCCACTTTCTAATCAAAGGCGATGAACAGAGATTAGCCTCTGCATTTAATTCTAATAATTCTAAATCTGGTGAGTCATCCTGGAACTCTGCATCACCAGCCACTAATTCAAATGTATTTTCATGCTCACAGACAGTTGTATCTATCTGCGGAGAATCCTGATCATCTGGGAGTGAAAAAGCATCTGGTGTATTGTCAGGTAAAACTTTTAGGCGTTTCAAGTAAGGAAAAGTGCTGTTGAGCATCCGCCGACGATGATTTTTAATCACCAGTTGCGCTAAGTTGATGCTGGCTCTAGTCTTGTCTTTCTCTACAAGCTCTTGATCGGTAACTACATCAGCAGTGGCCACACCTTCGGTAAGCGCCACTTTGACAGTGATTTGGTTTTCAGGTAGTTTTGGCAGTTGAGGTAAACGAGAATCGGCTAATTTATTTAGTTGAGACACTCGCCGTCCGGCTGCTTCTAGTTCTTCAGGGTTAAGTTGCGGGGGTAGTGACTTGTTTCGGGAAATTTGAATAAACGGAGAATGATTTATTTGTGTTGTTTTAGCCAGGTTAAAAAGTCTTAAGTCAATGCTAATAGATGTTTCTAGCTCTGTTGGTGGTTCTATAGGGTGATCTAATAAATTTTGTTCACTAAATTTAGCTGCGGCTGTGATTGCTAGCAATTCTGTGACATCTGCTGTAATTGTAAAAGACTGATTAGCTAATATGATTACTTCACCGAATTCAGTGAGTGCGCCATACAGATTGATATCTGCCAAAATCAGTTTAGATTCACAATCTATGGGAATATCAATTGCGGAGCTGATCACCATAGGCAACGAGCTGTTTGGTAGAGGCTGCCGAACCTGGGTTAAAATTTCTGAGCTTAAAGGCGATCGCAGTTCAATGACTAATTCCAAGGCATAAAGAATTTCTGGGGGTGCTGTGTCACTTTCTTGATTTGTCTGGTCTTGCAGGTCTACTCGCCCATGAATGACGACTATTTCTCCCCAATGTGCAACATGGGTTTCCCGTTCTAAAGTCAAACATAGCGGTGTCCGTGGTTTGATCGCTACATTGTCCTCAACTTTGCCCTCTTCTAACAAAGTTTCAGAGATGGGTAAAGCTAAATCCATTAAATTTTGTAAAATCTGTTCAGCTGATTCACCTTTGAGAAAAACTGGGCTAACAGGCGGCTCGATATCTGTGCCGTCTGTTACTGTTTCAGATGGTAAATCTGTTGGCTCTTGATCACTTTTAGAACTAGAAAGAGGTTCTGGTGTAATAGCGGATTTCAGGTTGCCATCAGCAATAGCATCTGGAGGTTGGGGTAAATTTGAGGCTATATTCTCGCCTGTGTGCGATTGTCCCCATACCCTAGTGGATTCTTCAGAGAATACTTGTAGATAAATACCATATTGCCACGATTTACCGAATAAATCCGAAATCAAATCTCCAGAGCATTGCAATTCCCAAATTCCCGGCTGGAGGTGGGTAAAAGGAATTACCGCCATTAAACCTTCGGCATTAGTGCGCTGCGATCGCCTTTGAATTTGCCGCTTTGGGGAAATTTCTGAAATTGACGAGTGTATTATCCGTATTTCCACGTCAGTATTACGTAGGTGAGAACGAGCCAACACTCTGTACCAACCTTCCGAAATTTCTAAGTTTGGCGATTCCAGGTTATGCCAAGAGCGATCGCCCTGTTTCTGTATTAGAAATTGCCATTGTTCCATTATGAGTTATGCCCAGACCGAAGAGTAGCTGAGTAAAATTGTGATGATCTTGCTTGCAAGTTTACCTCAGCAAATAGCAATTGCATCCCCCAATCTTACTATTTGCTTGAAATTCCGGCAAGATTAATCTCTGCTTCACAAAAGCTTTAACTACTTTACTTTTTGAACTTTCCCTAACCGGGTAAAGCGGATTTCAATCCGTCGCCGTGTCTGATCTTCGTGACGAGCGATCAACAAAGCCACGCCTCCGGCGATCGCCGCAAATTCCCCACCAGGTAAAATTAACTGAGCCGCAGAATAAGCACGGAACGATCAACCCTTGAGTCTTGGTTGATTATTGCAGGTTATTGGTAGTTGCTGAGTTCATAAAATGTTCTCGGAAGCACTATTTTTTAAGTTGAATGCTAATTTCGTAATCGCCCTGGTGAGTATCTGGAAAGTTTAACCTAATTTGAGAACCAGATATTAAGGTGCGTGAGGTAATTTTCCGACCGTTATAATGAATAGATGTTGATTCATTAGGTACTAAATAAAGTTTCTCTCCCTGACGTTCTAAATATGCTCTCACTTCTGTACCTGGACAGTCAATAAAATCTGTACAATTTGTATCGTCTTCACCAATTGCAATTCTTTGATTATTTTTTAATCTGCATATTTGTTCTTCATGTTCTTCAACATAGATGTGCAATTCCCACTTGTGACGCAATCGATGCAATTTAAACGCAACTCCCAACAAACTAGCAAGTATTAGTAGTAAAATTAGGCTAGGAATCCATAACTGTTGCCTTAAATAAGGATTAACTAAGCAAGTTTCTTGATTACCTGGTGCGGGTGTACAAAATTCTTGACCTGTGGGAGCAGCATCAACGATAGTGAATGTATAGGGTTTATTTTCCGGGGTGGTGATGGAGAGCGATCGCTTGTGAACTGGTAAGATGTTGATCCCAGCCTGTCGCTCTTGACTGTCTGAAGAATCAGCAATTCTCAATGGACTGTCAGCAGCAGTTTGTATCCATATGTTTGAAGTAATTCCTGGTTTAATGCTGTCTTCAACTATTTGACGTAAACGAATGCGAGCTTCGTTATTTAAGCCAACGCTTTCTGTCAAATCAATTGCCAAGATAACATCTCTTCCATGACTTAGCTGAGAGACTAAATTTAATCCAAATTGTTGTGTATGAGTTATTTGTTGTCCAGGGGAAATTTTTGTTAAAGTCACAAATCAAACAGCCCCGAAAAGACCTTGTAAAAATTCTTCCACAATATGCAGTCAACCTTGTGAATATGAAACAGCCAGCAATTTTGCTGATATATTTGAGTATATGCGTATATTTTAGTGTTTTTATTCGCAATTTTCAACAAGTATTATAAAAATTATTAGCCCACAGATAAACACAGATAAATATGTATATCCCTGAGCAAACTAGAAAACGCTATACTTGCAAAGTGCTGTAGGTAAAAAAGTGTTAGTAAAAAAATAGACCTGTATGATTAACAAGGTCAGTTTGGTTCAGAAAAATCCTAATTTTATCTACAGAGTAAATCAAGGGTATTAAACACCATAACGGTTTCGGTAGTAAGCTAAAATTTGCTGTTCACGTTGCTGACTTTCAGTCCCATAATTGGGTAAACGAGAAATCCATAAGCCAGCAATTTGACTTTGATTGTAATCAAATGCTGAAGATGTTTGGGGAATTAAGCCCACTTCGATTCCTTCGACTTGACGCAAATGAGCAGCTATTTCTCGATAGACTGCTAGAGATAAACCAATAAATTCAATTTTTTCTTGAGTTTCCATCTTTAAGAAGCTTCAGCTTTAGTTGTTGATGATGCTGAATCAATAGGTTGTTCCCCTACCATTCTGGCAACTTCAATACCATATTGTTCGATAATTACGATAGGATTGGAACCTTCATTCATTTCAATACGTTTAATTAGCAGACCACTGGCTAGGCGCTGTCCCGCCTGTACATAGCGACTTGTGTCTTCAGTCGGTACTTTAATAATTGCTTGGGGTTTTTGACCAATTAGCACTACCCCACTAACAATGACTCCCTCAGCTAACTCAGGCTGTGGGGGTGGAGGTAGCAGAGGTTCTAGAGTGACATCAGAAAGCACTCCGGGCATAACTTCTGGTATAACTGAGTCCGGACGAGTTTTAGGCTTGGGTATCTTGGCCTCTGAAGTTGGGGAAGCCGCAGTTGTAGTATTTCCAGTAGAAATAGGCGCACGGGGTGTTGGTTGTCTTGGTCCTGTAGGAGTAGGTAAGGGAGGTATTGGCGGAAGCGGTCTGATACCTACAGGTGTAGTAATTGTCCGAGGTGTCGGCATTGTAGCAACAGTCTGGGTCTGCCCGACAATTTGAGCAAATGGGTCATCTCGCCCTTTTGAGACTATCCGTTCTCGCTCTGTAGCATTAGTCAGTTTAATTAAGTTCGGAGTTGCAGAGGCACTTGTTGAATCAGTAGAAACTACAGGATTATTAAAGGATTCCTCTGGTGTTGGCGATTGTGCTGCTGGGTTTGCAGTAGGGGTAGGAGCGGTTGCATCTGGTGTACCTCCGATAGTACATCCAGCGATCGCTAACATTGAAAGAGCTACAAATACAATTGGGAAATTTCTGTTCATTAGCTGTTCTCAAAAGCTCTAGGAAACGTCAACATTGCCTATTGGGATCTCAGGCAAACTATGTTACCTTTATAACCTAATTTTAGGACTTTTCAAGGTAATTGTTAGCACCCCTAGCCTAGGCTCAATACAGCTTAAGCTTGCTGGAACTTAATCTTCCTTCACACTCATCATCTTCTTTAACAAGCCCAGCCCTTTTTTTACTCTGCGGGAAACTGTCACTACACTAATTCCCAGATGTTCTGCGACTTGTTTTTGTGTCAAGTCTTGGAAAAAGACGCATTCCAAAACTTCACGAGTACATTTTTCTAACTCAAACAATGCTTGTTGCAGGCGAATTTGATCTTCTTGCGCCAGTTGAAAGCTGCGATACTTGGGATCAGGAACTAATTCTCCCAGGCTGGTGGTTCCTTCTTCTGAGTCCAACACTGGAACATCTAGGCTCAGAGGGGAGCGATTCACCCATGCTAGTTTAATTTCTTGCCATTCATTCAGAGAAATTGCCAATGCTGCGGCTAGTTCAGAGTCAGTAGGTTGGCGATTATATTTTTCGCACAAATCACGTGAAACTCCTATGGCCTGCTGTTGTAATGCTAAATAGCGCCGAGGAATTCTGACTGTAACGCCTTTATCTCGCAGATAGTGTTGAATTTCACCACGAATATAGGGAATAGCAAAGGAGCTGAAGGCGTGTCCCTTAGAGATCTCAAATTTTTCTATCGCCCGAATTAAGCCCAAATATCCAACTTGGACTAAATCATCATAATTTTCACGGCATTGATTCATCCAATAGTGAGCTTCTTTTCTCACAAGTCCAAAATTTAGTTTTACCAGTTTGTTGCGAATAGTGTCTGAGCGAGATTGCTCATACTCTCGCAGTAACTGCCAAATTTCATTTTTGAGTTCGTTGCTGGCTGTAGTAGGCATAGCACCACATTTATTTATTAAAATAAAAAGTGAATACCGGCTTAAAAAATCTGCGATTGTGAAATTTTACTCAAAAAAAGTTATTTGATTTTTTCGAGCAAAACATGGTGTAAATCACAATATTTGTGGTTAAACACCTGATGAAATTGACAATCGAGCCAGATTCAAATAAGCGCAATTGGTATTTTTATCGTTATTTAGATTTGTTAATTACTGTAGATGGTAGGGCTACATATAGCCAAAATATATAATTATGAGTTCATTTACAAACCGAAATTGTACTTAACTTTATTAATTACTTAATTTGTTATAAAGGTTGATTTCCATGATTTCACTAATTACGGGAAATGCCTTTCTCAGTAAAAATACGACATTTTGTCAATAAAATTCATCAAAATTTTCAACCTATTAAGTAATTAATCTTAATTTTATGCAAGTAGCTGGGCGCGAAAATTGATAATTTTGTGATTGCTCCCCGCAGGGTATCGCTGTATCGCTCAGGGGAAAGCTCCGAAGATTGCGGAGCGTGACGGCTTGGGTGTGATGCTGGGTTCCATTTCGTTGCACTTTCTACGAGGCTTTGGCTTTCGGGATACGCAATAAAAAACCCATTTGCTTCAAGTACAAAGGAAACAAATGGGTCAAGTCTTGGGAGCCAGTTAATAATTACAGAATGATTCTAGGGAATTTAGGCGCGATTTGGTTCAACCCGTGCATAAAACAGACCGCGAATCTTGACTTCTTTAGGTTCACCAGCACCCAAATCAGTATCAGATGGTTGTTCGCTCTCGAAAGTACCAGCAATTTCACCACTAACGCTATCTACCTTAGCGACTTGCAGAGAAATTGTGCCATCAAGAGTTTCAACGCGCTTAACATTAGCGCGGGTGAGTTCTTCGTCATCAGCTTGAGCAGGAAGAGCTACGGCATTATCATAGCCACTGACGACACCACGACCTTTAGGATCTAGGAAAGAAGCACCACGGTAGGAGGGAACTTTGAAAGTACCTTCAAAGTCCGTAGAGGTGTTGATACTGGTCAAACCAGGTTGTGTTTGAGCTACTAAATCTTTGATGGTGAAGAGAAAAGGTACTGATTCACCACCAGGAAGTTTGACTGTGATGGCTTGGAAGTCCAGACCATCGGCTTCTAAAAAGGTCAGGCTATTATCTGGGTTAACTTTCAAGTCGCCTTGTACTTGGTCAATGGTGGAAGTGTATCTGGTCAACAATTTACCAGGCACAAACTCAGCTACTTGCCGTTTATTAGCAGGCTCTTCTTTGACAAAGAAATTGGTTGGTTCCAAACAGAGTTCTTTGATGGTATAAGACTGGCTTAATTCAATGGGAATGGAGCCACGACTAGTTTCTGTGAGTTGGGGGCATTTGTTAGCCAAGCCAGTGTTTCTAATTTGTTCGTAAGTCAGTAGGTCCCTACTATTAGAAGAAGTGGGAGCATCACTGCAAGCAGTTAATAGTCCCAGGCATACAGCCAAGAATGCAACAATTAAAGCGCGATACCTCATGGTCAACCTCAATTTCAAAAATTAATATCTAAGTTGTAAAACTAATGCCTATGGCATTTTCGGTGTTGCCCAAATGTTTCTGTATTATGTTATGTGTTGCCACTAGATACAAATACAGTCCATTGCTTTATGGGGAAATTAGCCAGATCATACGATTTTTTTTCACTCAAGATCAAAGCTCTCTAGTCTCATCCCAAAATACCTGATTGCATTTAGCTCTGTTGGAGGCTGTGCTAGACGTGATTACTGCCTTTTACAATCGGTTATGGTTGCCTGTGTCAAGAAAACCAGCTTGGAGCTAAAACCCTTGCCAGAAGTGACTTATAGCTTCTAAAGATTTGTTATGATCTCCTCTATTTCTGTCTTTATGCCCTGGAAAATTTGTGATAACGAATAAAAATCAAAAATCTTCGGTAAATTTGAGTAGGCCTCATTTACACGGAGATAGTTGCATGAGCAACCGCGAAAAATTGGAATCAGTGAAGTTATCGGCACAACTGCAAGCGATCGCCACGGCAGTGCATGATGTAGCTAGGGTTTCTCAAGGAGATGCGATCGCTCTTTTGAGCTTGCTGCGGCATTTAGAACAGTTACATCGAGATATCCGGGATAGTGCTTTTCAAGAGAGTTTGCCGGATAACCGCCAGAAACTCTACTCTTTACTCAAAGATATTGAGGCTGAAGGCGGCTGGCCTTACATTGAGCGCATGAGACTGAAAGCGTTTTTAGCAACTTTGCCACCAGCTGCAATGGAGAATTATAGTGAGCAGGAAAATAGTGATGATGCGTTGGAGAGCGATCGCTCCTTGAGTTGGTAAGCTGAATCATAAAAATTGATCGCTCTTCACAACTCTTAACTCATAAATCTTAAATTTAGCGCCTGTGGCTAATACCAATTTATGCAATCACCAACAACCAGGTAGTCAAAATGTAGATTCCACCAAATGATCCTTTGGTCATCACTAGCCGATACCAGTGTTTGACCATGAGGGCTAATGGGAACTCCAAAGTTTGACTGTGCTGTCCCACCGCCAGTAATTCACCATTTGGATGGAAACTAACAGCATTGATGCGATCGCTGTATACCTAACAGAAGTGTTTTAACAACGTCCCACCCTGTCGTCACAACCTCACTGTATTGTCTCAAAGGTAAAAGCTCATCGCCAGTGATGAGAAATGGAAATATCTACGCTGCCAGTTGAAAATCTGTTTAAATACAAAAAATACCTCGCCAGTAATGTAGACGCATAATTAGCCCACAATTTGCCTCTCCCGGATGTCAGAACCAATAGACCAGTTGCTAATAGTACAGATTGTGTTATCTTGGTCGATAATTTTTTGGGGAGATTTTGACCAAATAGTAATAGCTATTACCTGCGAAAAAGGTTACATTCGGTTTAAACTAAACACTGCAAACTTCAATAGGAAAAATTACTAGTATTTATAGTACCTAAATACTGGTGTGGTTCATGTAAGATGTGAAAAAAATCTGGAGGAGAAAGATTAATAGATATTGATAGGTTAATTAACCAAGATTTATGATCCGAACCTAACCAATAATTTGACTGCAACCAGAAAGAGGTTTGAATGGCTGGCATAGTATCAGTTTCCCAAAAGGATTTAGCCCAGCGCCGTCAAAAAATACGTCGGCAACGGCAGATAAAAATAATTCAGGCTCTTTGGCGAACTGCTGCCATTAGTGGTCTAGCTGGTGGTTTGCTGTGGGTAGCACTCCAGCCGATATGGGTGCTAAATGCTCCCAAGCAAATTGAGATGAAATCAGGTGATCAATTACTATCGGAAGCCACGATTGAGTCATTACTGGTGATATCCTATCCTCAGTCTTTATGGCGGATTCAACCGCAGGCGATCGCCAACTCTTTAAAGCAACAACCCACTATTGCACAAGCAACTGTGAATCGCCGCCTTTTTCCTCCGGGATTAAACATCAAAATAGAGGAAAGAGTCCCCGTGGCCATAGCTCAGAGTCCAAAAAAACAGTCACCTGCGGGCTTATTAGATGCTAGTGGGGTTTTGATACCCTTAGAAAAATACAAATTAGTCAATCCCAACATTAAACTGCCAATTCTCAGAGTTATTGGTTCACCAGAACAATATCGCTCCTCTTGGAGTCAAATTTATGCAGCATTAAGTCAAAGCCCCGTGAAAATAATGGAGATTGATTGCCAAGATCCCACAAATCTAATTTTGAAGACAGAACTAGGAAATGTACATCTTGGTGCTTTTAGTCCTCAGTTAACCGAACAAATCAAAGTCCTCGCCCAAATGCGTTCTTTATCTGCCAAAATGGATTTTAGTCAAATAAAGTACATTGATTTGAAAAATCCGGCATCTCCTTTAGTACATTTGAACCAAACAAACAAAAAGCCTAACTCCCAAAATTCCTAAAAACATCTGCTAATCTAAAGCATTAACAAGAAATAATGGAGGGCATTATGTGCTAAGTCGGCAACATAGTAGTGAAAATATTAATATTTCCTTGAAGTTATACAGATCAATTTTAAGTAAATCTAGGTATACTTCTGTAAAATTAGTTGTGCTATGACCTCCGGCACAGCGCTCCTAGGCTGATCCCATAGCCAACTTTCGCACTCACTATCTAATTAAGGTTGGGAGTCGTGATAACAATAAAGAACAGTGCCATATATTTTTTGGGCAGTGTCAAACTATAGTTGACTCTTAGATCAGAAACCTCATGTCTCAAACCAGGGGCTTCCTCGACGCGGAGGTTCTGGTGAATAACACCTGAAAAAGTCGTTTATCTACCTTTCACAAATCCAATGACACTTGATAATAAGCAAGGGCTTACCTATAAAAATTCCCCATCTGTGGGACAGCAGGGGTTTCCGCTAGCAGTTAACTCGACTAACCCCTTTAACAACTCTGGGCTGAACTTTGGACAAAATCATGACAGTAAAAAGATGTCTACGGAAAATAGTCGTATTGGTGAGATTGTTCCGGGTCGGGTTGCCAACATCAAAGTAATTGGTGTGGGTGGTGGAGGTGGAAATGCGGTTAACCGCATGATTGAGTCTGATGTTTCAGGAGTAGAGTTTTGGTCAATCAACACTGATGCTCAAGCTTTGACTTTGGCAGGTGCGCCGAGTCGATTGCAAATTGGACAGAAACTCACACGAGGTTTAGGCGCAGGTGGTAATCCTGCCATTGGTCAAAAGGCAGCTGAAGAATCACGAGACGAAATTGCTACGGCTTTAGAAGGTGCTGACTTAGTATTTATCACTGCTGGGATGGGAGGCGGTACGGGGACAGGTGCAGCGCCGATTGTGGCAGAAGTCGCAAAAGAAATGGGCGCTCTGACTGTGGGTGTTGTTACACGTCCATTTGTTTTTGAAGGTCGCCGCCGCACTAGCCAAGCCGAACAAGGTATTGAAGGGTTAAAAAGTCGAGTAGATACGCTGATTATTATCCCCAACAATAAGTTGCTGGAGGTCATACCAGAGCAAACGCCTGTACAAGAAGCTTTTCGCTATGCAGATGATGTGTTGCGTCAAGGTGTCCAAGGTATTTCCGATATTATTACCATCCCCGGCTTGGTAAATGTTGACTTTGCTGATGTCAGAGCCGTGATGGCAGATGCTGGATCGGCATTGATGGGGATAGGAGTCAGTTCCGGGAAATCAAGAGCGAGAGAAGCGGCGATCGCGGCTATTTCTTCGCCGTTATTAGAATGTTCTATTGAAGGAGCTAGAGGAGTTGTATTTAATATTACTGGTGGCAGTGATCTCACATTACATGAGGTGAATGCTGCTGCTGAAGCAATATACGAAGTTGTTGATCCCAATGCCAATATTATTTTTGGGGCGGTAATTGATGACAGGCTCCAAGGTGAGGTGAGAATTACTGTAATTGCTACTGGGTTTACTGGTGAAATACAAGCACCACCAACCCAAAATGTGACTAATGCGAGAGTAGCACCTACTCCCAAACGGTCAACGCCACAGCCACAAGCAGTTAATCCCCCCACACCAGTTGCGGAACCTAAAGAAAAAACGGGATTGGATATTCCAGACTTTCTGCGAAATCGCCGGACACCAAGAAATTAATTGATTGGGGATTGAAGTTGTAGATCAAATTTGCAGTTTCAGGTTGGGCTGAACGCTGCATAAAATCTAGTCGTTTCAGTTTCACCAAGGTCAGGGGTCAGTAATATCATTGCTATCCCCAAACCAAAACATTGGTGTTCCAATTTGTCAACCCTATCCACAAATCAAATTAACTTGGGCAGGAGTCCACTGACTCAGATATATCAATTTGTCTGGGAAATCAAAGAGAAAAGAGGTGTTTGCAGGATGCCATCGCTGTTTTTTAACAAATCTGACAAAAAAACACCAGGGTATCAACTATAGCAACCACCAAGGACGTTAGGACATAAACTGATCATAAAAGTTAGACACCGAAAGGTTTTACCCCACTCCCCACTCCCCACTCCCCAGCTATAAATTTAGACAAATTATGCTAGTTTTTTAAAGTTTGCGAAATCCATGAAATCACCTGTTCGCCTAAGCGAGTACCATCTAGTCGGTCAATTTCACGAATCCCGGTAGGACTAGTGACGTTGACTTCAGTCAGATAACCGCCGATGACATCAATACCCACAAAAATTAAACCATCTTGACGTAAAGTTGCGGCTATTTCGGTACAGATTTCATATTCTCTGGGGGTGATTGTAGTTTGAGCAACAGTACCACCAGCCGCCATATTATTACGAAAATCACTACCGCTAGAAAGGCGATTGAGCGCACCAATTGGTTCTCCATTCAGGAGGATAATTCGCTTGTCTCCTTCTTTAGCTTTTGGTAAATAAGTTTGCACCATGACTGGTAATCGACCACGCAGTGTACTGAGTTCCACTATCGAGTTAAAATTGCGATCGCCTGCTTGTAAAAATAAAATCCCTTCCCCAGCTTTATTCCCCAGTGGCTTGATAATTGCTTCTCCTTTAGCTGCCAAAAATTGCCTAATTAAATGCTGATCTGCACTGACAATAGTTTCTGGAATTGCATTGGTAAACTGAAGGGCATACATTTTTTCATTTGCCCCCCGGATACCACGAGGACTGTTAATGAGTAGAGTTTTGTTGTGGTCAATGTAGTCTAGAACGTAGGTGGCGTAGAGGTAAGAATCATTGACTGGTGGATCTGTCCGCATAAACACAGCATCCATTGCTTCTAGGGAGGTAAAGCTGGGAGCGCTCAATTTATACCAAGGATTTGCCGCTATCCAGCCTCCCTCCACTAACTGCACTGGAGCGAGTTCAACCTGCTGCAAAATAGCCCAAGCTTTGCTATCTACTACACTCAGCAGATTCGCCTGAGTTACCCAAATTTCATGTCCTAAAATTTGTGCTGCTTCCATCAGAGCAACGCTAGTATCATGACACGGGTCAAGTTGATGGATGGGATCAATAATAAAAGCCAGTTTCACGCCGTTTGCCTCAATCACCGGGAATCTCTTCTTAGATTATCCCCTGATGATTAGACTTCACAATTGCGGCTGTGAAAAAAAGCCCATTTTCAAATATGTCACGCTATGCACCAGAAGCTAGTAATTCATCCAGCTTGCCTTGACTTTCTAAAGCGTGCATATCATCACAACCACCAACATGGTAATCATTAATAAAAATTTGCGGTAGTGAGCGTCTCCCGTTAGCTCTTTCGGACATTTTAGCCCGTTCCGCTTCATCTCCATCAATACAATATTCGGTAAAATCAACGCCTTTCTTCTTCAACAAACTTTTAGCACGGATGCAAAAGGGGCAAGTACTCCAAGTGTAAATTTCAACGTTGGCAGCCATAATGTCCTCAATTAGATTTAATACTTTTTAATTTTAGTGGCTGTAACCGCGCTCTGATTAACAAAAAAGCGGAGCCTGTTCATCAAATATGACGAGATTAGCACCGCGTTCTGTTTAAGCGCCAGCCATAAAATTAACGAGCATCAACAACATATTGAATCAGTTTGGTCAGACGTTGGCGTAAGGTTTCTAATCCTAATCGCTGACTGGCGGAAATAAACACAGCCAGGGGAAACTCTTCTTGAGCTATAGCCAGTGTGGCGCTATCTACTTGGTCAATTTTGTTGAAAATCACCAGTGCAGGGCCGGGAGTTACTGGCATTTGTGCCAAAATTTCCCTGACTGAGCGAATATGGCTCAACCAAGCCGGATGAGATAAATCAACCAAATGCAGTAAAGCATCGGCTTCTGTGACTTCCTCTAAGGTGGCGCGAAAGGCATCCATTAGGGAAGCGGGCAGTTCGTGTATAAAACCTACTGTATCTGTGAGTAGAATCTCTTGAGTTCCACCAGTGTCCCCATCAGCAATGACTAAGCGGCGAGTGGTGGGGTCAAGAGTAGCAAATAACTGGTCGGCGGTATAAACTTCGGCATTGGTGAGAGCATTTAACAAAGTGGACTTACCCGCGTTAGTATAGCCAACCAAAGCCACAGAGGGAACTTCCTGATTTTGCCGTCGCAGGCGTAACCTTGAACGATGCGCCTGTAACTGGTTTACTTCTTGTTGCAGTCGGGAAATGCGTTTTTGAATCGCCCGGCGTTCTGTTTCCAGTTTAGTTTCACCAGGGCCACGAGTCCCAATACCACCACCTAACCGCGACATTGCCAGACCTCTGCCACTAAGTCGCGGCATCATATATCCTAACTGTGCGAGTTCTACCTGCAATTTACCAGCACGGGACTGAGCGCGTTGGGCAAAGATATCTAAAATTACTTCGGTGCGGTCAACTACCCGGACACCAATTTTTCTTTCCAAGTTACGGACTTGGGCGGGTGAGAGGTCGCGGTCAAAGACAACGAGATTAGCTCCCAGGGTTTGGGCGGTGAGGGCGATTTCTTCAACCTTACCTTCACCAACTACGGTCTGCGGATGAATGCGCGATCGCTTTTGTTGTACTGTCTGCAATACCTCTCCGCCAGCCGTATCCACCAACCGGGCTAATTCCAATATGGTGTCCTGGAATCGTTGGGGAGTGGTTTTATCGGTAATTAGTCCCACAAGTAGCACCCGATCATGGTCAGCATCTACTTCCTGGGCGACAAAATCCCGTTGAAATTCTGCTTCCAGACCTTCCACCAACTCGATAAAGTCATGCTCTGATAGCATATCTAAACTCATAGGCGGCGATACGCTAGAGTATAGGGCTGTGTCTTGCGCCAGGGACTTCTCATCGCTGATTACCAATTGCGGAGTTGATACGAGGTGTTTGGTACTTGATACTAGGTGAGCCAAATAAGTTTCTTTGACATACCCAGTGGAACCACCACCACGCTTTGTAAATCCTGTGCCGGTGATATTTATCACTGCCAAAGCATCTAAACGTTGCAACGCCATCGCAGTCAGTGCCGATTCATTGGGCGGTTCTGGCTTGAGATGGGTAGCTATACAACGAATACCGCTCAGACGTTCTGCACCGTAACGGGGCAGCTCTAGCGGTGGTATTTGCGTTTGACGTGGTGTACCTACCCCTACACGCATCACTTGTCCGCGACGGTTGAGGTAGGCACATATCGGCTGATTGATTTCTGTGCTAATTGCTGCCAGACGCTGGGAGAACTCAGGCGTGGTGATGCGATCGCCTGGGATGCGCTGGTGGTACAGTCGCTGTAGTTGTTTCAGCTGACTGGCTTTTAGTCCTTGGAGATTGCCAACAATAGTTTCTATAGGCGTTTATGACCAGTAAATGGCCCCCCGAATTCTTACTTATGTCTATTTTACAACAGGGTTTTGTCTGCAAGCTCTTTCTTTTGGAGGAAGCATTCTGTATTTTTGGGGAAATTGTAACTTCAGAACCCTCAGACTCGAAGTCTGGGGCTACACAGACAAAGCCTGCCTACGCAGGCTAAATGCAGGTATTCGTTAAATCAGATAAAAGTTCTTCTTCTGTTAAATCAATCATCGCCACACCATAACGATGTAAATTAAGTAGAAAAATTACCCTATCTACACCTGCTAACTGTGCAGCTAAACCAGAAGAAATTCGTTTCATTTCAAATAATTTGACTGCCATTGCCATTTTTGCCTCCTGCTCAAATTCTTCTCTGGTTTGCTGTAGGGCATCTGGTAAAGTTTCTGGATAGTCGATTTTAAGCTGTGACATATTTTTGAGATGGTTTTTAGAAAATTATTTGCAATTATTTTTTAAGAATCGCTTGTAATTTTTGAAAAATTTGGCTCAATATCGGCAACTTTTTAGGATTGCTTCCTAATTTCTTGAGCGCATATTTTCGGTTACGAATAGCTAAGTCGTAATCAGGTTTAATTTCCACAGCTTTGTCATAAGATGCGATCGCTTCTTCATAGCGTCCTAAATCATCTAGCGCATTCCCCCGGTTATTCCAAGCTTGGTGGTAATCAGGTTTAAATTCCACAGCTTTGTCATAAGATGCGATCGCTTCTTCATTGCGTCCTAAATTCCTCAGCGCATACCCCCGGTTGTACCAAGCTTGGTGGTAATCAGGTTTAAATTCCACAGCTTTGTCATAAGATGCGATCGCTTGTTCATTGCGTTCTAAATTCCTCAGCGCATACCCCCGGTTATTCCAAGCTTCGTGTTTATCAGGTTTAAATTCCACAGCTTTGTCATAAGATGCGATCGCTTGTTCATTGCGTTCTAAATCATCTAGCGCATACCCCCGGTTGTACCAAGCTTGGTGGTAATCAGGTTTAAATTCCAAAGCTTTGTCATAAGATGCAAGTGCTTGTTGATAATCTTGTCCAGCAATCTGTAATTTTCCCAACTTAATCAATAAATCGTATTGATGCTCAGGTGTTTGATGCTCTTCTGCAATTAGTCCTTGAATTTCTAGAATTTGTTTATTTCTTTCTTCTGGAGTTAGCTGAAGTAGTTTTTCATAATCCTCTTCCAAAGAATTACGTAATGATTCTTGTTCTAAAGTTTCTGGATCTATAGGAAATTCAAACAAACCAGAACGCCAGTCAAAGAAATCGGGAGCGCGTTGAATAAAATATTTAATAGCAAACTGAGGCAGCAAGAACACAAAGCAAATATTAAAATTATCTCTAAACCGTTCTCGTTGTTGGTTGAGGTTAATTAAAACAGGTGGTACACCCTTCCAACTGTAGGAATATTTATCCCTACTATTCCACCCCATGAGAATTTTGCTCTCTTCATATTTATACAAAGAATGCTCTAAGCCCGTAATAAATAATATTTTTATTTGTTCTTTACTATCTAATTTCTCAATTATTTCATATAAATTATTAACTGGTTCCGTCAGCCTCAATACCTGGATATTTTTATTGACAATATCTGCTTTTATTTTGGTAATCATCTGCTCACCTTCTGCCGGAGAACAACGAGCAAAGAATAAGCCAAAGCCTTCTGTAAATTTCAGAGCGCGGACTAAGGCTTGATATTCTTCATCTCCTTCTGATGGTAAGTCGTTATCCCAATCAGTCAGTTCTAGTGTCATAAACTTAGCCAATAAATGCTAACTGTTAATGGGTAATATCAAAATTGTTGCTTTTATTATGAGGGATATAATTTATTAAAAGCATCTTGAAATTCTTTAACTCCTTTAAGAAGGGGATGAATATCATACCAAACTCGACTTTCTTCCTCCTTATCAATATATCGATATTCCAAAATACAGCGATTAAATAATAAACCCCGATATAATTGATCGTTTTGTTTCTCTTTAGAATGATGCACTGTTGCTAGTGCTTCCCATTCATTAGCGAAAACAGTATTACTATAAGTATTTCTTAACTCGCTAATTGAACGCTTTACGGCTCTGGTAGGGATGGGCAAGGTGTTAGTGTATTTCATCGCTTCCTTCATTAATAATAATAAATTTCGCACATGACCCCCACTCATCAAGCATATTGCCTCTAATGCCTGACGTTCTTCAAATATATCAACAATAGATAAATTAGGGTCTATCAAACTCAAACGTTTTTGTAACAATTCGGTAACTTTATTAATTCCCAGGTCATATTTTTGATTTTCAGGAGTTTGAACCATAATCATCGGCAATACCTGAGTTTTTCCATAGATATCGGCGACATTAGCCGCGTGGTTAGAATACAGTAAAGAAATTGGCACTGTATAAATCAGATGGCAATCTAATTCTTGGAGTTGTCCACTGCGGTCTATAAAAATTTGCTCATGATTGCTGCGTCCACCTTCTTGAGGTATAGGCACAATCCGATCTAAATTGTCAGCAATTAATACCAGTTGAGAATAACCTGAAGGTAAGTTTTTTTTAGCATCTCTAATAAACTGATTCAACGCCTTAATCAAAGTGGTTGTATGAGGGTTGACTTTTTCTCTAATTTTTTGGCGTTGGCCAGGTTCAGCTTTCAAATTTGCTGTAATTTTGGCAAATTGGGAAATTTGCAGGTCTATACTTAATTTCTCTAGAGATACCTCAGTTAGTGCTAAATCCTTTAAATCTTGCCAACGGTCATTTAACCAGTTCAATAAACTGTCTGGAGAAGCGTTATCTTTTAACGCCCTCAATAAGTGACGTGTACAAGCTAAGAGAATATCTGTATATTGGGCATCTTCTGGATCAATATCTTCTTCATCAGCAGCAAAATAGACAACAAAGCAACCGTTTTCATCTAAATATTTCTGAAGTCGCAACAATTCCGTTGATTTACCAGCACCGCGATGACCTGCATATAGTTGAGAGGTCATTCTGTCGGATAACAAAATTTCTCTCCCCACTTCTACCAAGATGTCACCATCTCCCCGCACTTCTGAACAATTGACATAAGCTGGATCTCCAGCAGGTAAGGGTCGAAATGGGTCAAAGGAGTTATATATCCGTTTTAATATGGCAAAATCTTGGGTCATAAGTTGGAATTTAGCACTGTAGTGTCATATTAACTCAAATATGTGTATTAGAAGTAGGTTGGGTTAAGCGCAGCGCAACCCAACGCTGCCAATGATGTTGGGTTTCCTTTCGTCAACCCAACCTACAATTTCTTTACAATTTTTGAATCCCTAATATTAGTTCGCCAATGTTTCATAGCTGTTTGCAATTCCCCCGTCAACCAATTATCAAACTGCGGATAAATAGGCAAACGTGGCACTAACTCCCAACCCACAGGCTGTAATATTTCTCTCAAAGCTTGTTCCTGAATATGAGGATAATCAGGATTCACTTCATCTTTCGGGCTAATTCCGCCTAAATCTCTCGCGCCAGCTTCTATACAAGCCAGTAACCATCCATCATCTTGAACTAAATTCGGCGGAATTTGAATTGTAATATCAGGCGGTAAAATTTGACGTGCTTTCGCAATCACTTCTGGTAATTGATGCGGGTCAAAAGCTGCTGCATCAAAGGTTTGCTGATTTCCTGGGCTGTGGGGTTGCAAGATGACTTCTTGAATGTGATGGTAATGCTGATGTAAATCAGATATCGCCGCTAAAGTTTCCCAGCAATCATCTTCAGTTTCCCCAATTCCTAAAAGTAACCCCGTAGTAAAGGGAATCTGCAACTCTCCCGCCCATACTAATTGTTGCAACCTAATTTCTGGTAATTTACTCGGTGCGTGTCGATGCACAGTCTGTAACAATGCTGGGGTTAACTGTTCCAGCATCAAACCCATCGAAACATTGACATTCTTTAGCTTTTGCATCTCCGCAAAAGTCAGTATTCCGGCATTAGTGTGTGGTAAAAATCCCATTCCCAAAGCTAACTCACACAAATCATAAATCCTTTGAAACCACTGCTGACGCTGGGGTGAATGGGGATGCACTTCACCACTGAGAATGAGTATTTCACTTACTTTTTGGCTTTGCAATTGTAGTAAAATGCTTTCTGCTGCCGCTAAAGTCATCCAGGGGCTTTGACCTGGTGAGGTGCGAAAGTTGCAGTATGTACAGCGATTGAAGCACTCGTAAGTCGGAACAATAGTATAAGCCGGGCTATAGGTGACGGTGGAAGAATGAGAATTTGGCATAAGACACTATATATATAGATGTTGATTTGCTCAGATTCCCGTCTCCCCTCTCCTTGGCAAGGAGAGGGGTTGGGGGTGAGGTTCTGTATTATATTAAATCCCCATTCCTATGCAGCATCAGCTTTTGGAGGTTTGCACAGGGTAATTGTAAAAATATTTGTTAAAAAGCTTTACAAATCTAAATAAATGATTTAGTATGTTTACAACAGGTAGAAAGACCTACCTGATTCATAAAAACAACCGCAATCATAAAAACATGACTACAACCTTACAACAGCGCCAAAGCGCCAACGTATGGGATCGCTTCTGCGAGTGGATTACCAGCACCGATAACCGGATTTACATCGGTTGGTTCGGCGTTCTGATGATCCCAACCCTACTAGCTGCTACCACCTGCTTCATCATCGCATTCGTAGCTGCTCCTCCAGTAGACATCGACGGTATCCGCGAACCCGTAGCTGGTTCCTTGATTTACGGAAACAACATCATCTCCGGTGCAGTTGTTCCTTCCTCCAACGCTATCGGTTTGCACTTCTACCCAATCTGGGAAGCAGCTTCCTTAGATGAGTGGTTGTACAACGGCGGTCCTTACCAATTGGTAATTTTCCACTTCTTGATCGGTTGCGCTTGCTACCTAGGTCGTCAGTGGGAACTATCCTACCGCTTGGGTATGCGTCCTTGGATCTGTGTAGCTTACTCCGCGCCTTTGGCATCTGCTACAGCAGTATTCTTGATCTACCCAATTGGTCAAGGTTCATTCTCTGACGGTATGCCTTTGGGTATCTCCGGAACCTTCAACTTCATGATTGTGTTCCAAGCTGAACACAACATCTTGATGCACCCCTTCCATATGTTGGGTGTAGCTGGTGTATTCGGTGGTTCTTTGTTCTCCGCAATGCACGGTTCCTTGGTGACATCTTCCTTGGTACGTGAAACAACCGAAACCGAATCACAAAACTACGGTTACAAGTTCGGACAAGAAGAAGAAACCTACAACATCGTAGCTGCTCACGGTTACTTTGGTCGTTTGATCTTCCAATACGCTTCCTTCAACAACAGCCGTTCACTTCACTTCTTCCTAGCTGCTTGGCCTGTAATCGGTATCTGGTTTACCGCTTTGGGTGTCAGCACAATGGCGTTCAACTTGAACGGTTTCAACTTCAACCAATCAGTAATTGATTCTCAAGGTCGGGTTATTGCTACCTGGGCTGACGTAATCAACCGCGCTAACTTAGGTATGGAAGTAATGCACGAGCGTAACGCTCACAACTTCCCCCTAGACTTGGCTGCTGCTGACGTTGCTCCAGTTGCTTTAACTGCACCTGCTATCAACGGTTAATCATCAAGTTTAGCTGAATAAGAAACGCCTCTCAGAAATGGGGGGCGTTTTTTATGATTAGGACTTACGCAAAAACTCTTTAATACTCTTATTCCTTAGTGTCCTTTGCGCCCTTTGTGGTTCGTTTTTTCTGAATTTTGGGTAAGTCCTGTCCTTAACTGAACGTATTGAAGTTAAAACTAAGACTCTTTTTTTTAACGAACCGCAAAGAACGCAAAGAACGCAAAGTGAAGAAAGAAGAAGGAAGGAATTCAGAACTGTATTGCTTCCTATGCCAGATTTTTAACTAAATTGTTGTGCGTAAAATCTTGCGTAGCGTTGCTCAAGTTTTAGCAGTTGTTCGTGGGTTCCTGATTCTACAATTTGTCCCCGTTCTAGAACTAATATGCGATCGCATTTTCGGACTGTGCTTAAACGGTGAGCAATAATAAATACTGTGCGATTCTGCATTAGTCTTTCTAAGGCTTCTTGGACTAAGGCTTCTGATTCGGAATCTAAGGCGGATGTGGCTTCGTCTAATATCAGGATTTGCGGGTTGAGAAATACCGCACGGGCGATCGCAATTCTTTGGCGTTGTCCCCCAGATAAATTGACTCCTCTCTCTCCCACCCAAGTATAGTAAGCCTCTGGTAACTGACTAATAAATTGGTGGGCGTTGGCAATTTTAGCGGCTTCTGCTACTGCTTCCATGTCAAAGGAATTCTGTCCAAAAGCAATATTTTGAGCTATTGTCCCGGAAAACATCACGGTTTCTTGGGGAACAATCCCAATTTGTCGCCGCAAACTCTGAAGCTTCACATCGCGAATATCTACACCGTCAATCAAGATTTCACCGGCTTCGGGATCATAAAAGCGGGGAAGCAAATTTACAAAGGTGGTTTTACCAGCACCGGAAGCACCAACAAGGGCGATCGCTTCTCCTGGTAATGCCAATAAACTGATATCTTTTAATACAGGTTCGCCGGGTTTGTAGGCAAAGGATACATGACGATATTCCACTTTACCTTTGACTGGCGGTAAGGCGATCGCATTGGGCTTTTCTAATACCGTTGGTTGAATAGCCATCAATTCAAAAATGCGGTCAACGGAAGCCTCACCTTGTTTAAACTCGTTGTAATTATTAGTAGTATGTCCAATAGGATCAATTAACAACGCCGCCGCCGTTAAGTAACTAAAAAACTCGCCCACAGTTAAGTTATTTTGGGCAATTTGCCATGCTCCTACTATCACTAAAGAAACCGCACTTAAGGCTTCCAGAAAGCCCACTATCGGTATTTGAATGGCTTTTAGGCGTTCGGCGGAGTATTTAGCTTTAAAACTCTGTTCTGCTTCATTGCCAAAACGAGCAATTTCATAACTTTCAGCCGCAAAAGCTTGTACTAAACGAATACCGCTAAATACTTCGGTAAGAATTGCGGATAACCCAGAAACACGATTTTGACTTTTGAGAGAATACTTACGTAACCGTTCCCCAAACCAGCCAATTAAAATACCCATGACTGGCGCAATAACTACTGTCGCTAGTGTCAATTGCCAATTTAGGTAAATCATGTAGATGGGTATGGCTAGTAATTGCAAAAGACAGGGAATAAAATCGTGAAAGACTTTATTTACAACTTCCCCAATTCGGTCAATATCTTCAGTGAGGCGGTAAGATAAATCACCGGCTTTTGCTGTTTCAAAATAAGTGAGATCCAGTTTTTGCAGGTGGGAGTAAACTCGCTTGCGGAGGTCAAAAGCTACCCTTAAAGCCACTTTTGCCATGTACATATCTTGTACGGACTGAAAAAAGCCCCGCACCAGAAAGACTAAAACCAGGATTCCAGCTAATTGAGCGATCGCTACTACATTACCTTCGCCAAAGGGTTTTGCCAATCTCCCCGCGAGATTAATTAAAGTTAACGTCGCCAGTACATAACCGATAATACCAATAAATCCCTTGGTAATATTTTGCCAATGGGGTCGGAGATAGGGTGATAATTGCCAGTAATTAGAAGGGGTTTTCAAGCTGTAACTTCCACAAAGATATTTTCTATTGTTTGACGCTATCAGCTTTTGGGTAGTTTCTGGATAATTATCTGTTTTTTTTGGGAATGTTTGGAGGAAATTATGACGTTAATTTTAGCGCTGGATTTTGGCGGAACGAAGCTAGCCGCAGCATTGGTAAATTCTGGTGCTAGGGAATGGTTACGCTATGAACGTCGCCTTTCGCCAGCTCATGCCAATGCTAGCACTGACTTGGACATCATGCGCGACCTGATTGATTCTTTACTGCAAAGAGAAAAACCTGATGCAATTGGTGTCAGTTTTGGGGGACCTGTAGACGCGTCCACTGGGACTGTGCGACTGTCTCATCATGTGGCTGGTTGGGAAAATATTCCCCTCAAAGACTTGCTAGAGGATGAGTTTAGCGTTCCTGTGACTGTGGACAATGATGCTAATGTGGCGGCTTTGGGTGAATACCGCTTTGGTGCTGGTGAGGGAAATAACAGCTTGTTTTATATCACTATTAGCACTGGTGTCGGTGGTGGTTGGATACTCAATGGTCAGCCTTGGCGAGGTGTGGGCGGAATGGCTGGTGAAATTGGACATATAGTTGTCGATCCTGCGGGGCCTGTGTGTTTGTGTGGGAAGCGGGGTTGTGTGGAACGGTTGGCTTCGGGGCCTTATATGGCGAGGAATGTTAGGGAATTTTTGGAGGACGAACCGCAGAGGCGCAGAGGTGAGATTTTGAGGGGGTTGGTGGGTAATGATTTAGATTTGATTACGGGAATGGTGGTGAGTGATGCTGCGGCGCAAGGTGATGAGTTAGCGCAGGATGTTTTATTTAAGGGTGCTTGGGCTTTGGGTGTGGGTATTGGTAATGTGGCGAATTTGATTAACCCACAGTTGTTTATTTTGGGTGGGAGTGTAATTAAGGCTGGGGATAATTGGTGGGATGTGGTGCGAAAGGTGTCACGGGAAACGGCTTTACCAGAAGTTGATTTTGCAATTGTGCCGGCGGCTTTGGGTGATGATGCGCCGCTTTGGGGTGCTGTGGCTTTGGCTGAATCGGGTTTGTAATTCGTAATTCGTAATTCGTAATTCGTAATTCGTAATTCGTAGTTCGTAATAAAATCATTATCTGAGATATATTAAGATGTTTTTACACCAATTTTACAGAGGTTTTAATGACTATAAATAATCAAGACTATGAAATATATATTCTAACAAAAGTAATCAACAATCATTTAGATGAGGTTGTAGAATTTAGCGAGGATGGTTTAAATTCTCTACTTTCCAAACATGATGAGATGGTTTGGAACATAGCTACAAAAATTTATAGTCAGAGTGGATACAAGGTTGAATTTTCTTTTATTCGTGATGTTCTTAACTCCTGGATTGAAATTTTAAAGGAGCGTATAGCGGCTGAAAAAATTAAACTCGCAGAACAAGCACGACTTCAGGCTGGATGGCAAGCAAAACAACCAATAATTCAGGCTGGATTGCAAGCAGAACAAGCACGACTTCAGACTGAACAGGCGCGAATTGAGGCAAAGCGAGTAGCAGAACTGGCAAAAATTAGCATATCTGATCTGTTTCTCAAAGTTCAACCTATAATTAGTGAGCTGTTGTGCGTCGAATTAGATCAAGTGGCTTTAACTAGTCACATATCTAATGATTTAGGTGCAGATGTGTTGGATCAAACGGAACTTATAATGGCAATAGAAGAAGAGTTTGATATTGAAATACCTGACGATAATGGTCTTTTGAGTATTGGGTTTGGTATTGGTGTTTCAGGTAGTTGGCCTTTCTCATCTTATAGTGAGCCAGTTTTTGATTCTTGTACTGTTAGAGAACTTTTGGAATATATTCGCCAGCAATTATCTAATAAATATGTTGAATACGAGAAGAGTCACCCTAGTTTGCGTCAAAATAATAAATAGTTAACTGTGTAAAAACGTTTTAAATCATGTTTACTCGTGGGGCTGGTGGTTGGGATTTAGCTGTATATAACCAAGACAATCAATTAGTGCTTGTTGTCGAGATTAAAAACAAACTCAATACCTCATCAGAATGGGCGGAAAAACTGCGGCGCAATATGTTGGCGCACGGTACTTTCCCAAAAGCGCCTTACTTTCTGATGGTTTTTCCAGATAAATTCTACTTGTGGACTGGTGCGGCTGCACAAGTAGACCAAAGTCAACCCACTTATAATATAGACGCACGCCCTTTTCTTCAACCCTACTTTGAACAAACGGGAGTATCTGCTAATTACATCACAGGTCAAAGTCTGGAATTAATTGTTGCATCCTGGCTGAGTAAAATTATTCATTCTGAGAAACTTACCGAAGAAATTGATGATTCTCAAAGATGGCTGATTGAATCAGGACTATATACTGCTGTAGCTGGAGGTCATTTCGGTCAAGAGGCTGCTGCGTGAATATTTATTAAGACTTACGCAATGCTCTCTCAAACCCTCTTTCCTTTGTGTTCTTTGCGTCCTTTGTGGTTCGTTTTTTCATGATTTTGCGTAAGTCCTGATTAAATCACAATTACAGTTGTAAGAGGATATCACTGATACATTTGTGTTGCTTTCAACATATGGTAGGTAATAATCAACTGCGTCAGCGCTAAAGGATAACTTTGCAATGTTTCTCCAGTTGTTCCCGCAACTTTGCCTAGTTCTGGGTTAATTTCGCGATCGCACACATTGAGTAAATACGGCATATCCGAACATAATATATGCTCTAACTTATTCACCTGTTCCAAAGTCGCGTGACCATCCACTTCCAATACATCCACGGGTTTACTCATATCTCTGTCTAAACCCAAGCGAACTGCTGACTCAGAATTACCGTCAGTTAAATTCAAAATTGAAGTAAAATCAGGATGAGGGATTGTTGGTCGCAGCACTAACCGCACATTTAAATGTCCGTTATTATCCTCGTCTTCATCATTGGCGGGATAAAAACTCACCACTATATCCGACCATTGACGCTGGGGACGAATATATTTTTCTGAGTCTGGTTCACGCTTTTCTAATTCTGCCAATACCTGTTCCGCAGTATAGCCCCGTTTTTGAGTATCTCGCTTCACTTTCCACTCGGCGCGTAGTTCTTCGGGAGGTGCAAGATAAACTTTTACGTCGTAGGCTTCACGGGCTGCACGGGTAGAATAACCAAGTAAACCCTCTATTATAACAAATTTATTGGGTTTTATGTATTTGGGAGCTTCAAATTTCCCAGTTGAGTGGCTGTAAACAGGTTTAAGAATGGGCTGTCCTGTGCGTAGCAGCGATAAATGCTGCTGCATGATATCTAAATGATTACAATCAGGATGAAGGGCAGTGATACCCATTTCTGCACGTTGTTGACGATCATAACTGTGATAATCATCGGTACAGATGAGCGTAACATTTTCTGGCCCTAGTACCTGAGCAATTCCCCTAGTTAGTGTTGTTTTACCTGCGGCGCTATCACCGACAATCCCCAAAATTATTGGACGACCCATGATTCCCCTCCCGATATGAGCAACAAGTACAGTAATCAACTTTTTAGATAATGTTATTTATTTTAGAAGGGAATTGACCAACTAACTCAAGCAAAACTGGGTACGCAACATCTCTATACATATTATTTATTTATGTTGGTTTATTTACCAATTCTTGGTAAAATCTATGTTGCATTTATACAAGTGCTAAATATCGTCAAATATTACAAATATAGGCATCCACAGGGATGTTTAATGAACAGGTTTGAATCAAATTTGACTTTTATTCTGACGATTCAATTAGGATTGCTAGATTTGTTTTTGCGGTTTTAAGAATACAGGTAATATCTGACAACAAGACTTTTTTGTACTTTTGTGTATTGTTACTTCTTCAGTTAGCACAGGCTCACCGCAGTCAAAGAAGTGTTGCATATTAGCTGTATCTGACTGGCTTTGGTATATACCAGAAGAGTAAAGCGGTATTGGGGATCAATATAGGGGAGGGATTATGGTGATGCTGAATATTTCCGAATTAGACAAAATTGATAAGTTTCGCCATCTTCAGTTAACTTTATGCGATCGCTGGCCGACCATTGAGCTATTTGACTATGGTGAGGCGGATATTTTAATTATTCCCTCCCTCAGCATCGACCAGCATGAACTGCATAAAATCGAAGGCTGTGAGCATTATGAAGAAAGATTATTATTCTCTTTAATGCGTTTGCGAAACCCCCGGACTCGGTTGATTTACGTCACATCAATGCCTCTACATCCGAGTGTTATTGATTACTATTTGCAACTGTTACCTGGAATTCCTTTTTCCCATGCGCGGAATCGCTTACTGTTACTTTCCACTTATGACTCTTCCCTTAGACCCCTAACTGCCAAGATTTTAGAACGTCCTCGACTGCTAGAACGCATCCGCCAAGCCTTGAGACTAGAAAAATCATTTATGACTTGTTACAATTCCACATTTTTAGAAGCAGAATTATCTCTAGAATTAAATGTGCCATTGTATGCTGTTGCGCCAAATTTACAGACTTGGGGGACAAAAAGCGGTAGTCGCCAAATCTTTGCCGAAAGTGGAGTTCCCCTACCAGATGGCAGCGAAAAGGTCTGTAATCAGGAAGATTTGGCAGAAGTTGCGGCTAATTTATGGGAACGCCAACCGACATTACAAAGAATAGTTGTAAAACTTAATGAAGGCATTTCTGGAGAAGGAAATGCACTGCTAGATTTAAGACCAATTATGGATTTAGCACCGGGGAAAGTGTCTCATGCTCAAACAGTAGCAGCAATTAGCGATCGCTTCCCTACCATGCGCTTTCAATCCACACACGAGACTTGGGAAAATTTTGCTACACGGATTACTGAGTTGGGTGCGATCGCCGAAGCATTTGTAGAAGGAGAAATTAAGCGATCGCCAAGTGTCCAAGGACGCATCACACCCACAGGTGAAGTAGAAATAGTCTCCACCCATGACCAAATTCTCGGCGGCCCAGACGGACAAATTTATCTTGGTTGTCGATTTCCGGCTGATTCCCGCTACAGGCTGCAATTGCAGCAATGCGGTTTACAAATCGGCAAAAAACTCTCCGAAAAAGGGGCATTTGAACGATTTGGTGTAGATTTCATCACCGTTGACCAAGGAAATGGTGAGTGGGACATTCAAGCCATTGAAATTAACTTGCGAAAAGGTGGTACTACTCATCCTTTCATGACCCTGAAATTGTTAACAAACGGACGCTACGACCTTTCCACCGGGTTATTTTATAGTCAACAAGGGCGACCAAAATACTATATAGCCACCGACAACCTGCAAAAAGACCGATATCGGGGATTATTACCCAACGATTTAATGGATATTATCGCCCATCACCGACTGCACTTTGATAGCGGGACAGAAACAGGTACAGTTTTCCATCTCATGGGTTGTCTTTCCCAGTTTGGCAAATTGGGATTAACCAGCATTGGCGACTCCCCACAACAAGCAGAAGACATTTATAACAAAGTTGTGAAAGTTCTGGACGAAGAAACCCGCAGCGAAAATCCGGATTTACCTTTGTTCTCAGATTACACTTTCCCTCTAGCTTGGGATGGATATAGCTAGCCCCCTCCTCGCTTGCACCGGAGGGGGTTGGGGGTGGGGTTCTTGTATCTCACTTAACTGATAACCGCTATACCCAAACGTTGGAATTTCCTATAAGTTCGGTTTAGTTACAAAAAACTGACCGGACTTTTTTGCATAACAGTGCCTGAAACAGTGGCTAGATAGGGTTTTCAACCATAGTTGTCACCCCATTAGCTACAAAATGAGTCAAAAAACCTCGGAAATTTCTAGCATACATATAGATTTGCTTTGATGACCTCCAACCCCAGTGAAACCACACACCCTAAGCACAAGCAGAATTAGGGGTACAGGTTATTTAATCAACTTTCTTGAATCATGCTGACTTATCACTCTTTTTAATTGTGGGCGTAGATGAGTTTTTATGAGAATTTGGCAGTTCCATGTCATTTTTAGCCAACCAGTCTTCAATAAGTTCAGCCGAAACGTCAGACATATTCAGTCCCTTAAAAAAGCAAATCGTTTTAAACCTGTCTTTGATGTCAGGGGGTAAGTAAACCCGAATCGAAGTTTCTCCTTGTGCCACACTATACTCCAGCTAATAAACTTATTCACTAGTTTATTGGTGTAATGGTTCATCGGGGAAAATTATTCACTAGTTGACTAATGCACCAATGCATTGGTATAGTATCACCTACACCCAAAGAAAGAGAAGTAACTCTCTCCAAGGGGTGACACAAAACAAAGGCGATAGAAGCCAGAAAGTGTCAAATGGTGAGAAAATATATCCCAAGCTCAATTAAACCTGAATTTGTCTAAATTTGGCTAGTTTTTCCTGAAATAAAGACTTTCAATAAAAACAAACCTAAATGATTGTTGTTCCACAAAGCACACAAAATACTGGAAAAAAATTTGAGCGCTAAAGCACTCACAACAAGCCAAAAGTTTGGTTAGATTTTGCAACAACTTCAGAAACTCCGTCTTCTTCGACTGCAATTTAGTATAAATAACAACTTTTATTCAAGGTTTAGGAAATTAGGGATGCTAAAAAACTTCTGGTACGCTTGTGAATTTAGTTCAGTTGTTACTAAGAAGCCGAAGCAAATTGTGATGTTAAATCAGAGGTTTGTCCTCTATCGCAATTCTCAAGGACAAGTAGTTGCATTGAAAGACCAATGTTCTCATCGTGGTGCAGCATTATCTATGGGTTGGCTAGAAGACAACTGTATTCGTTGTCCCTATCATGGATGGAAATTTGAATCTGACGGAAAATGTGTGCAAATTCCTTCTAATGAAGTTGGTACACCTATTCCGAAAAAAGCGAATATAACCAGCTACCCAATACAAGAAAAATATGGTTTTATCTGGCTATTTTATGGAGAATTGCCAGAATCAGAACGTCCACCAATTCCAGCTTTACCAGAGTTTGACGACCCAAATTTACATCGTTCTTTTTTAGATTTTTCTGTAAATACTCACTATACTAGAGTTTTAGAAAATGCTCTAGATTTATCCCATTTACCTATAGTTCATGCCAATACTTTTGGGGCAGGATTTGGTAAAAATTCTAGGTTTGATGTGTATGATATTCAAGATGAACCTTGGGGAATTAGTGCTAAAAGCACATACAAAAATTACACCAAGCCAAAAGGTTTATTTAAACTATTTTTTCGGGGGAAAAGCACAGATATAAACTCAAAATTCACCTTTTACTTGCCCAATATTACTAAACTAGAAACTAGCTCGAATAGCATCAAAATTGTCAACTTTGCTATTCATCTTCCTGTTGATGAAAACACAACTATAAGTAAGCGAATTCTTTTTCGCAGTTTTTTACCATACTCTTGGTTAGATGGTATATTTCTAAGGTACTATACTAAGATTCATGGGGAAGATAGTACTGTTAGCGAATCACAATATCCCCGATTTATCCCTGACAGTTTATCAACAGAAGTTCATGTTGATGCTGATGCTTTTACTCTTAAATATCGCCAAATTCGTAATAAATATTTGGCTATGGGTTGGGGTTTAAAGGCTAATAAAATTGAATTAGATAACTATCAAGAAAATCAATTAAGACATTTTGACACATCATTAAAAAATTAGATTTATATCTGATTTTAGTTAGCCATTAATCATTCTTGATGGTTTCAGATGTGTGTGAATTGATTTAAAAATTCTCAGACAAGATATCTAAAAAGAATAGGAGACAAATATGTTGAAAGACTTTTGGTATGCTTGTGAATTTAGCTCGGCAGTTACTAATAAGCCCAAGCAAGTTTTAATGTTCAACCAGAGATTTGTGCTTTATCGCAACTCTCAAGGACAAATAATAGCTTTAAATGATCAATGTCCCCATCGTGGTGCTGCTTTTTCTCTTGGTTGGGTTGAAAAAGATTGTCTGCGTTGTCCCTATCATGGATGGAAATTTCAAGCTGATGGGAAATGTGTTGAAATCCCTTCTAACGCACCGGAAACACCTATTCCTAAAAAAGCTCATGTTGATAGCTACCCAGTTGAGGAAAAATATGGTTTTGTCTGGCTGTTTTATAGCGACTTACCAGCAGCCAAACGTCCTCTTTTACCTACTTTTCCCGAGTACATGGTCTCAACTATGCGTCCTGTGTACGATGATGGTATAGATAATGCTAATTATGCTCGTCTCATGGAAGCTAATCTTGATTTTACCCATGTGATTGCAGTTCATAAAAAATCTTTTGGTCAGAGAATACCCATCGATAAAACTATTAAATATCAAGTTGATAAATATGATTGGGGTGCAGTTGCTCAAGTTAATTATGAATCTTTAGGTAATTCCAAAAGTTTTTTAAACTTTTTGCTCGGTGGACGACCAGAATTGAAAACCAAATTGACTTTATATCTACCTAATGTTACTCTGGCAGAAATTAGTGTTGGTCGCGGTAACAGATTTGATATCAAGTTTGGCATTTTAGTTGCTCACCTACCGATTGATGAAAATAGAACTCGTGTCAAACGTGTTTTATATCGCAATGTTTTACCCATACCTTGGTTGGATGGTTTCTTTAGAAAAATTGACCACAAACTCGCCCAAGAAGATACGATAGTAGTTTCAACTTTAAACTCTCAATTAATGCCGCAAATATCAGAGGAGCTTCATGTGGCGGCTGATGCTTTAGATATTACTTTTCGTCAGTTTCTGCAAAAGTCTCAGGCTGATTTTTCTGCATCTATTCAGGAGAAACAGCAGCAATTGATGTGAAGTAATGCTTTGGGGTGGGGGAAGGAAAGAGATTAGAAACCACAGATAAACACAGATAAGAAAATTTGTTTTGGGTGCTGGCTTAGGGTTTGGAAATCGAAAAGTTTTATGTTGATTTCAGTTTGGTAGCACTCATGATTTTTGGCAAATGAATACACATATATAGACGTACTTCACTGAAGGGGGGAGATAATTATGAACCATGTCCTGGAAAAATATTTGACACAACAACCAACAATGCGTGGGGTAATCGACAAGTTTTTCAGACAAATGTTTGATAATACTTGCCAAGCGCTGGAATCGTTAGATGGTAAAAAGTTTTCTGAACAGTCCTGGAATCGCGATCGCAAGGGACTTTGGACGGTTGGTAAAAGTAGTGAAGACGCTATATATATTGACCGGGTTCTGCACAATGGTAATGTGTTGGAAAAGGTAGGAGTTAATTATGTAGCCATAGATGGTGAGTTACCTCCGGGAATGTCTTTTGAAAAATCAGGCGCTTTGGCTACAGGTGCAGCAGATAAAATGACTACTAGCAAAGGGAACCGCTTTTTCGCTACAGGTTCTAGCTTTGTCATTCATCCTCATAACCCGATGGCTCCCACGGCTCATGTTAACTATCGCTATTTCGAGATTCGTAATGCTAACCAGCCTGTATATTGGTGGTTTGGTGGCGGTGCTGATTTAACACCTGCATATCTTTTTGAGGAAGATGCTGTTCATTTTCATCAAGTGCATAAAGATGTTTGTGATCAGTATAGTTCTGCTTATTACCCCCGTTTTAAAAATGCCTGTGATGAATATTTTTACATACCACATCGTGGCGAACATCGAGGTGTAGGTGGAATTTTCTTTGATAATTTAAATCATGATAATCCTGAAAAACTTTTGTCGTTAGTGACTAATTGTGCTGATGCTTTTCTCCCGGCTTATATGCCTATTTTAGAAACGCGTAAAGATATGTCATTTACAGAAGAAAACAAGTATTGGCAACATCTGGTGCGTGGGCGATATGTAGAGTTTATCTTATCGTGCGATCGCGGGATTCGTTTTGGTTTAGCCAGTGGTATGGTGAAGCAGCAAAGTGTGTTTAATTGTATGCCTCCTGCTGCTAATTGGGAATACGATGATCAACCTATTCCTGGTAGCAAAGAAGCCATGTTGAAAGAAGTTTTAAGAAGTCCTCGTAATTGGCTATAAATTTCTGTTGATTGTAACTGAGAGATACTTTCATAAAGGCGACGCTGCAATGAGAAAATCCAAATCATTCAACATCAGACAATCAATAGCTAAAAGTTTATTCAACACTCGCACCCAAACCCACACACAGCCATTACAGGTAATGTCAAAAAATATCAATTTGAATCAAACAACACAAGATACATCTATTACCAACGAACTAGAAATAGACATTGCATTATCCTTTCTTAATGCTTGTAAATATGTCCTGGCTTGGATAATTTGCCTTTGTATCTACTCAAGTATGTAAAACACTATTTACATCAATTCTCCATCAACTTGTAACTAATCAATATTGGCTCTCTTACTTGGCGTTCTTCTCCCTTGGCGCTAGCCTCTCCCTTTGGGAGAAGGGGAGACGCTGCGCGAAGGCGACTTGGCGGTTCGTTATTCCATCTTAATAGTATGACCACAAAAATGAGCGTAAAAAAAGAACTGATTACAGGGAATCTCCGCATGGAAGATATCATCAATCTAGATGAATCCAAAGCCGTGAATTTGTTCAGAAAGAGATTTCAAAAATACAAAAATCTGGTTGCAGAAAAAGGAGAAGCAGCCGCTTTTGAACAGATGATGGAAAAATATCCTGAACAACAAAAGGCGTTGATGGGTACTTTCATCGATCATAATACCTTAGCTAAAGGTTTCACCCAAGCTGCACCGTTACTGGGTTTGATGGGCTTTGTCATGGATGTGGTAGATGTTTCTCAAAATGGTACAGACGCAGCATTAGAAATTCAAAGAGTTTGTCCCGTTTTATCTATTGCTAAAGAATACGGTTTTGATAGTCCTTGTCGTGTGTTCTGTGAGATGGAACAAGAAGCTACTAGAAGAGCTTTTCCGGGAATAAAGGCGGCAATTTTGAGTAAACAAGCTGAGGGTGATTGTGTTTGTGTATTTAAGTATGAAAGGAATGCAGATAATTTGTTGGTGGCTAAGTCAGATACTCAAAATAATGTCTCTCAGGTGATATCTCGTGTTCTTTCTTTTATGGGATTGATTCCTAGTTTGTTTAAGGTTGGTTTTAAAATGCTGAAAATGCGTTTATTAAACTAGTATTCATAGCCTCAACAAGGACGGGCAAGATGCCCACCCCACATCAGTTAAAAATCTGATTTTTTATTCCTCTGTGTCCTCTGCGTCTCTGTGGTTTTATTCAAAATATTAATCACGCACAAAACCCTAAAATCATGAACAACATTATCACCGATTTAAAACAGATTATTTCTGGGGAAGTTAGTAATAAAGAATCAGAGTTAGAAGCAGTTTCTCAGGATTTTGGTAATATTGTTAAAAAACAACCTCAAGTTGTGATTCGTCCGCAAAATTCGCGCGATATTGCTGAAGCAATTAAATATGCTGCTAAACAAGGTTTAACAATTTCTTCACGGGCTGCGGGACATTCTTTAAGTGGTCAATCTTTGAATCAAGATGGCATTCTTTTAGATATGAGGAATCTGAATCAAATTGATGAGTTCCACCCCAATCAACTTTGGTTTCAAGCTGATCCTGGTGTGACTTGGAAGCAAGTTGTTGATACTGCTTTAACTCATGGTGTAATTCCACCTGTTCTTACTAATAATTTTGAAGTAACTTTGGGGGGAACTCTCTCTGCGGCTGGTTTGGGTTTGAGTTCTTTTCGTTACGGTTCTCAAGCTGATAATTGTTTGGGTTTAGAAGTTGTCACGGGGACTGGTGATATTGTTTGGTGTACACCAGAAGAAAATAGTGAACTTTTTTATCACGTTCTTTGTGGTTATGGTCAGTTTGGTATCATTACTAAAGTCAAAAATCGGTTAAGAAAATATCGCCCTTATACGCGCAGTTATTTTCTTTGCTATGACGATTTAGATAAACTTTTATATGATGCGCGTTGGCTGGTTTCAAAAGGTGAGATAGATGGTTTAGTATCTTTATTTTCACCCTGCTTACAAGGAATAAGTAGAAAAGCAAATCAGATGAAACCGTTAATTCAATGGTTCTACAGAATGCAAATTACTCTGGAAGTTGATTCTGTAAATGAGATAAATGATGCTGAATTGCTGGCTGATTTAAATTTTTATCGTCATGTCTATACAGAAGACTTAACTTTTGAGAAGTTTATTCAACCATTAGGTCAAGTTCCTCATCCTGTAAATACTGCTAATACTTGGATAGATGTACTTTTACCAGGACATAGAGCAAAGGAATTTATTGATATTGCTCTTCAGCGTTTACCTGGATTTCTTGATTTCCGCACTGTACCTGTAGGTTCGTTTTGTCTCAATTCTCGCCATCATAAAATGCCTATGTTTCCTTTACCTGATGATGATTTAATTATCGGTTTGGGAATGTATCCGACTATTCCTAAATCTCAGGTTCAACCTGTGTTGGAGCAGTTAAATTTATTGACTGATTTGAGTTTCCAAATGGGTGGTAAAAGATATATGGCGACTTGGGCGGATTTTGATTTGCCAAGATGGCGATCGCATTTCGGAAATTACTGGTCTAAAATCAATGATTTGAAGCGGAAATATGACCCTTGCGGTATTCTTAACCCTGGTTTCTTTAAATATGAAGAACTTGTAGAAACAGGGGCGAATAGAAACCCCACCCCTAGCCCCTCCGGTGCAAGCGAGGAGGGGGACAAGAATAAAAAAAATTTCATGAATTATTTAAAACTGCTATATATATAAGGAACTATTTAATGTTGCGAAATTCTGAGGAAATTAGGAAATCGTCTTTGTTTCCAGCCAATTTGCGTTGGTTGGTCGCTTTGGGTATTACTTCGGTAATGGCGATGGGAGCAGGTGTAGTTTATGTAACTCGCCCGACAATGACTCAAACTTCGGTTGTTTCAACTCAGGTGAGTCAGCCAGTTACGCCAAAAGTCAATGCGCTGGGACGATTGGAGCCAGCAGGGGAGGTAATTAGAATTTCGGCTCCTACTGATGCTAGTGGTGCTAGTCGTGTGGCTCAATTGTTGGTTGATGAGGGGAAGCAAGTTAACGCGGGAGATGTGATTGCTATTTTGGATAATCGCGATCGCCTACAAGCTAATCTTAAGGAAGCACAGCAACAAGTCAGAGTGGCGATATCACGCCTAAATCAGGTGAAAGCTGGTGCAAAACAAGGTGAAATATCGGCTAGAGCAGCCACTGTCAGAAATCTGCAAGCACAGTTAGAGGGTGAAATCCAAATCCAGCAAGCTACCACCGCTCGTCTGGAAGCTGAGTTACAAAATGCAGAAATGGAATTTCGCCGCTATGAAAATCTTTACAAGGAGGGTGCTGTAGCCGCTTCTACGGTGGATAGTCGCAGATTAACCTTAAAAACAGCCCAAGAGGAGTTGAATGGTGCTAGAGCCAGTTTAGCCAGCACTCAACGCACCCTCACGGCGCAGATTCAAGAAGCTAAAGCGACTTTAGAACAAACAGCAGAGGTGCGTCCCACTGATGTAGCTATTGTACAAGCAGAGGTGGATAGTGCGATCGCCACTGTGGAAAAAATGCAAGTTGAAGTTGATACAGCATACATTCGCGCCCCCCAAGCCGGTCAAATTCTGCGGGTTCAAGCTCGTCCCGGTGAAACTATCGGTGAGCAGGGAATTGTGGAATTAGGGGAAACTACTCAAATGTATGCGATCGCCGAAATCTATGAAAGTGATATTGGTAAAATTCGCCCTGGTCAAGTTGCTAATATTACCAGTCCTAGTAATGCTTTTGCGGGTGAATTAACCGGAATTGTGGATCGCATTGGCTTGAAGGTGGCGAAGAAGGATGTGTTAGATAGTGACCCCACAGCAGCTACAGATGCGCGAGTAATTGAGGCTAAAGTTCGTTTAGATGAAGTTTCTAGTCAGCAAGTTGCTAATTTTACTAATCTTCAGGTGAATGTGGAAATAGTCATTAGTCCTTAGTCATTAGTCATTGGTCATTAGTTATTATTAATTATCCTGATGTTTAAGCGTAAAATTCCTTTGGCTTGGCGGCAATTAATGAAGCAAAAAGGGCGGTTTATTGTTGCTCTTTGTGGTATTACTTTTGCTGATTTTTTGATGTTAATGCAGTTCGGTTTTCAGTCGGCTTTATATGATAGTAATACCAGGTTTCATGAGCTTTTACAAGCTGATGTGGTTTTGGTGAGTCGTCAAGCCCAAAATTTGGGGCTTCTTAGCAGTTTTCCCCGTCGTCGCTTGTTTCAAGCTGCTAATTTATCGGAAGTTGAGTCTGTTAATCCTTTGTATGTCCGCTTAGGTGTTTGGAAAAGTCCTCAAACGAAGTTGGATGAATCAATTTTGGTCATCGGCTTTAATCCTGAAAAACCTGCGTTTAATTTACCAGCAGTTAATCAAAAATTAGAACAGATTAAATATCCCAATACGCTGTTGTTTGACCGCAATTCTAACGGAAAATATGCACAAGCGATCGCTCAAATTTATGAAGGTAAATCTATTACCACAGAATTGCAAGGACGTAAAGTAAAAATTGGCGGTTTGTACGAAGTTGGCGCTTCTTTTGTGGCTAATGGTAGTGTAATTACTAGCGACCAAAATTATTTGCGGATTTTTTCAGGACAACAACCAGGTCAAGTTAATCTAGGTTTAATTAATCTCAAACTAGGTAGTGATGCGAATTTAGTCGCCAAAGCCTTACAATCTTATTTGAATGATGATGTGCAAGTTTTCACCAGTCAAGAATTTATTGATTTTGAAAAGAAATATTGGCAAGAAAATGGCGCAATTGGTTTTATCTTTTCTTTGGGTGTCGCTATCGGCTTTTTAGTGGGTGTAATTGTTGTTTATCAAATTATTTACAGTGATGTGATGGATCACTTGCCTGAATATGCTACACTTAAGGCTATGGGTTATCGTAATAGCTATTTATTATTGGTTGTGTTCCAAGAAGCATTAATATTAGCTATCTGCGGTTTTATTCCTGGTGGCTTTGTTTCCTTCGTCATGTATGCTTTTACCCGCAATGTCACTAAGTTACCATTATTTATGACCCCTGACCGGATAATTTTAGTTCTAATTCTAACAATTATCATGTGTTTAATTTCCGGTGCGATCGCTATGCGAAAATTAAACTCAGCCGACCCCGCCGATATTTTCTAAACAAAATTTTTGTTCCCACTATTAACTCCTGCTCCCTCTCCTTACTAAGGAGAGGGTTGGGGTGAGGTTTCTTATAATAAAACAGGCTGAAAACCCTTGAGGTTAAGTTTTTACGCCACGCTCCAAAACTTAACCGTCCTTACAACTTCATATCCTGCTCCCTCTCCTTACTAAGGAGAGGGTTGGGGTGAGGTTTCTTATTCTATGACTCAGGGACTATTTGCACACCATCTTTGAGATTCAACAGTCCTGAAATAACAATTTTATCTTCAGGTTCTAATCCTGACAAAACTTGGTAATTATCATCTCTAATATTGCCTAACTTTACCCGCCTTTGCCGAGCTATTAATTGAGAGTCTCCTTGTGAAGACTCTTTAGTTTTGATCACATAGACAAAAGTTTCCCCACCTTGACGAGACACTGCTTTAGTAGGAATTAACACTCCAGAACGTTGATTCCAAATCACTCTAGCCCGCACTAATTGCTCTGGTTGTAACTGTTTATCAGAATTATTCAAAAGTGCTTTAACCTGAATTGATTTCTCCTCATTATTATTATCAGGAGAAATTTTAGCTATTTTACTACTACTTAAAACTTCTCCTTGAGGATTCAAAACCTCTACAGGCATTCCCTTACGTAATTGGGTGCTTTGTGCCGATGGAACCGAAATATTGACTTCTAAAGGTTGATTTTGAGAAACAGTAACCAGTGGCGTGGAAGTATTTACTAAATCACCTACTTGCACTGAAATATCGCCAACTGTGCCACTAAAAGGGGCTTTAATTTTATAACTCTGAGGCTGGAGTTGTCGGTTTTTAATATTTATCTCGGCTTGTTGCAAAGCTTTCTCACCCTGAGAGATACTGGCTTGCTCTGTTTGAATTTGGGAATTAATAGCACTCAAATGAGCCTTAGCTGTAGCCAATCGGCTCGCAGACTGATCCCTCGCACGTCGAGATACTGCGCCTTGAGCGGCTAATTCAGCATACCGTTCATAGTCTTGTTGCTGCAATTGCAAATCAGCAATGTGAGAGAGGCGTGCTGCTTCTAGAGATTGAAGTTTAGCACGAGCATTTTCCCGTTGTGAGACAGCAGCTTGTCGCGCAGCATTCATTTCATCGATTGTTGCTTGTCCTGAGTCTACTTGAATAATTGCTGTTCCTGCTGTAACTGGCTCTCCCGATTTGAGAAATATTTGGGTAACTTGTCCGGGAATTTTTGACTGTATTTGTACTGAACGCTGAGATTCTAAGCTAGCAACAAAGTCTGAACTTTCCTCCACTGTACCAAGTTGTACTGGTGATACCTTGACTCTTACCCCTGGAGTTTTAATATTACTAAGTGGTGCTTGATGTGTAGGAGTAAACACACGCCAAACTATAGCCGTTCCACCCCCAATAATTAGTATAAAAGCTAACAATAATCGCAGCCGCCGCCGTTGTTTCAGGGGTGACTGGTATGAGTTTGGTGAAAGATTGTTTCCTAAATCAGTTTGCGGCTCAGGGGATGTCATAGGGAACCTAAAAACAAATTAACTAACACTAAATCAGGATTTGGTATTTTGCCATGAAAAACATTGATTTAGCTGGAGACTTCGTGAACCATGATGTCTTGCACATCTAAATATACTGTTTAATTAATTCTGCTTAAATCTATCTAAAGGTGAATGATAAAATTTCCTGAACAGGGAATAGCCAATGACGAGCAGATAAACAAGATTCTTACTCCCTCTCCTTAGTAAGGAGAGGGTTGGGGTGAGGTTTCAAAGATTACTTATGGTTTTAGCAAATAGCTGAGAAATAAAAGGTAAAATATCCCGGCTTTTAGCGTTGGCTTTACCTTCAGTAAATACGACTAAAATATAGGGACGCTGCTCTGGTAACTCAATATATGCTGCGTCATGGCGAACTTGACTTGTCCAACCTGCTTTTGACCAACTTTGAGCATCTTGGCTGAGTCCACCACCTAAAAAACCTGTTACCTGGTCTTCTTCAACATCAGTAGGTAAATCATCGGGGTTGAGACTACGTTTGAGCAAATTCATCATGGCTTGCGATCGCCCGCTAGACACTGCCACCCCACCCACAATACTATGAAGTAACTTGGCGATCGCATTAGTAGTCACCATATTACGATTATCCAACATTTCCCCATAAAATGCCCGTTCCCTACCATAGGGACCATCACCCCAAGTTTTTTGACAAACATTAATTGTCTCCATTTCCTCCCAACCCAAAGATTGGAAATAGCGGTTAACAATATTACGTTGATATTTCCAAGTTTCAAAAGGTCCAACAGGTAACTCTGGCCCCGAAGTCGTACCACTGAGGATATCTACAATTAAACTGGTCGCATCATTGCTAGAATCAACAATCATATCTTTTAAGGCTCTTGACAACTCCTGAGAAGGTGAAGTCATACCTTTTTCCAGCCATTCGTTAACAGCGACCAAATAAAACAGTTTGACTACACTCGCCGGGTAAATCCGTTCCACACCGCGATAAGTAAAACCACGGACTGGATGGTTCCAAAAAGCGTCAGGAGTCAAAGCACCACCAGTATTTACAGGTACTGGGGGATCATACACAATCCAAGTTAAAGCGACTTGGTTACGGGCTAAAGTGGGAAATTCTGCCCAAGTAGCCTCTAAAATACCATTACCAAGATTTTCGAGTTGTTCGTCTTTTCTAAAGAAAATCATTGCAGAATGCTCTCTAATCCAGAATCCCAAATCCTCAATTCGACATCGGCAGAATACCACTGTATAGCTGATCTGAATTTATATGACTCTCCTGAATGTACGCGCCTAACCACTCAAGCAGCTGCTGGGCGACATTTGCGAATTACATCAAATCATCAGGTGTCAGCAGTTGAGGTGTGTTTGTGTGAGGATGACTATCCAGGTTGGGTATCTTTTACCGATTTGGCTATATTACAACCTGCTACTGTACTTTATCAGGCTAAATCATTTTCTGAGTCACAAATTACAAAACTACTACCCAATGTTATTGCTTTTACCCGAAAAGCGATGCAACAGTCAAATTATTATCTGTGGGGTGGTACTGTCGCGCCCAATTACGACTGTTCGGGATTAATGCAAGCGGCTTTTGTTTCGGTGGGTGTTTGGTTACCTAGAGATGCTTATCAACAGGAAGCTTTTACACAAGTCATTACTATAGCTGAGTTATTACCAGGGGATTTAGTGTTTTTTGGCACACCCCAAAAAGCAACTCACGTCGGGCTATATTTGGGTGATGGTTATTACATTCATAGTTCGGGAAAAGATCAGGGACGCAATGGGATTGGAATTGATATTCTCTCGGAACAGGGAGAGGGGGTAAGTCAGTCATATTATCAGCAGCTGCGAGGTGCTGGTAGGGTTATAAAGAGTTACAAACCACAGAGACATTGAGGACGCTGAGGAATATGAGGGGCGGGTTAATTTCCAAGGGGTTAAATCAGGAAAATGGGGCGATTTCGATGATTGTCCCGGATGTTTCGGTGGTGGTACCGGTGCGGGATGAGGTGGAAAGTCTACCACTTTTGCTGGAGGCGATCGCATCTAATCTCAGCGAAACTAATTTTAGTTATGAAATCATTTGTGTAGATGATGGTTCTACAGATGGTTCGGCTGAATTTCTCAAGGAACAAGCGCAAATCCGCACTGATTTAAAAGCGGTGCTGCTGCGTCGCAATTACGGACAAAGTGCAGCAATGGCGGCGGGATTTAATTATGCTATAGGTAAAGTGATTGTCACGTTAGATGCTGATCTGCAAAATGATCCGGCTGATATTCCCTTATTATTAGCTAAATTGGCAGAAGGCTATGATTTGGTGAGTGGTTGGCGACATCAACGCCAAGATGCTGTAGTTTCCCGGTTAATTCCTTCTAAAATTGCCAATTGGCTGATTGGGAAGGTGACAGAAGTGAAGCTACATGATTACGGTTGTTCCCTCAAAGCTTATCGGTCAGAAGTATTAGCAGATATGAATCTTTACGGGGAACTGCACCGATTTTTACCTGCTTTGGCTTACATTGAAGGAGCGCGAATTACCGAAATCCAGGTGCGTCACCATGCGCGGCGTTTTGGTCAAAGTAAATATGGCATTTGGCGGACGTTCCGCGTCATGATGGATTTGTTAACTATTTACTTTATGAAGAAGTTCCTTACCCGCCCGATGCACGTTTTTGGGCTATTGGGTTTAGGTTCGATGGTGACAGGAACCCTAATTGGGATGTACTTAACTTTTATCAAATTGGCTTTGGGTGCATCAATTGGGAATCGCCCTTTGCTGATTTTGGCGGTTCTGCTGCTAGTGACTGGGGTACAGTTGTTTTGCTTTGGTCTGTTAGCTGAATTATTGATGCGTACTTACCATGAATCTCAAGGTCGCCCCATCTATCGAGTGAGGGAAATAGTAGCCAAAAATATTAAGTAACGTAACAATGTGAGAAACACCCTGGAAATAAACTGAAAACTATTTTGAAAGTTTTTCACACATTGGACGCTGAACTAAGACGTAACCTGCTGGTGTTATTTACAGCAGGTTTATTATTCTGGTCTAGCATTGCTTCATTATTGCCCACTTTACCCCTGTATATCGAAGATATCGGCGCAACTAGTCAACAGATTGGCATTGTGATGGGTAGTTTTGCCATCGGTATGCTAATATTCCGCCCTTGGTGTAGTAATTTAGCAGATCGCCGGGGTCGTAAGATTGTCTTGCTGATTGGAATGTCAGCAGCTGCGATCGCACCTCTAGGTTATATCTTCGCTACCTCAATTATGCCATTAATGGTGTTACGTGCCTTTCACGGCATCAGTATTGCGGCTTTTGGTACTGCTTACATCGCCTTGGTGGGAGATTTAGCCCCTGCAAAAAATCGCGGTGAAGTTATTGGCTACATGAGTTTGGTAAATCCCATTGGTGTGGCGATTGGCCCTGCTTTGGGGGGATATTTACAAGCAGCAGCTGGTTACACTCCTTTATTTATCTTATCTGCGGCTTTAGGTTTAGCCGGAATGTTATGTATTATCCCTATTGTCAATCCTCCTGTTGATGATTCGCCCCACACCAACCCCACTGATAACCAATTTTGGGGACTTTTATTGAGTCCCCGTGTGCGAATTCCGGCAATTGTCATGCTATTAATTGGTGTAGTGATCGGGACTGTGCATACTTTTGTGCCGTTATTTATCAAATCCACTAATGTAGATTTGAATCCAGGACTGTTTTACACAGTAGCAGCGATCGCGAGTTTTAATGTCAGGTTGTTCATCGGTCGGGCTTCTGATAAATATGGCAGAGGATTATTTATCACCCTCAGTTTAATTGCTTTTACCTTAGCGATGATCGGTATTTGGCAAGCCAACAGCGCCCCGGTGTTCTTAATCTCCGCATTTGTCGAAGGTGCTGCTTCGGGAACCGCCATTCCCATGATGGCCGCAATGATGACAGACCGCGCCCAGCCTCATGAACGAGGGCGAATATTTGGCGTATCTTTGGTAGGATTCGATATTGGGATTGCGATCGCCGGGCCAATTCTCGGTACTATTGCCGTACAAGTAGGCTACCGTAATATGTTTGGTTACGGTGCTGGTTTAACTTTTCTCGCAATTCTGATATTTCTCACCCAGTCCAGCCATAACCTCAACAACTCCCTGCGCTTTGCTTTGGGGCGTGCTGAAGATACTTATGCCTTCAATAATGGCAGCTAAAAATTAAAAAAAGGCAAAATAGAATTCTCTCTACTTTGCCTTTTCTTTTTGAAACGGGCGAGGAGGGATTCGAACCCCCGACACCGTGGTCCGTAGCCACGTGCTCTAGTCCACTGAGCTACACACCCTCACTAGAATTCCATCATAACACTACAATTAAAATAATGCAAGACAATTTTTTAGCTAATTCGGCAGAATTAACACACCTTGATGATCACAGCCAAGCACAGATGGTAGATGTGTCTGCCAAAATGCCCACTATCAGGGAAGCAGTAGCTGTGGCGAAGGTGCGAATGTTGCCAGAAACCTTTGCAGCCATTCAAGCCGGCAATGCTCCCAAAGGGGATGTATTAGCCACGGCTAGGTTAGCCGGAATTATGGCAGCTAAACAGACAGCTACATTGATTCCCCTGTGTCATCCTTTACCACTACAAAAAATTACAGTTGAGATTACACCAGTTCCCCAACTACCCGGTTATCAAATTCAATCCACAGTCAAGACTAAAGCCGAAACGGGGGTGGAAATGGAAGCTTTAACTGCTGTATCTGTGGCGGCTTTGACTTTATACGATATGGCAAAAGCTTTAGAAAAATCTATTCAAATTGAATCAATTCAACTAGTAAGTAAAACTGGCGGAAAATCGGGAGACTATTCCTCACCAGGATAATCATCTTGTTTCATCTTGTTTCATCGGCGTTAATTACTACTAACCGAGAAACACCCATGAAAACAGATAAACTTGTACCTAATCTGATTTTCCTAGTTTTGTCGCCAGAGAACCGCAAAAACCGTAGAATGAGAAATACATAGCCAACAGCTGTGTTTCTACTGTGTTCAAGTCTGTAAGAAATTTTTATGCCTCCTCGTTGGCCTCGCAAACCCGACCGCAATGACCCAGCATTCCGCAAGTTAGATGACCGGATTAATTTTGCTGTTCATGTGGCACTGACTACAGCTGTTAATTCTAGTTTATGGTTTTTCCACAATTTAACAGCAGCTACCTGGGAGTGGCTACCCTGGTTAACAGCAGGTTGGATATTAGTATTGTTGGTGCATCTGATTTATATTACTGCGATCGCTAACTATAGCGAAATTCCACCCAAATCTACCTGAAGAGGGACTGTTGAGGCTAGGGTGATTGTAACCTGTGGTGGTAGATTCAGCTGGATAATTACGCGATAATAGTAGAAGACGCTGATAGTTAAAGCTCTTTGTTGATATAAGGTGATTTTTATGGCGACAACTCAAACCGCAGAATTACTCGAAGCCCTAGCTGCTGAAATTGGCGAAGCTGTTTATATAGACATTGCCAAATGGCATCTTTATTTATCTGATGCCAAACTACATACTGTCGTTGCTGAACAGATGTATCCCTTAATTAGTTCTCAGACTGTAAACGAAGACCGAGTTATCGCCATATTGGAATCTATCCCAGTCAAAATTGGTGGTGGGAGAAAAGAATTGCCTTTAAATGATCTACTACCACTGCAATGTCAAGTAAACTTGGTAGATATTTTAGAGAAATATCAACGCGAGATTTAATTTCTGTGTTCTGAAGTGTTCATAATTTGCTTTTTAAGCAACCTCGACCAGGAGGGAATAGATATGAGTGAATCATATCAGTTTCATGACGAATACACTTTAGCCGAAACAGCAGAAGAACTTGGTAAAAAGGCTTTAAGCTTGGGTTTAATACCTAGTTTTCTGGTGCGCCATTTTCCTGATAGCAGACAATACTATATCCCCAACGAAGAAGAATCTGAACCTCTGACACCAGAACAAGCATATATGCGGTTTAAGAAATTAGTTGAGGAATCTAGTTAACTAAAAATGAGTAATTAACTTATCAACGAATTTTTCTATAAATTCGCGTTTATTTTTTGTGCAAATTTAGTGAGGTAATTTATATGTTTTTACAACTCAAAGATTCCGGCGATATCGTCAAAATTGTTGATTTTCAGGAATTAATTGACCCAAATACTAATATTATCCACGGCCAAGACCAATTAGGTGAAGAAGAACAAGAACCGGATACCTATAAAAAACAAAATCTCGTATTCCCCTCCGGTGAAAGTCTACCACGCTGTTGGTTAGATGCGAATTATCGACATCCGCAACTTTCATCATCTTCTCAACAGCGATAAACCCAGATAAATGGGCGGGCTAGTACCGCAAGGCGGAAGTCAAAAGTCAAAAGTCAAAAGTCAAAAAGCTTTTACATTGGGCTTTTGAACCTTTAGAAAGGGTATCCATATTTACGCCATGCTGTGCTAGAAGCCCACCCCACAATAGTTATATTTATCTGTGTTTATCTGTGTTTATCTGTGGTTGATTTTTCTTCATCTAACTGCTACTAGAAACAACCTCCTCTACTACCGCTTCACTTGTCTGTGAGTTGGGAAAAAATGCCTTACTAATCCAGTAAGTTAAGATATGGGAAAGTAAACCCAAAGGGCCAGCAAACAAACACAAAGCAATCGAGTGAATTGTCCAAATACCTGTTTTCTGCCCTTCTAAATATATCCAACGACCGACAAATAAATCCATTACTAAAAAATGAATCCATCCGGTTGCTGCTGCTGTTTCATCGCCGAAAAATCTCGCAATATCAGCTAATTGGGGATTAGATAAAGCCGCCGCGTTTTCTGGTGTAATGCTGTTGACAAATAAATACAAATATGCACCAGCCAGCACTACAAAAGGTAGATATGATTCCATTACCCGCCGTGTAAATTTCCACTTAGGCAAGAAAATCATCAACACCCAAAAGGGTAAAACGAAAATATTGGCAATGTCAAATAGTTGAGAGATATTCATAAATTTGGGGAGATTATAAAGTTACCAATTGTGATTCTATTTCTGAAGGTTTCAAATCACGACCAATGAAAACTAAGCTGGTTTGTTGAGCTTCTTGTGGTTTCCAAGGACGGTCATAAAATTTATCAAATCGAGTCCCGACACCTTGCATTACTAGGCGCATGGGTTTGTTAGCTACTGCGACAAAGCCTTTGATGCGATATATTTCTTGTTGGTTGGCGAGTTTTTGCAGTTGTTGTTGCAGCTTTTCGGGGTCAAAGGTGCGGTTTAAAACTAAATGAGTTGAGGTGATTTCTTCGTCGTGTTCGTGGTCTTCTTCGCTGTCGTGGTGGCTGGGACGACTATCTAAATTGTCTTCAACTGCGGCTTGGAATCCTAATAAGATAGATGCATCAAGTGTACCGCGATCGCTTGCCACAATCTTCACCACTCTGGGCAACTCTTGCTTAATCAATTCTTCGACTCGATGCTTTGTTTCAATATCCACCAAATCAGTTTTATTCAATACCACCAAGTCCGCACAAGCGAGTTGATCTTCAAACAATTCTTGCAAGGGTGTTTCATGTTCTAGACTATCATCTGCTTGGCGTTGGGCTGCGATCGCCTCTGGACTACTAGCAAATGTGCCTGATGCTACTGCTGCACAATCTACCACGGTAATCACAGCATCCACTGTAGCCGCAGCGCGAATTTCTTGCCAGCGAAAGGCCTTAATTAAAGGTTTGGGTAAAGCTAAACCCGAAGTTTCAATCAAAATACAGTCAATACTGTCTCGCCGCTTGATCAGTTCTTGCATCGTGGGATAAAATTCTTCCTGCACGGTACAGCATAAGCAGCCGTTAGTTAATTCAAAAATATTACTCCCATCATCCCCATCTTCGGGGCAAATCTGACAGGATTTCAATAATTCGCCATCAATACCCAGTTCGCCAAACTCGTTGACTAAAACTGCAATGCGGCGACCTTGGTTGTTTTGTAGTAGGTGGCGAATTAAGCTGGTTTTACCACTGCCTAAAAAGCCTGTAATCACTGTAACAGGAATTTTTGTAGCCATTGTTTAGTTAGAGATATAAGAAAGATGCTAAAAAACCTACAAGAAACTGTAGGGGCGGGTTTACCAATATCTTTGTTAATGATTAATCATATCTGTGAACCCGCCCCTACTGAGGCAATAATTGCATCTGTTCCCATTGTCCCCCAGTCATAACATTTGGGGCAACTTGTTTGCGATCGCCCTATCTCTGATAAGATGACCCCAAAGAAGCTGCCCCTAGTACCGCAAGGCGTTCGTCAAAAGTCAAAAGTCAAAAGTCAAAAAGCTTTTACGTTGGGCTTTTGAACCTTTTGAAAGGGTATCCATATTTACGCCATGCTGTACTATATTTTACAAAACCTAACGCAAGAAAATTTACTCAGCAGTAGCCAATTCAGTATTGCCACGATGGCGGCGGCGTGTGAGACTGTTAAACAGCATGACACCGATGGATTTAATCAAATTACCTTCCAATTCTTGGAACATCTTCATGTTCATGCCAAAAGCGTCGTTAGCTTCATCGACAATGCGATCGCCTGTAGTATCATCAAGAGGTAATTCATCCAAAGTTTGACGGTATTTAGCTTTAAATGCCTTCTCGTCGGTAATATCTGCAAATTCATAAAAAGCAGTACCTTGACCCTCAGACAAGTTCATCGCTGTCACAGCAATGTTTTTGAGGATTTGACCCCCAGATAAATCACCCAAATAACGAGTATAGGAATGGGCGATTAATAATTCTGGTGCTGTTTGCGAAATTTCGCGGATGCGTTGTACATAAGCAGCACCTGCTGGCGAAAGTTTCACTTCTTCCCGCCAGTTAGCACCAAAATAGTAACTCAAATCTTGCTCTAAGGTGTGCTTGCGGTTGAGTTGGACAAAGTTAATTTTGCCGATAATCGGGTGCTGACGGTGCTTTTCCATCTCCTCTTCCATCGCCGAGTAGATGAAGTAAAAGTTAGCTACTAATTTGCGGTAAGAATTTTTCTCAACTACTCCTTTTAAAAAACACTTGACAAAACCCACATTTTCTGCCATTGTATGGGCTTTTTTAGTACCTAGACGTAATTTGCTGGCTAAATTGCTGCTCATACTAAATTTCTCAACTTAAAAGGTTAACTGCCGAAGTTTCAATTTATGAATGGCTAAAAAAGGCCATCAAAACGTTACATTAAAACTATTTGATGAGAATTTATATTAAAATTTTTTAAGTAGCTTGAACTTGTACTTTGATGAAAACGTCAAGACCCTATGTAATTGAGAAACTTCATAACGAAGATTTGATTAATTTTTTGTTGTTCTAAGGTAAATTCGATTTTTACCTTAAATATCGCTGAAAATTCTCATATTCACAGTGTTTCAGCCTATGATGAAATTGCCAAATAGCCGCGAATAACTATCGCCCGGAAGAATTAAATTGAGAAGCATCAAAATACTAAAAAACTGAGCTTACATAAAATATTGACAGTCAGCGAAGAATAAATTCAGTAATTTTACTGAAATATTCGGTATTTACCTGATCTATTAAATTAAAACAAGTATATATTACAGATAAACACTTATCTCAGTTGAAATTGCTGAATTAACGTGTAAAGTAATATTTTCTCATGTCATGGTGTGAGCAGTTTAAACTTATGGTGACATCTATAAATAGAAGCCAAGGCAACATTCCAGGTAGTTCTAAGTCAGAAACTCAGAATTCAGGAAAAGCTTTGAATGGTAATTTTGCGCTTAACCTCTTATCACTACCGCCGACTGCCTTATTTGGCACAGACGGCATTCGGGGAGAAGTGGGAGAATTACTGAATGCGCCCTTAGCATTACAAGTAGGTTTTTGGACAGGTATGGTTTTACAAAATCATAGTTGTCAAACCGGGCCAGTTATCTTGGGGCAAGATTCCCGCAACTCTAGCGATATGCTAGCAATGGCTTTAAGTGCCGGGTTAACAGCAGCTGGGGTAGAGGTTTGGTATTTGGGGTTATGTCCCACTCCCACAGTTGCTTATTTAACCAGCATCAGCGAAGCCATTGGTGGCGTGATGATTTCTGCCAGTCATAACCCGCCAGAAGATAACGGCATTAAGATTTTTAATGGTAATGGTGCGAAATTATCTCCAGCATTGCAGAGAGAAATTGAGGCGGGACTACGGGGGCATACAGTTACAGGTAAAGTTGGTAATTGTGGACGACATTATTCACGCTGGGAATTAGTGAGTCAGTATGGCGAAACCTTGAAAGCATCCTTACAGGAGACGGTGAATCTTCAAGGGCTGAAAGTTGTCTTGGATTTAGCCTGGGGTGCAGCAGTCGGGTTAGCACCAAAAGTATTTACTCAAATGGGTGCAGAGGTAATTTGCTTACATAATGAAGCTGATGGCGATCGCATTAACGTAAATTGCGGTTCCACTCATCTAGGAATTCTCCAAGCCACAGTCAAGGAACATAACGCCGACTTGGGTTTTGCTTTTGATGGCGATGCTGATCGCGTCTTAGCTGTAGATCATACTGGTAGACAAGTAGATGGCGATTACATTCTTTACCTGTGGGGAAGACACCTACAACAACGCCAGCAACTACCAGATAACCTGATTGTTTCCACCGTCATGGCCAACTTAGGCTTTGAGAGGGCTTGGGAACAACAGGGCGGGAAATTAATTCGGACTGCGGTGGGGGATCAATACGTACAAGCAGAAATGATCCGAACTGGGGGAATGTTAGGCGGTGAACAATCTGGTCATATTCTTTGCCGTCATTACGCCATTACTGGTGATGGCTTGTTAACAGCTTTACACATAGCATCTTTAGTCAAAGAGGCTGGTGTACCCCTGAGCGAAATGGTAGATCAAAGCTTTGAGACTTACCCCCAATTATTGCGAAATGTGCGAGTTATAGATCGCGATCGCCGCATGAATTGGCAAGATTCTATACCAGTACAACAAGCGATCGCCCAAGCCGAAGCTGCAATGGGTGATGCAGGCAGAATATTAGTCAGGGCTTCTGGTACAGAACCAGTAATCAGAGTCATGGTAGAAGCCGCTAATGCTGAACTGGCTCACCACTGGACAAATGAATTAGTATTTCAAGTCCAGCAACACTTAGCAGAATAAAGTATTTGGGATTTGAAATGGCCTAACTTCCCTGAAACTGCCCAAATCAAATCCACCCTCTCCAATTTTCCCTGACTTATGCCTAAGTCCTGAGAATAATTGCGTGACTTCTAGTCATCCGAGGTTCAATCGGTTAAATTACTGCTATCCTCAGAAAACTCTTAATTTGAAAAACATTTAGTTTGCATATTTAAATTACATTAAACTCTTGTGGGGTGGGCATCTGTACCACCCTGTTATGCAACTTAAATGCCGATTAGCTTCACAGGAAACCGTGTATGGAGTCTTGTCAGCCCATAGCACAGGCTACCCCCACAAAAATCACATAGGAGTCCTATATGCTCAAAAGCAAAGGTCCATCAAAAAAGTCAAAAAAACAGGATACCAAGGCATCTTCTGCTTCTAGCCTCAAAGAACGGTTAGCCCAGAAGCGTCAAACAGCTCAAGCACGTAAAGAATTTACCACCCTGCTGACAATAACTGGCTTTGCCAGTCTCCTATTTGGCATTCTATTTTTTTTAGTAGCTGGAATCAAGGCAGTAATTCCTGGGGTTTTAGGAATCCTCGTTATGTCCTTTTCCTACAAATATCCCCGTCCAGCCTTATTTGCTTTCCTAATTTATATGCCTTTTGCGGGTACTATCACCTATTACATCGGCAACAATCCCATTTTACAACTGGCAAAAGATTCCTTCTATATTCCCGCCTTGATTGCATTTTGGCAAACGTGCCGCCAACAAGGATTACCCTTCATAGTTCCCAAAGCTATTAAGACTCCCCTAATTATTTTATTGGTTTGTTGCCTACTAACGCTGATATTTATCAATGGTGGACAACAGCTAAATCCAGACCCGGTGGGACTCCTGGAAACAGAAGCCAATGAAATCCCCATAGCTATGGGTATTCTCGGAATCAAAGTATTTTTGGGTTACATACCCTTAATTGGTTGTGCTTACTACTTAATTCGCAATCAAAAAGACTTCTTCTTTTTATCGCGCCTACAGGTTGTGATCATACTTACCTGCTGTAGCCTGGGAATTATTCAATACCTATTACTCACCACTGGAATATGTGAAGGTACTAGAAATGCCACAGGAGTCGATTTATTTAAAGCCGCAATCGAAGCCCGGTGTTATTTTGGCGGTTCTCTACTCTATAGCCCTAGCCAAGGACTAATTCGCTTACCAGGAACCTTTGTCGCCCCTTGGCAATGGGCATGGTTTTTAATTTCTAGCACCTTTTTTGCCTTTGCTACAGGTTTCACAGATCCGAAATTGATTTGGCGGCTAGTAGGTTTAGGTTCTTTGGCAACAGTTTTGATTAATGCCGTCATCTCAGGACAGAGAGTTGCCTTCGCTATAGTACCGATTTCCTTTGTCATCTTGCTAGTAGCTACTGGTCAAATTCGTAACCTCAAACGCTTTATCCCTATGGGATTAGGACTAGCCCTAATTCTGGGAATTGCTCTGGCAACTAACCCGACAATTATCCAAGAACGGGCAAATAGTTTTGTGGATCGCGTCGAATCTGCACCACCGGAACAGTTTATCGCCCAGCAGTTTGAGGAAAATTGGAGAAACGTCGTTAGCCCTATTGGCAGTGGTTTAGGTAGAGCCACTAACTCAGCGCGGGCATTGGGTAGAACAAAGTTAGTGGAAGCATATTACCCTAAAGTACTATATGAAGTAGGTATTCTGGGAGTATTGGCATTTTTAGCTTTAGTCACGACCCTGACAATTACTGGTTTCAAAGCATATCGTTCCATCAAAGACCCTAATCTCCGCACTTATGCAGCTGCTTTATGGATATTTATTCTGTTTATTAGCTATAACACTTACTATTATCCTTTAGATGTTGATCCAGTGGCTGTATACTATTGGTTTTTTGCCGGGGTACTGTTCAAAATGCCATTACTGGATAAACAACAAAGGCAAAATGGCGAACCTATAGCCACAAAAAAGAAGAAATTTTTCCCGCTAAATTCTTAATTGCTTCTACTCCCATGACCAGCGAAATAAAAATATGAATAATTGGCCTTTTATTTCTGTGATTATCCCCACCTATGGGAGAGAAGAAACGCTGCAAGATAGTATCATAGATGTTTTAAATCAGGACTATCCCAACTTTGAGGTTTTAGTAGTAGACCAATCTCCCACACACCAACCAGGAGTGCAAGCTTACCTGGAAAAAATCTCCGCAGCAGCCAAAATTCAATGGTTTCGCTTAGATTGGGCGAGTTTACCAGGGGCGCGGAATTATGGTGTGCGGCGAGCAAAAGGTGAAATAATCTTATTTATTGATGATGATGTGAAAATTACCCCGGAATTTTTAGCAGCCCATGCCAAAAACTATGTACAGAATCCAGATATCGGGGCTGTGGCTGGGCGGGTATTTGACAGAGGTAAATTAAGTGATTCTGGTGGGGAGTTGCAAATTGAATATTTACCTCCCGAAGCAATGGACCCTGGAATCGCTTGGTATCACATTGATTTAGTCCACACCATCAAACCCCAGCAAGTTCTCACAGCGAGGGGTTGTAATATGTCTTTTCGCCGCGAAATTTTTACTAAGTACAAATTGCACTTTGATGAGAGGTTTGGCGGTAGTGCGGTGCGCGAAGAATCAGATTTTTGTTTGCGAATCCGACAGACGGGGTATAAAATCTGGTATGATCCAGAGGCTTGTTTGATACATTTGGGTGAGGAAACTGGAGGTTGTCATGATATTAGTATGCGATCGCTCAAATATCAACTCACCTTCTATCACAATCATTTCTTAATGGCGCTAAAAAACCTCAACGCCATCCAAGCTTTACGCCTATACGCCGCTTTATTTGACTGTCACGTCCTCGGACACCCACCTTGTAATAAAAGTGGTTCCCCTATAAAAATTGTCACTCGCGGTATTTTTTACACTTTAGGTTTTCTCAAAGCTTTGGGTACTGTCATTCAGTCAATTTGGAATGATGGTCAAACTTATACTCACCTTGATCAAAAAGTTTAGTCATTGGTCATTGGTCATTGGTCATTGGTCATTAGTCATTGGTCATTGGTCATTGGTCATTGGTCATTAGTCATTAGTCATTGGTCATTGGTCATTGGTCATTGGTCATTAGTCATTGGTCATTGGTCATTGGTCATTGGTCATTAGCAAAAACTATGTAAATCTGATATTTGACTATTAATAAATACCCAAATTTTATGAGAATATTAGTTGCTAGTCATTCCTATATTGTAGACCTTAACTGTGAAAAATTACGGGCTTTAGCTCAATTAAAACCAGGAATTGAAGTAACAGTTATCGTCCCCAAAACCTGGAAACCTGGAGGAGTTCAAAATAAAGTTATTACCACTCAATACCGCGATGAAGGTAATTTTAGAATTGTGCCAATTTCTAACTTTAGTCAAAATCATCAAGGTCTTCTCACCTTTGGTACTGACTTAATTTCCTTATTCCGAGAATTTCGCCCCCAAATTATCCAAGTAGAACAAGGTTCTAGAGGACTAGCATATGCACAAATGATTTTTCTCAATCAGCTATTAGGACTCAAGGCGAAAAATATATTTTTTACTTGGTGGAATCTACCCTATGAACTAAAATTTCCGATTAATTTATTAGAGAAATATAATCTTAACCATAGTCACGGGATCATTTCTGGTAATCAAGATGGGGCGGAAGTTCTCAAACAACGAGGATATCAAGGTAAAATTAAAGTTCTGCCCCAATTGGGTGTTGATGAACGCTTATTTACTCCCAAAGCACAACCAGAATTAGCCCGTAAGTTGGGTATTACATCTGAGGATTTCGTGGTGGGATTTGTGGGGCGCTTTGTCCCAGAAAAAGGTTTATTAACGCTTTTACAAGCTTTATTAACTATAACAGATAAACCTTGGAAATTATTACTACTGGGACGAGGAGAGTTACAAGCCGAATTAATCAAAATTACCACAGAAAATCATCTGAGAGAACGGGTGATTTTTGTGGAAAGTGTCCCCCATGATCAAGTTGCTAATTATATCAATTTAATGAATACTTTGGTACTACCTTCAGAAACTACATATAAATTTAAAACTTTAACTGCTGTGGGCTGGAAAGAACAATTTGGTCATGTCATAATTGAGGCTATGGCTTGCAAAGTTCCGGTAATTGGTTCTGATTCTGGTGAAATTCCTCATGTAATTGGTGATGCTGGTTTAGTATTTCCTGAAGGCGATATTCCAGCTTTGGCTAATTGCTTAGTTCAATTAATAGATAAACCAGATTTTGCTAAGAATATCGGTGAAAAGGGTTATCAAAAAGCTATGAATAAATATACTAACAAAGCTTTAGCACAGCAGCAGTTTGAATTTTATCAAGAATTGGTTAATAATTAAAGGTTCGCGCAAAGGCGCAAAGAAGAACGCAAAATTATGAAAGTTTTACAAGTTATTCCTTCAATTTCTGTTGTTTATGGCGGGCCTAGTCAAATGGTGATTGGGCTGGCTTCTGGGTTGGCGCAGGAAAATGTAGAAGTTACGATTATTACAACTGATAGTAATGGTGATAGTGGACAAAAACCTCTGGATGTAACTTTAAATTGTCCAGTGAAACAAAATGGTTATGAAATTATTTATTTTCGTTGCGCCCCATTTCGACGTTATAAGTTTTCTCTTGATTTATTAAAATGGCTAAAAGCTCATGCTTGTGAATATGATTTGGCACATATTCATGCTTTATTCTCTCCTGTAAGTAGTGCTGCGGCTAGGGTATGTCATCAACAAAAGTTACCTTATATTTTACGTCCTTTGGGAACTCTTGATCCGGCTGATTTACGGAAGAAAAAGCAGTTAAAACGGCTTTATGCTGCATTTATTGAACGGCGTAATTTAGCTGATGCAGCAGCAATTCATTTTACCAGTGAACAAGAAGCGAAAATATCAGAACGCTTTGGGGTGGTGACGCAAGATTTGGTGATTCCTTTGGGTGTAATTCCCCCGGAAAAGGTGGAAAATGGGGGGAGTTTAGTCCGTAGTCAATGGGGAATACCTCAAGATTCGCCTTTGGTGCTGTTTATGTCGCGAATTGACCAAAAGAAAGGGTTAGATTTGTTGATTCCAGCGTTGGAAAAGCTTTTAGAGTCTCAGCACAATTTTCACTTTGTTTTAGCTGGGACGAATTCTCAAGATCCAGATTATGAGCGAAAGATTAAAGAGCAAATTGCTAATTCAGCATTGCGATCGCACACTACGATTACAGGCTTTGTCAGTGGTGAGTTAAAAGCTAGTTTACTACAAGCTGCTGATTTATTCGTGTTACCTTCTTATTATGAAAATTTTGGCATTGCTGTAGCTGAAGCTATGGTAGCAGGTATACCAGTGGTTATTTCGGATCAGGTGCATATTTGGCAACAGGTGCGTGATAGCAAGTCGGGGTGGGTAGGTGCAACAGAGGTGGAAACTTTTGTAAAGTTAATTGGAGAAGCTTTGCAAAATCCCCAAGAATGTCAGCAACGGGGGTTAAATGCTCAAAAATATGCTTTAGAGTATTTTAGTTGGAGTGCGATCGCCCGTCAAATTATCCAAGCCTACCAAGATATTCTGACAAAATAAGCAATTTTTTCTAGCAGTGCTTTATTAGTATAAAATTAATTAATCTTATCTATACAAATGCCAAGAATTAATTAACCACAGATCAACACAGATGAACACAGATAATTATGAGAAAATGCTACGATTTTTAACTTTTAATTAATTTGCTGTTCTCTATATTCTCAAAATTGAAATTTTGTTACAAACTGCTAAAAGCCAATGGGGAAACTGTGTTTTATGTGATGATGGCAATGTAAAATACATAAGTCTTTCTAAATTACAGGGAATCTTGCATGACTCTCCGTCTTGGTGATACAGTACCCAACTTTACACAAGCCTCTACACACGGCGATATTAACTTTCACGAATGGGCGGGTGACAGCTGGGTAGTGCTGTTTTCTCACCCTGCTGACTTTACACCTGTTTGTACCACAGAATTAGGCACAGTTGCCAAACTAAAGCCCGAATTTGACAAGCGTAACGTAAAAGCGATCGCACTTAGCGTTGATGATGTTGACTCCCATAATGGCTGGGTGGGAGACATCGAAGAAACTCAAGGAACCGCTCTTAATTATCCGATTCTCGCAGATGCAGATAAAAAGGTTTCTGACCTTTATGATATGATTCACCCCAACGCAGCTGCAAACATCACAGTGCGTTCGGTATTCGTTATTGACCCCAACAAAAAACTGCGTCTTAGCTTCACCTATCCCCCCAGCACCGGACGCAACTTTGATGAACTATTGCGAGTCATTGATTCTCTGCAATTAACAGATAATTATAGCGTAGCCACACCAGCTGACTGGAAAGATGGAGAAGACTGCGTAATTGTACCATCATTGAAAGACCCCGAAGTTCTCAAAGAGAAATTCCCCAAAGGCTACCAGGAAATCAAACCTTATTTGCGGATGACACCTCAACCTAACAAGTAAGTTTAATTAACACCAATATTATTATATTCGTAGGGTGGGTTAGCGATCGCGTAACCCACCATTTTTATATATAGCAACCGCCAAGGAAGTTAGGACATAAACTGATCATAAAACTTAGACACCGAAAGGTTTTTACCCTACTCCCCACTCCCCAGCTATATAAGGACTTCCAAATAAAAAAACACTCAACCACCTAACACAAAAAACCCCTCAAACTCTCATAACTCTGTGTTCTCTGTGTCTGGTGCGGTTCATTTATTTAGATAATTTATTTCTGAGAAGTACCATAGATATAATAAAGTTGTTTGGGTAAGCAAAGTAGGAGAGATTTACCATGCTTTCATCCCCTTTGATATTGCATTTTCCCTCATCAATCGCAATGACAGACGAACAATTTTTTGAATTCTGTCAAGAAAACCGCGACTTACGCATTGAGAGGAATAAATGTGGAGAAATCTCAATTATACCACCTACAGATTCAGAAACAGGAAACCGTAACTTTAATATTGCTGGACAGCTAGGAGTTTGGGCAGAAAAAGACAATACAGGCATTTGTTTTGATTCTAGCACAGGGTTTAAACTATCAACAGGTGCAGAGCGATCGCCTGATGTTTCCTGGATAAAATCAACCAGGTGGAATAAACTCACACCCGAACAAAAACAAAAATTTGCCCCTATCTGTCCAGATTTTGTCATTGAATTAAGGTCAGCTTCTGATAACCTGCAACCATTAAAAGACAAAATGGTAGAATATATGCAGGAACCAGAAATCCAATTAGGTTGGTTAATTGACCGTAAACATTGCCGAGTTTATATTTATCGTCCTGGACAACCAGAAGAATGTTTAGAAAATCCTGAAACTGTTAGCGGTGAAAACGTTTTACCAGGATTTATTTTGAAGATGAGTAAAATTTGGTAGTCAGAAAATCAATAATAATTTATCCCACATAAAAACCATGCAATCTCCTTTAAATATTCTGACAGTTGCAGAATACCTGGAAGCAGAGAAATCCAGCGATATTCGTCATGAATATATAGGCGGACAAGTCTTTGCAATGGCGGGTGCTAGTGAAGAACACAACCTAATATCAGGTAATATTTACAACATATTACGCTCCCATCTTCGCGGAAGTTCCTGTCGTACTTTTATGTCAGACATGAAAGTTAAAGTCAAGGTACAAAACGCCGATATATTCTACTATCCTGATATTTTAGTTACCTGTGATCCTGAAGATAAAGACAGGTATTTTAAAACTCGTCCTAGCTTAATTATCGAGGTTTTATCTGATTCCACAGAAACCACAGATAAACGAGAGAAACGCATTAATTATCAAATGCTAGATAGCTTACAAGAATATGTCTTAGTTTACCAAAACCAAATCAAAATAGAGGTTTATCGTCGAGAAATTTCCGGTAACTGGTCAATGGAAGTTTTGGGTAAAGATGATAAATTGCGTTTAGATTCTGTTGGTTTAAAGTTGACAATGGCAGATATTTATGAAGATGTTAATATAATTCTTGATTTGTAATGGTGAATTATAACACTGATTTATGTGTTTATTTGTAAAGCTTTGGTATATTTTACTCAAAACTCACATAGTTTTAATATGTGCTTAGTTAATCAATTAATATTTTCTCTTTAAGCTTTTTCCACGATTTCATGAATTAGAGGGTCAATTTTAGCCTTTAATGATAATTGAAATGATAACAGCACTCGCAAAATAGAGCTATTGTATATTATTTGACAATTATTCGGATTAACCACAGTGAAACGTCTTCTAGATGTAGTATTGCTGGCTGATGAGAAACTAGAAGTTAGATACCACTTGCGGCACTTAGATTCCAGAAAGAGGCAAAATTATTTTGGGGAAACCTCACGCAGAGTCGCAGAAAATGAGTGGGTGAAGAGATTGGAGTTTTAATATGAGAATGTATATGGTGTATTAGGATTTTGATTGAAGAATCTCTCAATATTACCACCGCAATAAGCCAAAATTTTTATAGACCAGAACTCAGGAAAGTTAAAATGGATATCAAAAATGGATTTATCGGCAGCATTGGGAACACACCGCTAATTCGCTTAAACAGCTTTAGTGAAGAAACAGGTTGCGAAATCCTTGGTAAAGCAGAATTTCTTAATCCTGGGGGTTCCGTCAAAGACCGCGCCGCACTTTACATTATTGAAGATGCCGAAAAAAAGGGTCTACTCAAACCCGGTGGTACCGTCGTTGAAGGAACTGCTGGGAATACAGGTATTGGTTTAGCACATATTTGCAACGCCAAAGGCTATAAATGCCTGATTATTATTCCCAATACCCAATCTCAAGAAAAAATAGATGCACTCACCACCCTGGGCGCAGAAGTGCGGACTGTGCCGGCTGTCCCCTACAAAGACCCCAATAACTATGTCAAACTATCTGGCAGAATCGCCGCCGAGTTAGATAATGCTATTTGGGCAAATCAGTTTGATAATTTAGCCAACCGTCTCGCCCACTACGAAACCACAGGGCCGGAAATTTGGACGCAGACCGATGGTAAAATTGATGGCTGGACTGCTGCAACTGGTACTGGTGGTACTTTTGCTGGTGTGTCTTTGTATCTAAAAGAAAAAAATCCGGCTGTAAAATGTGTGGTTGCTGACCCGATGGGTAGCGGGCTATACAGCTATATCAAAACTGGTGAAGTCAAGATAGAGGGCAATTCTATCACCGAGGGTATCGGTAATAGCCGCATTACTGCCAATATGGAAGGCGCACCCATTGATGATGCTATCCAGATAGATGATACCGAAGCTTTACGGGTGGTTTATCAACTTCTGCGGAAGGATGGAATATTAATGGGCGGTTCTACAGGTATTAATGTTGGGGCGGCTGTGGCTTTAGCCAAGCAAATGGGGCCAGGACATACTATTGCTACCATTTTATGTGATAGCGGTTCCCGGTATCAGTCACGCATTTTTAACAGCGAATGGCTAGCCTCAAAAGGATTAGTTATTAGTTGTTAGTTATGGGGTATGGGAGGATCTCACTTTTTGAGAATATAGAACCTCACCCCAACCCTCTCCTTAGTAAGGAGAGGGAGCCGGAATTTTTTCATTTCCCTAGTTCTGAGTCAGGAAAGGGAGCGGGAATTATTCCATTTCCTCGGTTGTAAGTTTTCAGGGTATTTACCACTTATTACAAAAATGTCAAATATAAGTCAATCATCCAAGTCGCCTCAAGCAGACCCCAACTCTGCTGCTAGATGTGTGCGGGTGTGCCAAAATCGTACTTGTAAAAAGCAAGGTGCAGCTAAGGTATTAGCCGCTTTTGCTACTTTTTTAGTCCCCGATGTGACGGTAACGGCTAGCGGTTGCTTAGGACAATGTGGTAACGGTCCAATGGTGTTGGTTTTACCGGATATGGTTTGGTATAGCGGCGTTAGACCTGATGAAGTACCTCTAGTGGTAGAACAACATTTGTTGGGTGGTCAATGTGTGAAAAAAATGCTTTATTATCGGTTTCATACTGAGGAATAGGTAAGTTGAAAATATAATAGGACTTACGCAAATTTATGGATAAACGTTAGCGTAGCGTGCGCGTAGCGCATACCACAGAGGCACAGAGTACACTGAGGGAAGAGGGTTTAAGAGAGTTTTTGCGTAAGTCCTATATAAGTTAGTGGAGGGAGGCATCTATGAATATTCAGCAGTTACGTCAATCTGTAAAAATTAAGTGGCTGAGTTACTACGAGGAAAATCGTTCTTGGTTGGTTAAAATGAGGGTTTGGGCTACTTATGATGGTCTGCGCCGTCCTTCATCTGGGTTTATTTTGGCTACTTTGTCGGTTTTAGAGCCACAGTTTAATCAACTTATTTCTTTTATCCTGAATCTGAATAATAATCCTGATGAGATTGTTACAGCTTTAGGTCTCAATTTTAATCCTGATGAGGAGTTATGTTTAATTGATTCTGAGGTTCCTAAATATACAACCCAGTTGGAAAGCGGGTTGTTAGCAGAAAACTATACTGAAAGTCAAGCTGTACCTTTAGTTGCAGTTACTCCTCAGCTTTCTCCTGGGGAAACTTTAGAATCTCAAACCTTAACTTCTGAACTGCCAAGGTTACATGAACCTGTGTCAGCATCTAGAGAAAATACTGAGAGGATTCCCAGAGAAAAGTTTGTTTCATCGGTTGCGGTTGCTAGTCAAGTTGCTTCTCGTCCGGCTACTAAGAAGGTAAATTCTCGTAAACCACGGTCTGGTTTACTACTTGAAGATAAACCAGTGCGATCGCCTTTGGCAATTACTATCGATGTACTTAACAAAGCCAAAACTCTACCCTCCCGCAAACTTAAGGATTCCAGGTTTCATTATGTACCAATTAAGTTTGGGACTCTGCTGCTTCAGAGAAATTGTTTAACTGGGATTTTATTTTTACGCGAGTGTCTTAAACCCCCAGTTCCAAATAATGGTAATCATGGGAAAATGCCACCACAACCCAAAGATGTTTCCTGTAAAGTGAATCTATCACCTCATAATCAGGCCTGTAGTCTGGCTTCTTGGGTAGATGAGTTTTGTCAGGGTAGCGGATATGACCCAAGAGCAGCTATTTCCATGCGAATTTAAGCGATATGAAAAGAACCAGAAAGTCTCTGTTGTTAGCCTTAAGATGGGTGTTGCTTTCATTCACCACATCACTGTTAATTATCCTGACGCAACTTTTAGCACCCGTTCCCGCACAAGAACCTGCTGCGCCGATTATTGTTGAGACTACCAGCACACCCCCAAAAGCCCAGGATGAAGAAACTGAACCGCAACCGCCGGAGTTACCTGCACTCAGTCCAGAGGAACTGGCTCGTCAGCAAAAACTCATAGCAGCAGATCAGCTTTTTCTGGCGGGAAAAATCTCTGAGGCCGAAAAACTGTATCGAGAGGTAAAAGAACCGTTTACCACAAAATTTACAGAGCCAGAACGCAAAGCTGCAATACTTGATTTTAACCAACTTTCTCCCGCAGGTAAAGTATATTGGCGGGAATCTGCGGCGGGAATTGCTAATAATCTGCAAACAAGAATTATTGTACCTCTGCAATTATTGGTTGAACAGTATCCAGAATTTATCCCTGGTCATCTTCGTTTTGCAGAAGTTTTAAAACAATATGACCGCCCTAAAGAAGCATTAGATGTATTAGAACGTGCATCTTCACTTTATCCCCATGAATCATCATTAATTCAAGCTAAAGTCACCGCATTAGCTGAGGCTGAAAAATGGATGGAAGCGTCTTTGGCGGCGCGTCAATTTACGCTTCTTAACCCGAATAATCCCCAAGCTTCTGAATTTACAAATTTAGCTGACCAAAATCTCAATAGTTTTAAATCTCACGTCAGGTCAGAGATTAGAGGTAATGCGATCGCAAATGTGATTACAGGTGCATTAGGTTATGCTGTTACTGGCAGTATTCTAGGGCCTTTTTCTGCTATTGATTCTACCATTATGTTGTTCAGAGGTGAAGCAGCTATTGGTGAATCTGTAGCAACACAGGCAAAAAAACATTGGAATTTAATTGCAGATGAAACTGTAACGGCTTATGTGAATGAAATTGGGCAAAAATTGGTTAATGTGGCGGGAAGGAATGATTTTAACTACGAATTTTTTGTAATTCCCCAAGAAGAACTCAATGCTTTTGCACTTCCTGGAGGTAAAATTTTTATTAATGCTGGTGCGATCGCTAAAACAAATTCAGAAGCAGAATTAGCTGGTTTACTGGCGCATGAATTATCTCACACCGTCCTATCTCATGGCTTTCAATTAGTTACCCAAGGAAACCTGATTGCTAATATCACCCAATATTTACCCCTGGGTCGTAACATTAGTCAACTGTTTGCACTCAATTACAGTCGTGAAATGGAACGTCAAGCAGATAACCTGGGTACGCGTTTGATTGTGGCTGGCGGATATGCTGCTGATGGCTTGCGTAATTTAATGGTGACATTAGAAAAAGAACAGAAAAATTTTATTCCCTTGTGGTTATCTTCTCACCCAGGCGGTAGTGAACGAGTTAGTTATTTAGAAAATTTAATTTCTCGTGGTAATTATAACCGCTACGCTTATGAAGGAGTGGAAAGACATATAGAACTGCAAGCACGGGTAAAACAGCTACTTAAAGATAAAAAATCACAAGAGCCAAAAAAATCGGGTTCTTGATGAATCAAAAATACAAAGTTATTCGTCAGTTAAATTATCAGTTCCCTATTCTATTGACACTGGGCAATAATTTATGTTTTCACAACCGTTAAAGTTGGTATTTTTAAGTAGTCTGGGCTTATCTTTAATCCTCGGTAATTCTGTAGCGCTTGCTCAATTTAATGATGCTAATTCTGGTGCTGTTGTTGTCCCCACAATACCTTCAGGAGGTACAACATCAACGCCTATACAAACACCAACTAACACACCAAGTGTAACGAGTGGTACTCGGTTTAGCTGTCAATTCCAAAATGGACAGTATACAGTTATGTATCAGCCACAAAATATGCCAGGACAATTATTTCCTTGGGCGGCTCCTCAGACTTTAGGGGGTGGTTGGAGTCCACAAAAACGCTGTGAAGCTATTGCTAGCCGCTTAGAATTGTATCGCCCAGATGGTCTAGAAGAACTGCAAATAGCTGTAGAAAATAATGAGAATATTATCTGTGTGACTACACAGACTAATCCGTTCTGTCGCATTGTAGTAACAGTACCCCGTGGACAAGATCCCTACGCAGTACGTAATAATGTTTTCCAAAACTTGATGACGGCTGATAGTGGACAACAAACAATAGCTGTGAACACTTATGGCGCTTCCAGTCGGGGTGGAGTCAATGAATTATACAACTTCGGTCGTACACTGTTAGGTGGTGCTAATAATCGGGCGAGTGCATCTAGTAAAGCTGCTATCAATTTAAAACCTTATCTTGCACCTGAAGATGGTGGTACTCTGCGAAAAGGAGCAGCCAGTAATGCTCAGTCTCAACCTCAAAGCCCTGGGCGTTTAAATCCGGGTAATTTCCGTTAATAGTCTCTGCACGATTTGTTGATGAGTGATGGCGATCGCACTTTGCAGATATAGTTGTTAATATCATAGGCGATCGCTCATCTAAACTCATAAAAACTCTCTGCGACTCTGCGACTCTGCGTGATCATTTGCAGAAAAAACCTGAATTAACGCCTTAGCTTTAAGAACAGCCTCCTCAAATTCAGCTTGAGCATCAGATAAAGCCACAATACCACCGCCAATACCAATAGAAGTACCATTGGGAGTGAAAACTGCTGTGCGAATCACAATATTTAAATCTGCTGCACCATTGAGCGCTAAAAACCCAATTGCGCCGGAATAAATTCCACGGGCTTCTTGCTCTAATTCATCAATTATCTTCATAGTTCTGATTTTCGGCGCGCCTGTCATCGAACCACCAGGAAAAGCCATTTTAATACAATCAGTTGCAGCCATATCTGCGCGTAAATAACCCCGAATTGTACTGACAAGTTGATGCACCGTAGCATAAGTTTCTACATCCATCAACTTTGTGACGTGGATACTACCGACTTCACAGACTAAGCCTAAATCGTTGCGTAATAAATCCACAATCATTAAATTTTCAGCCCGGTCTTTTTCGCTGTTACGCAATTGTTCACGCAGTATTTGATCTTCTGCGGGAGTCTGTCCACGTCTAGAAGTTCCTTTGATTGGCTTCGTTTCCACCCATCCAGTGCGGTCAATTCGTAAAAACCTTTCTGGAGATGAACAAGCGATCGCAACCCCACCAAAGCGCAAAAATGCTGAATACGGGGCTGGATTAACTCGGCGTAAACGGCGATAAAATCCCAATGGCTCAGGAGTAGCATCTGTATAAAACTTATTAGTCAAACAAATTTGGTAACTCTCCCCCTCCTTGATTTCACTTAAACACTGATGAATATCATTTATGTAAGCTTCGTGAGAACGGCTGAGGCGAAAAACTATGGGGTCTTGAGCGCTCACGGGGATAATAGGCGGAAGAGGTGGGAGTGTGCGAAGTTGTTTTTCTGTGGACTCAAACCAAGTTTGTGCTTGTCTTGTTTCCTGGTTTTTAGTCAGACACACCAAATATATAGTTTGTTCTTGGTGGTCAAAAACAATCATTTGATCAGTTAACAGAAACATCGCATCAGGAAGTGACGCAGAATGCACAAGCTCAGAACCACATTCTGCCTTAATTTCATAACCGAAGTAGCCCACAAACCCACAATTAAAATCAAAAGGTAGCTGATCAGATTTACACTGTCTGTGATCAATTTCCCCTTTGAGATAGTCAAAAATACTGTCTGTGCAGCGTGTCACAGTACCTGACTGAGTAATAGTGATTTCTTGCGTTTGGGTACGGTACTCAACCAATAAGCTATTTAACCCACCAGTCCCCCCCATAAAGGAGAAACGAGAAACACCAGGTTCAACCAAGCTGCTATCAAGCCAAAAGGCGTGAGTATCTTCCCCAAACAAATGAACAAACACCTGTTCAGCATCCAGATAAATATCCAGTTTTTGACTGCAAACTTGGTACTGAGAATGAGTTGAAGCCGGAGTGCAGGGAGAAGAGGAAAGGTTGTTAAATCGCCGGGAGTGTAAAGTAATTTCTAACTCCCCCCTGCTCCCTGCTCCCTGCTCCCCTGCCTCTTTAATCGTCCCACTCCCCACTCCTGATTTCTTCTGAGCAAATTCTTGAGTAATTTCACGGAAATTTTCTAACAGGTTCCAGCCGTATTCTGTACAGATTGATTCTGGATGAAACTGCACACCCCAAAATGGTAAATGTCGATGACGCAGCGCCATGATTAGCCCTTCTTGAGTCCAAGCTACTTTTTCCAGACAGCTGGGTAAATCTTCTGAGACTATCAAAGAGTGGTAGCGGACAACAGAAAAGCTTTGAGGTATTCCCTGAAATAACTCAGAATTATTGTGATAGATTTGACTCAATCGCCCATGTCTAACTTCCGGCGCATGAATTACAGTTCCGCCATAGACATGGGCTAGTCCTTGATGACCGAGACAAACGCCAAGTAAAGGTACATCTACATTTTCAATCACCTGTCGGCAGATACCAAAGTCTTTAGTCTTTTCTGGGCGACCGGGGCCGGGAGAAATTACGACATTATCGAATTTGAGTTTTGTTAAGTCCTCCCAGTTCAGTTGATCATTGCGAATTACCAGGGGAAGTTCTCCATTGACTTGGGCGATCATCTGATAGAGATTAAATGTATAAGAATCGTAGTTATCAATGATCAGCGATCGCACTTAAGTTTCCCCTGTTTGTATCCCAATTCCCAATCCCTAATAAAGTCTAATTTATTACTAGCCTGGCGACTAGAAGTCGCGGAACCACCCAGACAAAACCCGCCTGCGCGGGTTAAAAACCTTAATTCTTTATTAGTCCAGGTCGCTGGACTTCCCTACGGGAAGCCGCTACGCGTCGTGCTTGTGTAGTAGCGTATCGCTAACGCGAAGCGTAGCCATATTATATTATTCGCCCAAAACTTTTCAAACATCCTTTTAGAAAGGAATATCATCTGGGTCTGGTTCTTGCTCTTTCACTGGCGGATAAGTGGTGCGCTCAAAGTTTTGGGGTGGGGGTGTGGGTACGAAGTTTGTCGGTTGGGGAACAACGCTCAGGGGAGTTGTAGCCGGGGCGGTTACTGGACGTAAAACTTCGTTCTGTGGAGGTGAAACTGCTGGGGATGGCGATTGTGCGGGTGTTGCGGTGACTGATGGTGATGAACTCAAACCACTTCCTAAACCTTGAATCTGTTGCACTACCAATTCCGCACGTTTTTCTTTAAAACCTTCTTGACGCTCTACAGTATTCATTCCTAAGCGTCCGGCTAAAAGTACGCGATCGCCTATATGATAATTTTGCTGAATTTCTGTAGCCATATTCCCCCAGCCCACCACTTTTAAGGTAACTAACTGGTCTTCTGTGCGCTGAGAATTAGGAAACTGCACCAACATTTCCGTGATGGCTAAGTTATCGGCGGTATAGCGCAACTGTGGTTCTTGAATGATTTCTGCCATTAAAACGCAGCTATTCATTAAATCCTCCTGACTGTAAAAATACTGAGTGGGAAATAGGAATTTTTATTAGCTTTATATTGTAATTTGCCTGAGCGACATTCTGACAACACTTTCAGCTTGGGTCTTTTCTAGCATAAAAGCCAAGCGATCACTTTGAACAGTATTTAGGATACTATTCGCCACTTTGCCTGACTAAAACGAGCATTGATTTCTGCATGAGTAGTACAATTATACCATTACAAAGCAGAAAAAATACCTTCATACCTTCCTACCTTTGCGCCTTTGCGCCTACCCTGCGGGAACGTTTTCAACGAATGCGTGACACAAATCCATATTCTGATTAACTTTTGACGTGAACTGGAAAAATCCCCAAACCAATCAACCGCCCCGGAAGATCGCGTAAAATAGGCAACCGTAACCAAACCGGAGGCTTAAAAGTCTGCTGTGATTTGAGAACCGGGGCTAAAACTCGTTTCTGAATTAAGCTTTGAAATGCTTGAATAAAGCGCGTAGGTAATTCCCGTTGGCGCTGCACTTTAGCTAAATCACTCAGTTCTATGTGTTTGTTTTTCAGAGGTAGACTAAGTATATTAGCAGCCACGACAGCATCCTGAATGGCATAATTAATACCCACTCCCCCGACTGGGGACATAATATGAGCAGCATCACCTATGAGTAACAATCCTGGACGATACCAGCGTTTAACTCGGCTGGATTCCACACAGAGAAAAAATACCTGTGACCAATCTTGTAAATATTCTATACGGGTGCTTAAACTTGGCACAACTTCCACAACAGATTTTTTCAATTCCTCCAACCCAGCAGCCCGAATTTGCTGATAACCGCCTTTAGGAATCACATAGGCAATTTGCCACTCGTCACCACGATCCAGCATAGCTACAATCCGACCTTTAGCCAAGTTTCCTATGCCTCCCTCTGGGTCTTCTGGGTGATGGGGTAAACGGAACCAGAGGACATCCATTGGCGGCGATGCTTGAATAGACTCAAAGCCACCCTGTTGTCTTAAGCGTGAGTGACGACCATCTGCACCTACTGTCAGTACAGCCCGAACTTCATGCCAACCGCCGCTTTGCCGATAGCGTACTCCTTTAATTATACCATTTTCCGCAATTAATTCCTGTACATTTGCACCCATGACTAAGTGAAAATGCGGATATTTTGCGGCTTCTTGGGTGATGAACTCCAGGAATTTAACCTGCGGCATCATGGTAATGTAAGGGTAACGGGTTTTTAGGTGGCTAAAATCCGCTAAAGTGACGGTATCTTCAGGAGTGCGAATTCTCACACCGTGCATTTTTGCATGAGGTAATTGTAACAGGCGATCGCTTAACCCCAATTCCTCCATAATTTCCATGACAGAGGGGTGAATTGTATCCCCCCGAAAGTCGCGATCAAAATCTTTATGCGCTTCTAAAAGCTTGACAGAAACGCCTTGACGTGCTATTAGTAAAGCCAAAACCGCCCCGGCTGGACCACCACCGACAATACAACAATCGGTAGTTGTGACCGAAAAACGAGACGCAAGCCCCTGGCTTCAGACATGGGGATAAGTCGGGTGCGGCTTTAGCCGCATTAAAAAGATATATAAGACCAGCTTCATATAATCTTTAGATTGTTATTTAGCTCAAAGCTGTATAATTACGGAATGATCCAAAAATACAAATCAAACAACAATATTACCTACTCTTGTAAATACCATGTTGTCTGGTGTCCCAAATATCGGAGGAAAGTTTTAGTTCAAGGTGTAGATGTTCGCCTTAAAGCTATTTTGCAGGAAGTAGCTACAGAGTTCAAGAGCGAACTTATCGAGATGGAAGTAATGCCAGATCATGTACACATATTAGTCGAGGTAGATCCTCAATTTGGAATTGCAAAATTAATTCGATATATGAAAGGACGTTCATCTCGGTTTTTGAGACAAGAGTTTCCTTGGCTAAAAAGTCGGCTACCAACACTTTGGACAAATAGCTATTTTGTTTCAACTGTTGGGGGTGCGCCGATTTCAGTTATTAAGCAATACATCGAAAATCAAAAAAATGTCTAATTATGGTTGCCAACAAGTTTTAATCAGTCCAGACAAAGAATTGAGAGCCATCTTAGAGTTTGTTTGCGAACAGTCAAACAAACTTGCTAACTGTGGACTATATTATTCTCGCCAGTTATTCTTTAAAACTGGCAAGATACCGAGCAAAGCTGAGTTGCATCGGCTATTGAAATCTAACGCTCATTTTCAGGCTCTTTATTCCCACGTAGCACAGCAAACTTTAACAACTGTATTTGAGTCATTTCGGTCGTTTATTGGATTGCTCAAAGGCGTTAAAGGTGGAACTGTTGAGCAGCGTCCAAAATTACCAGGGTATAAGAAAAACGCTCTCAAGTTAGTTACTTTCCCTCGCGCAGATGTCAAATTGAAGAATGGGCAATTAC